>NYVR01000003.1 GCA_002684655.1 Planctomycetota bacterium | reverse complement strand
TGCAACCCCTGCCGTTACGAGCTGTCCCAATGCCTAGACGGACGGCTGCCTTCCGGACGCCGCGCCGCTGTGCTCGCACACGCGGAGTCATGTCGGGCTTGCGGCGCCTTCTGGCGCGACCTGCAAGCGGCCCAGGAGTTGACGCGGTCCCTGCGGTCGAGCGCCGTGAGCGCCGGATTCCGTGAGCAGCTCTGGGAGCGCGTCCAGGCTGGCGAGGGGACGCCGGACGCCGTTTTCCTCGCGCCTGTGCGGACCTGGACAAAGGTGCGTTACGCGCTCACTGGCGCGGCCGCGGCCGCGGCCCTGCTGATCGGCGTCTCGATGCTGCAGACGGAGCGAGCGAATCGACCTGAGTCTACGGAGATCGCCATGGCCGCCACGCGCGCCGACGGCGACGCGCAGAAACGGACCTCGTCCGCGGCAACGGCCGCGCGGTCAACGAGCTTCCTTCAAGATCGCTCGCCGCCGGCCAGCTACCCCCAGAACGCGCTGCTGTCCAACGCGCGTCCGCTCACGCTGCAGCTGCTCGCACGCGAAGCCGCGAGCCAGCTTGAGCAGCACTACCAAGAGGCTGCGATCGGGATGCGCATGATGCGTGACCCCGGTCACAACCGAACGGCGGCTGCGAGGAAGGTCATTCAGAACGCCGAGGACGTCCGCGATTTTGGCGAGCTGCTGATCGACCTGCGACAACGGGACCGACTCGTGTTCACCGACGACGAGGTAGATCGAGACCTCAACTTTGCCGTCGAGTGGCTCGACCGTGTGCCCGAACTGTCCGAGCACTCACTTGAGGTCATCGAGACGTATTACGGACCGGCGCTGTCGAAGAGGCGGCTCAGCAACGTCAAAGACCACATCGGCATCCGGCTCGCGACCGACCCGGCGCACGAACTCCACGAGTTGATGGAGCTCAACAGCCGTCGCCCAGAGGTCTTCCCGAAGATGTTCATCGTGTTCGGAGACATGAATGACATTCAAGGGAGCATCTCGAACCCGTCTTCGACCATCGTGCTCGTAGACGGTGCCTGCAGGCCGAATTGGGTCGCGCCGCGAAGCGAGGTGACCCGGCACGACACCATGCTCCGCATGTTCGGCGACCAAGGGCAGGTGCGCCTCCAGCTGGAAGTACGACAAGGTCGCTGAGCAGCACAACTCAACCGCGAGATCAGCTAGAGTCTGGGCGACCTCTTCGCCGCCGCCTCGACCTTCGCCGTGATCCTCACAGCTCTCTTCACCGTCGCTCTCTCCTTCGCGTCTGCCGGCGCGCTCACACACTCTGAGCATGCTCGCGCGATATTGGTCGAAACTGCCGCTGAACCGAACCCGCTCAAAGCACTTGACTCGTGGCTGAAGCTGTATCGAAGAGGAAAGATCGACTACCGCAGCGTAGAGCCGCTCGGCAAGAAGTCGATCGCCCTCAAATACAAGGTCCGGAAAGCCAACGACCTAGGCAACCCGACGTGGTCTGGCGACCTCAAGCTGATCCTAAAGGTCCTGGCCGAGCAGAACGACGCAGCGTCCGCGCGCGCGATGGCAGAGGTCGCCGCCGTTGGCCTGGACCCCAAAGGTAAATACAGCTACGCGATGGCGCCGTACAGCGTGCGCTCCGCAGCGCTGGAAGCCTTCACGAAGATCAGCAGCAAACCTGCGAAGGACACGCTAGCAGCAGGTGCGCGCGGCGAATGGAAAGACCGCAAGAACGCCGACGAGCTCCGCGCGGCAGCGCTGCTCGCGTTGGGACGGGTAAGAGACCCGGCCTACATGGACGTTATCACCGCCGGTCTGCAAGATGACGCGGTCGTAACGCGGCTGCACGCGGTGCAAGCGCTCGCGCACATCGCCGACGAAGCGTCGCAGAAGGCGCTGATCGACGTGCTTGAGCGAGAGCGTGACGACGCGGTCTTGGTTACAGCGGCGAAGTCTCTGCGCGCGATCTACTCCGAGCACGTAAGCAAACAAGAGAGTCTTCGCGAGCGCGCCAAAGCCCGCGGCGGCAGCGCATCTGCCGAGCGAGACAAGCCCTTGCCGCCGCCGCCGACCGCGCGGCGAGCGGTCCGCGCGGCGATCAAAGCGCTCGGCCGCACCACGTGGCGCGCGGACATGGTGCTAGTGCGTCTGCTCGACGACTTCCGGTCGGTCGAGGCGGTCCCTGCGCTAATCACCGTCCTCGAGCGTTTTAGGGACCACCCCGAAGAGGTCGAGAACGGCACGCTTTCAGGACTGCTTCAGTTCCGCGTTCACGAGCTCCTAGTCAGCATGACGGGCGCGGTGTTCTCGGCCGACGACCCGAACAACTGGCGCAAGCTCTGGGAGAAAGAGCAAGACAAGCTGGCTGTCACAACCACGAAGACGCCGGAAAAGAAGCCGAGATCAGGGACCTCTGCGAAAGGCTTCGTCGGCATCCCCGTCGAGGGAACGCGCGTCGTCTTCATCCTCGACCTGTCGGGCAGCATGGAGTGGCCAATGAGCGACGAGGGAGAAGACCTACGACGGCTCGACTACGCCAAGCGCGAGCTACTAAAGGCAATCGACGCGCTCGCTCCGAACGCGATGTTCAACCTCGTCACGTTCAACGGCGACGAGGAAGCCGAGGCGTGGAAGAAAGAGCTCGTCACAGCAAACAAGCGCAACAAGGTCCGCTTCGCAAAGTTCGTCGAGAAGCTCCGACCGCTAGGAGGCACCAACCTCTGGAGCGGTATGGAGAAGGCGCTGGGGATCAAGACACTCGTCTACGGCAACCACTACGAGACCACGGTCGACGAGATTTTCCTGCTCTCGGACGGCGCGCCATCTGCTGGCGACGTGATCGACCCAGTCGAGATCCTGCGCTTGACGCAAGAGGTGAACCGATTCAAAGAGGTGCGGATCAACACCGTCTTTATCAGCTCGCGCACGCCTCCGCAGGTACAAGCGGCGCAGGCCCAGATGAGCCTGTCGCCCAAGGAGCTAATGCGGCGTATGGCGCGTGAGAACGGCGGCAAGTTCCGAGACGTCTGACGACGCCAGCGTCAGCGACCAATGGCGGTCGGCAAAAGTCCGCGAGTATCACGCTGCGACCCGTAGGATGCGAACATGCTGCTCGCCGCGGACGTCACCACTTGGGCCACCAACTATCCCATCGCGGCGGTCCTAGTAGGGCTCGTCGGCCTGGTGTCCGGCGCCGAGCTCCTGGTGCGCGGCGCGGTTTGGATGGCGTTGACCTTGGGGATGAGCCGCATGGCTGTCGGGCTGACCCTGGTCTCGATCGGCACTTCACTTCCAGAGCTCCTGGTGACCTTGACCGCGGCAGACGATCACGCAGACCTCGCCATGGGAAACGTCATGGGGAGCAACATCGCGAACATCCTGCTGATCGTCGGCGTCACAGCGACCATTCGGGCGATCCGCCTAGAGACCAAGTGGCTCGAGCTCGGCTTCATGGTCGCCTTGACCAGCTTGCTGTGCCTGCCGTTCTTCGGCGCCATGCTGCAGCGCTGGCAAGCTGCGATCATGCTGACGGTGCTGATCGTATTCGTCGGCCAACTGCTCGCGCGAGAGCGGCGGGAGCGAATCGATAAACCCGAAGGGTCGCAACGACCTACCTCGACGACTCGCGGCTGGTTGATCCACGCGCTCCTGCTGAGCGGCGGCTTCGTGACGCTCGCCTACTCCGCGGACTGGCTCGTCGAGGGCGCCGCCGTCGTCGCTGAAAACTGCGGCATGAGCCCGAACGTGATCGGTCTCACGGTGATCGCGGTCGGCACCAGCATGCCCGAGCTAGCGACCTCCGCCGTAGCTGCGCTGCGCGGCCAACCAGAGATCTGCATCGGCAACGTCATCGGCAGCAATATCTTTAACATTGGCGCCGTCCTCGGCGGCGCGGGCTTGCTGAAGCCGTTCGCGTTCGATCCGCAGTTCGCGGATCTCGTCATTACGGCGGGCGCGACCCTCTGCCTCGTCCTCGTATTGCGCGTCTCCAAGGGGGTCTCGCGAAGCTTGGGCGCGGTCATGGCTTTGACGTACGCCGGCTTCTTGACCTTCAAGGTGCTCACGGACCCAGCCGCTGCGAGTTGAACGCCGTGGACGTCGTCGCCTTCATCAACAAGCACGCAGAGTGGCTGTCGGCGACCGACCTAGGCGTCTGCGTCGTCGGGTCACAGGCGCTCGCGGCGGCGTGTCAGCGCGACGGCGTCGACGGCCCTATCCCAGACGACGTCGACCTCGCGTGGTCGCTAGACTGCGACCAAGGCAAGCGGCTGCTGGAACAATACGGCTGCTTCGTCCCAACGACGACCGGCAACATCGAGCGCGGCACGGTCGCAGCGAAGATCGGAGACCGACGAATAGAGCTCACGCGGTTCCGGGCTGGCGACCCAAGCGCGCCCCTGCAAGACCGCATCCTCGCAGACCTCTCCGAGCGAGACATGACCATCGGGGCGATCGCCGTCGAGGTCGCGAGCGGCGCGGTGCACGACCCCTTCCGCGGCGTAGATCACTACCGAGCGCGACGCATCGTGCCTGTAGGAGACCCAGCAGCGCGCGTGCGCGAACACGGTATCCGCTGGCTTCGTTACTTCCGGAAGGCCCATGAGCACGGCTTCTCAGTCGACGCCTCGATCCGCGGGCTCAAGCGCCAGCTCGATCCAAGCCTGCTGCTGGAACTCCCGAAAGAAGCGGTCGCGCTCGAGGTGCGCGCGGCCGTTAGCAAGACCGCGTCGCCAGGCCGCTGCCTGCTCGACCTGCACGAAGCAGGCTTGCTCGCGATCATTTCAGAGCCGCTCGCGCGGCAATTCGACGGTAGACAGGCCGGCCCACAACAATGGCACCCCGAGGTTAGTCAGGCGCTTCACGTCATCCTCGCGCTCGAATGGGCGGTGACGCACTCCGCAGACATGAACGATCGTGACCGGATCGCGACGCTCTTTGCCGTCCTATGCCACGACCTAGGTAAATCCGACACACCGGCGCACGAGTTACCGCACCATCGCGGCCACGAGGGCGCCGGCGTACCACACATCGAAGCGCTCCAGGCGCGCTGGCCGGGGCTCATAGACCAGCGAACCGCGACTCTGTGCAAGCACGTCGCGGCCTTACACCTGCAGCTTCGCTGCTTCGACGAGCTGCGATCCGGGACAATGGCGAAGCTGTACGACCTCTACTTTCGCGCGTCGGACTACCCTTTGGAGCCATTCGCTGTAGCGGTCGCTGCAGACGCCGCGGGCCGCTTGGGCTGTGGCCCACAAGGCGAGCAGGTCCGCGACAAGGTGCTGAAAGACCTGACGCTGCTGCGCGAAGCAGGTGGCGGCGTCGACGCAGCGGCGCTGCGTCAAAAGTATCCTGACGATCTGGAGACCTTTCGCGCGCAGCTCCACGAAGCTCGCGCGCGCGCGATCGAAGCCGCACGCCGCGCCAATTCTCGGCGTTGACCGAAGGGAACGGTCCGCGCAGCCGCGGCCGCGACGACGCCCACCTCCGCCGGCTAGAACGACGGAAAACCAGCCCACCTAGCGACCGCGCGACCACCCCAAATCGCGGCTCAGAAGAGGCTTCGCCATCGATGGAGGCGCCGGGCCATGCTGCAGACGGGCGGCAACAGCGGGGCGCGCCCGCGGAGGCACAGAGCGTGCCGAACGCGCGTGAGTGATCACGGCACGACGAAACTCCTACGGTGCGTGTTTCGCGATTGGACGCGGTCGCTACGCTCGCATGCGCATGCCCACAACCGCGCACTTCAAGCTCCGCCGCAAGCAGTTCCTCGCCGCCATCGACACACCGGTCCTGCTGATGGCGGGTGACTGGATCCCGCGAAACTATCCCGCGAACCCTGGGCCCTTCCGCGCGGACAGCACGTTCCTCTTTCTCTTCCCTGACCCCGAGCCGAACGCCGCTGCCTTATTCGACCCGAAGGACAAGTCGGTAACGCTTTTCCTGAACGAGCGCACCGCTGCAGACGCGCTGTGGCACGGGCCGTCATCCAGCTTTGCCGCGGTCAAGCGCGCGATCGGCGTAACACGCGTCGCGAAGCGCAGCGACCTCGCCGGCGTCGTGAAGCGCCAGCTGGGACGCCGCAGGGCGCGGACCCTCGCCGTAGCGGACCCCCGCGCGACCGCGGAGGCGAGAGAGATCTGCGGAGACAAGGTCGACTTCGCCGACGCGAGCAGGATCGGCGACCCGGACCTGCTGCTCGCTGTCGCCAAGCTGCGCAATCACCGCTTGCCTGAGGAGGTGAAGGAGATGCGTCTGGCGGCGCGGATCACGCGGGACGCGCACAAGACGGCGATGGCGCACACCCGACCAGGCGTGCACGAGCAAGAGCTCTACGGTCACGTCGAGGGCACCTTCGCGAAACACGGATGCGTGCAGGCGTACGGCACGATCCTCAGCGTGCGTGGCGAAGTGCTGCACAACCACGACCACAGCAACGAAGTACGGCGAGGAGACCTCGTCCTGCTCGACGCAGGCGCAGAATTGCCTTCTGGCTACTGCGGAGACGTCACCCGCACGTGGCCTGCGAACGGCCGCTTCAACGCCTCGCAGCGAGACATCTACGACATCGTGCTGGCTGCCGAGGAGACCGCGATCGCCATGATCAAGCCCGGCGTTCGCTACGGCGACCTCCACTTCACCGCTGCGCGCGTCATCGCGGACGGACTCACACAGCTCGGCTTGATGCGCGGCAGCGCTGACGACTTGGTCGAGAGCGGAGCCCACGCAGTGTTCTTCCCCCACGGACTCGGCCATCTGATCGGCCTGGACGTGCACGACATGGAGGGGTTCGGCGATCTGATCCACTACCCCCCAGGAAGAACCCGCAGCGCGCAGTTCGGCGCCGCCTTCCTCCGCCTCGACGTCGACATGGAGCCAGGCATGTACGTGACCGTCGAGCCCGGGATCTACTTCGTCCCGCCGATCCTTCACGACGCCGCGCTGCGCAAGCAATTCAGGGGGCAAGTCGACTTCAACAAGGCCGAGCGCTTCCTCAAGATGAACAGCGGGCGCGGCTTCGGCGGCGTGCGCATCGAAGACGACGTGATGTGCACTGATCGCGGACACGATGTGCTGACGAGCGACGTCCCCAAGGAACGCGCCGCGCTGGAAGCGCTCATCGGGAGCGCGGTCTAACCATGGGACGAGCCGTCGCGCTCGCGATGGGGCAACTGTTCTCCGGCCCGATCCTCCGCATCCTCGGGCTCTGCGCCGTGCTCAGCGCGCTGACGTTCGTCGGCGTCTGGGTCAGCGTCGACTACGCCGTCGAGTGGCTCTGGCCGACCAGCGCCGAACAAGGTTGGATCGGGTGGCTCGAGGGGTTCTTCACGCTGCTCCTCGCGTGGTTCCTGCTCCCGGTCGTCGCGAGCCTTTTCATCGCGCTGTTCCTCGATTTCGTCTGTGGGGTCGTCGAGGAGCGCCACTATCCAGACCTGCCGAAGGCGCCCGGCGTCACGGCGATGCAGAGCCTCGGCGTCGCGCTGAGCTACTTCTTCGCGAAGGTAGTCATCAACGCCTTGCTGCTTTTCCTGCTGCTGGTGCCGCCGCTCTACCTAGTGGCGTGGGTCTTATTGAACGGCTACTTGCTCGGGCGTGAATACACAGAGTTGGTATCGCTGCGGCGACTTTCGCCCGGAGACACCAAGAAGCTTCGCACCAAGCACAGCGGCGAAATACTGCTGATCGGCGTGATGATTGCGTCGTTGCTGGCGCTACCGCTGATCAACCTGATCGCGCCAGTGTTCGCGTCCGTGTTCACCGTGCACCGCTTCCACGACTGGCGAGCCAGCGGCGCCGCCAACTGAACGCTAGTTCGATCGCAGCGCGGGATCTTCGGGGCCGAACAACCACCGGAAATCGGTGTTGCCGCCCGTGACGATCATGCCGACGCGCTTGCCGCAGACTTCGTCCGCGATCTTTCGGATGGAGGCCAGGACCGTGGCACCGCTGGGCTCCACCGCGATCTTCATCCGCTGCAAGAAGAACCGGGACGCGTCGACCATTGCCTGCTCGCTGCAGGTGACGACCTCGACGGAGTGGCGACGTAGCAGCGCGAAGTTCGGCGCTCCAAGGGCGGTCATCAGACCGTCGCCGAGAGTTTTTGGATCCTCGACCCGCGGCTGACGGACGCCTGTCGCCATCGACCGCGCCGCGTCATCAACCTCGTCTGGCTCCGCAGCGAGCACGCGGGCCGCCGGCAGCAGCTCGCGCACCACCACGGCCGCGCCCGAACAGAGGCCGCCGCCGCCAACCGGTACGATAACAACGTCGAGGTCCGGGACCTGCTCCAGCAGCTCCAGCGCCGCCGTGCCCTGGCCAGCGATAACCATCGGGTCCTCAAACGGATGAACGAGCGCTGCGCCCGTCTCTGCTTGCCACGCGTCACAGGTCGCCTGCCGCTCAGCCGCCTTGCAGAAGCGGAGCTCGGCGCCGTAGCCGTAGACCGCGTCGACCTTCACCTGCGGGGCAGAGTCTGGCATCACGACATACGCCGGGATGCCACGCGTCCGCGCCGCGTAGGCGAGCGCTGCGGCGTGGTTGCCGCTGCTGTGTGTGACGACGCCGCGAGCTGCTGCCGTGTCGGAGAGCGCCATCACGGCGTTGCAGGCGCCGCGCGCCTTAAACGCGCCGATCTTCTGCAGGTTCTCACACTTCACGAAGACCTGCGCCCCTAGCTCATCGTCAAGCGTGGCAGAGGTCATCACCGGGGTTCGGTGAACATGCCCCGCGATGCGCGCGGCGGCCTCGCGGATGTCGTCAATCGTCGTCACATCGCCACCATAACGGATGGCGAGGGACGGCGGCCCGACCCCGCCTCCTGGGCAGCGCTACTGCCCGGAGATCTTGAGCTTGCCGCTCTTTCGCTCGACATCGAACAGCTTGTTGCCCAGCGGCATGCCCTTGAGCTTNAAGTCGCGCGCGTCGCCGACCGGGTCNTCNTGGATGTCGCCNTAGCGAATNGCGAAGCCGCAGCCGATCCGGAAGATGTTGTCGAGCANGAACGCGTTGAGGTTNAGGTCGACCCCGCGGTANCGCGANCCGATCCCGTTCTCGGGGTGGTAGTGCTCGAACGCCGTCGCTTGGTCAAGACCTTCGAGCTCACCGCTCATCATCGTGACGGTGCGATCTAGCAGCTGGCTAGCGAGGCGCTGCGCCTTCTTGTTGCCACGCTCTGCCCAGTAGGTGAGGCCTTCTAGGATGTGTGAGTTGACCACGGGCCACGTGCGACCGTTCCACGGCGACCCCTTGCGCGTGCCCTTCCACCGGCCAGCGCCGTCAAAGGTCGAGTCACTCATGGAGATGCTCGGCACCGGATACTTCGCCCAGAACTCGTCGCGGCTCGAGATCAGGTCAACCATGGCGTCGACCTGCTTCTGGTTCGGGATATCCGTCGCCAGCGGATAGAAGCCCACCGCTGCTTTGACGTTCGTCTTGCGGCGACTCTTGGGGTCGAGGTCCATGAACATGCCAGACTTCTCGTCCCACATCTTGCGACGGACCGTGTCCAGGATTACCTCGACCTCTGCCTGGAAGCGGTTGGCCATCGCCTTCTCTTGGATCTCCTCGGCTACGGCGTGCAGCCACTTCACGAGGCGGTAGCGGAACACCGACGCGTCGATCCCCTTCAGGCGGAACTGCTCCGAGAACTCCTCGGCGCGGTCGGCCTTGTTGTCGATGACCGTGTAGCGACGCGAGAACTCCTGACCCGACTCGAAGTGGTTGACGATGTCGGTCAAGCCGCTGCCCTCAGGGTCTCGGTTGTTGCCGACCCACTTCACGTATCGCTGCATCGCCATCAAGACGGCCTTCTTGGTCGCCTTGTCGTTGTGCATCGCGTCGAGCGACTCGAACCCGCCGCCCCAGTCAGCGTGGTAGAAGTCGCTGGAGTCGGTGCCGCTCATGTAGACGTGCCCCGGGACCTGGCCGTTGTGCAGCAGGTTGTCGAAGAACATCTTCATGCAGCCGCGCGCGTAGCTGGGGTCCTGCAGCCATCGCGCCTCACGCATGATCGCGGGGGCAGCGAAGCTGGAGGGGGCGTGGAGGTGGCCGTTGCCCTCGCAGAAGCCGGGCGAGCTGAAGAGGCCAGCGCCGTGCGGTTGACGCAGCAGGTATAGGAGCTCAAACCGATGGTTGACGACGCGCTCCATCGCCTTGTCCTCGCAGACAAAGGTCGGGGTCTGCGCCCAAAACGCCTTGTAGCCGTTCTCGTCCTTCGGGTCAGGTCGGCGCGCGCGGAAGTTGACGCCCTTGCCCTTGAAGACAAAGTTCGCTTCGAAACGGTGGGCGGCCGTCGCGCCGGCCTTGAGCGTCACCGGCCGGAAGAGACCGGCGTAACACCGAGATCCAGCGATGATGGGGCTCGGCTTCTCTACAGGGCGCTTGGCGCGGGGAGTCTGCAGGTGGTTGGAGTCGAACCACGGCGTCTCGCGATAGTCGGGCAGGTCGCTGCCGCCTTCGCAGAAGTAGGCCTGCAGGCATCGAGCGCCCTTGCTGTCAGGGCTCGAGTAAAGCACGTCGGTCGGGACCGCAGGCCGACCCTTCGTGCTGAGGGCGCGCCTGATCCGGAAGCTGTCACCCTCATGGGAGACCGGCTCGCCTTCGACGTCGGTCGTCGTCCACTGCACGACGGTCAGCTCGGCTTCCTCGGAGCTGTCGTTGGTCAGCTCAAGGTCGCAGACGAACCGGTCGTCGCCGGTCAGGTAGCGGCGCTCGACGATCTTCATGCCGGGGGCTTCATGCTTGAAGACCGCCTTGCCGTCCTCCATCCCGAAGCCAACGCACTTGGTCGTGACCGGTTTCCCAGCCGCAAGGAACGACAGGAAGAAGACCGACGAGACGGTCTCGCTGGCGATGTTCGCCTCGTCGCAGAACCCTGGCTCGGTGAGGAATCGTGGGTAACGCGGCGCGTAGAGGCAGTAGCCACCCCCAGAGATCGCCAACTTTTTGGGCATCTGGGACCCAGATTTTTGGGAAGCGCGCGACCGCGTGCCGGTGGCCCTGGACTTCGTCGTACGCTTCGCCGTCTTCTTCTTTTTCGCGGCAGCCATGTCTAAATGCAGTGGTTGCAGGTGCTAAGCACCTTGGCGCGGCCTCGGGCAGGGGTCTTATTAATACGGTGTAGCCGTAATATTGCCGGGCCGTCGCATGCATCTTGATGGCTCATTGGTACGAGTCAAGCGCTTTCCAGCGCCGCCCTCCAAGTCCAGATCGCCCCAGCCCAGCGTCAGGCCGACCGAGCTTCCTACGGTTTCGCAACTGCGTCGTCGCGCAGGCTCGCCAACACCTCGACGAGCTCCTCAGGCATCGGATCCTCGAGCACCAACGGCGCGCCGGTTTGCGGGTGCGCCATGTCGACGCGACCCAAGTGCAAGAACAGCCGACGCAGCCCGTGTCGCTCCCGGAACCACGCGTTGATCCGACCTTTACCGTGCGTCGTGTCGCCGATCACGTGGCGACCGCAGTGGTTCGCGTGTCGCCGGATCTGGTGGTAGCGACCCGTAAACAGCCGGCAGCGCACCAGCGCGCAGCGAGCGAACTCTTCGACGACCGCAAAGTCCGTGCGGCACTCCTTCTGCTTGCCTTTGTCGTCGCTCAACGGCCGCTCGCTGGTCCAGCTAGCGCCAAGATCGCGCCCGCTGCCTGGGTAACGCATGAGCGCCGAGTAGGACTTGTGTGCGTCGGGAGACGCCAACGATCGCTGCAAGGCGGCCGCGGCCTTGCGCGAAAATCCGAACAACAGGATGCCCGACGTCGCGCGATCTAACCGGTGAAACGGGTAAAGGTGCCGCTCCACCTGGTCTCGAACCAGCTGGAGCGCCGCGGGCGCGTCCGGATGGTGCTCGTCCCGGTGCACGAGCAGTCCGCTGGGTTTAGAGACCGCGACAAAGTCCTCTTCCTGATGCAGGATCTTCAGCGCGGGTCCAGGACCCACAGGCTCTCGGTCGCCGCTTACCTCCGTCATACTGCGAGCTGATTGGAACCATTGCTAGACGCACCGACAAGCTCATACTCGACGCCGTGAACGTCTGGAACTACCTCGACGCAGCCGCGGATGACCGGCGCGACCGGGCCGCGCTGAAGCAGGGAGACCGCCGACTCAGCTACGCCGAAGCCCGCGATCGGGCGCTGGCGCTGACTGCCGACCTCCGCGGCGCCGGCGTTCGCGAGGGCGACCGCGTCGGCTGCTTGATGAACAACGACGTCGACCACCTAATCGCCTACTTCGGGGTCGCGGCCGCTGGCGCCGTCCTGGTGTCGCTGAACACGCGCCTGACGGACGGCGAGCAGCGCGACATCCTCGAACACAGCGGCGCCCGCTGGCTCATCCACGACGCCGAACACGAAGCGCGCGCAGGTCTGCTTGAACGGGAGCCCGTCCGCGTGCCGTCCCGCGGCGAGCCAGGGGTCGAGGTAACGCTACTGGGCGCCGACGAACCCGCGCAGCTCTACTATACGAGCGGCACGACCGGATCGCCCAAGGGGGTCGTGCTGACACACCGCAACGTGTGCACGCACGCCGAAGCCGCGATCGACGAGCTCGGGCTCACCAGCGAAGACACGTGGGCACACGTCGCGCCGATGTTCCACCTCGCAGACGCGTGGGCGACCTTCGCGATCACGGCCGTCCGAGGCGCGCACGTCTTTCTGCCCGCCTTTCGAGCTAGCGACGCGCTCGACCTGCTGGTGTCGGAGCGGGTGACCATCACCAACCTCGTCCCTACCATGCTCAACCTGATGGTGAAGGAACCCGGCGCCGCACGTCGAAGCTACGCGCTGCGCGTCATGCTGAGCGGCGGCGCCCCCATCGCCCCCGACGTCGTACGCCGTATTTTAGCGACGTTCGGCTGCGACTACGTCCAGACCTACGGCATGACAGAGACCAGCCCGTATCTGACCCTGAGCCTCTTGAACGATGAGCTGCGCCGACTGCCCCCCGAGCAACAGCTGCGCTGGAAGTGCAAGACCGGCCGACCGTTTCAGGGTGTCGACCTCAAGGTCGTCGACGCGGCTTGCCGCCCCGTCGCCGAAGACGGCGTCGCCGTCGGCGAAATCCGCGTGCGCGGCGCGACAGTCACCCCAGGCTACTGGTGCAACCAGGAGGCGACCGACCAAGCGTTCGACGAAGACGGCTATCTACAGACCGGTGACCTCGCCACCATCGACGAGTACGGCTACGTCGACATCGTCGACCGCATCAAAGACGTGATCGTCACAGGCGGCGAGACGGTCTACTCCGTCGAGGTCGAGCACGCGCTCTACGAGCACCCTGCCGTGCTTGAGTGCGCGGTATATGGCGCTCTCGACGAGCGCTGGGGAGAGCGGGTGGTCGCCGCGGTCGTGCTGCGACCCGACCGAGTCGCCGACTCCGACGCGCTGATCGAATGGTGCCGCGAACGGATCGCGAGCTACAAGTCGCCCAAGTCGATCACCTTCCTGGACGCGCTCCCGCGAACGGGATCCGGCAAGATACAAAAGCGGGCGCTGCGCGATCGCTGACGGATCAGGGACGCTGCAGCACGACGACGCGGTTCGTGTTGGTGCCCCGCTTATTGTTGTCGACCCCCCAGCAGTTGGCCGTCTTGGTGAAATCCTGGGTGTGCAGCATCACCAGCCGCGGGTCGAACCCCGCCGCGTCGGCCACGGGCACGACGTGCTCTTCCAGACGGACCTTGCCCTTGCGGACTTCGCCGACCTCGAACGCGACGTAGCCCCCAGGCCGCACCACTCGGTAGAGCTCGGCGAAGACCTCGGCCATAGCAGCGCGCCAGGCCTCAACGCTGCGGGCCATGGTCATCGGGACGGCCTTGGCGTCAATGCCGCAGAACCAGCAACGGAGCCAGTTGTCATCGGCGTATTGGACGACGTCTAGGAACGGCGGCGACGTGACCACGAGCTGGATGCTGCTGCTGGGTATGCGCGGCATAGAGGCGGCCTGGCCCGTCATCAGCACGGACATCTCTGCGAGCACGCGGCCCTGACGACGCCAAAGGGTGTCGGTATCCGCTAGCAGCGCGCGCGACTTTTTCAGCAGGATCGCCGCGACGTCTCGCGCCTCTGGCACCTGCTCACGCTTGGCGTTGATCCGCCGCTGAGCCGCGACACTGGTCGCCTGGTTGGGCGGCAGCGTGTAGACCGAGAAGAAGCCGCTAGAGTGTCCCGTCAGGCGGTTAACGGCGACCATTCGCAGCCACTCGTCGACGCCATCGAGCGCGCCTGCCGCCTCGCGTCGCAGGAAATAGGCGCGCAGACCGCACAGCGCACGCAGCGTCGTCGGGTGAAAAAACACCAAGAGGTCTTCGTCGAGCGCGCCGTCCCACGACATGTCGAGCGCCTCGACGCGCGCGGTCACTTCAGGCATCGTCGGCGGACAGAGCCGCGGTCTCAGCAACATCGCTGACAGCGGGTTGACGTCGTTACCGCACGGCACGCGTCCGCGAAGACACGCCTCCAAAGGTGTCGTGCCTCGACCCATAAACGGATCGAGCACGAAATCACCGGGGCGGCTCAGTCGCTCCAAGAAGAAGGCCGGGAGGGACGGCTTAAAACAAGCGCGGTAGCTGACCTCGTGGAGGCTGTGACCTTCTCGTTGGGCCTTGGTCCAGAACTCGTTGGTGAAGGTCGGCACGGTGCGACCCTCGACCTCGAGAGACGCCTCGACGGTTTTGCCGCCGAAACGGTCGAACGACCGCAGCTCTTCTGCGAGGTCAAAGGTCTGCAGCGCGCCAGCGTGATCGTCCACGACGTCTATCGAATCCGTCCCTGACCGCGCTCGCAATCGCTACGTGCAGCGGCGGCGCAATTCGTCGCGACTGAGGTTGATGTAATCAGCATCCGCGGCAACCTAGCGCTGTGCTGTTTGACTGGTTGCTGAAGCCCATCCGCCAATCCAGACGGCAGCGGCTCCTGTCCGCGCCCTTTCCGACGTCATGGCAGACATGGCTCGACCGGCTGCCGTTCTACGCGGCGCTGGATACGCGCGGCCAAAAGCGGATCAAAGATGATCTCCGAGTGCTCGTCGAAGAGAAGGACTGGGAGGGCTGCGGCGGGCTCGAGATGACCGACGAGGTCCGCGTCACGATCGCGGCCCAGGCGTGCCTGCTAATCCTGAACATCGAGCACGATTACTTCCACCGCGTGACCTCGATCCTGGTCTATCCGGCCGCCTACAAGACGATGCCTTCACGAGGCCGGGACGGCGTCGTGCGTGAGGGGCGGGCCAACCTGGGAGAGGCGTGGCTGCGCGGGCCAGTGGTGCTCTCTTGGGACGACGCCCGCCGCGGCGCTCTAGACCCGAAAGACGGTCACAACCTCGTCTTCCACGAGTTCGCCCACAAGCTGGACATGCTGGACGGCGCAGCCGACGGTACGCCGCCGCTCGCAAACCAAGAAACGCTTCGTCAATGGGTCCAGACGATGACCCGCGAGTTCGCCGCCCTGCGAGAGGCCGCCGACCGCGGACGCGCGACGGTGCTCGACACCTACGGCGCCACCAACCCTGCCGAGTTCTTCGCGGTCGCGACGGAGTGCTTCTTCGAGAAGGCCCGGCAGCTGCGTCAGCGGCATCGGTCGATCTACGAGTTGCTGAAGGATTACTACCAGCAGGACCCCGCCGAGCGACAGTGAGACGAGGCGACGCGTGAAACCACGGGCTCCGCCGGATCCCTGGCAGACGCGGAGACCTCAGGCGAGCAGCCGCGCGGCGATCGCGAGGAACTCCCGCCGCGAAGCGCCCGTCGCGACCGGCCGCCCCGCGCGGTCATACCAATAGCGCGCGTTGGCGTGGTCCCCTTCCTGACGGTGAAGCGCGGCGTGCACCCACCTGTCGCCGTCTGAAGCTGCCTGCACGGCGTCGTGCGCGGCTCGCCACTCTCCGCGCAGAGCGTGCCAACAGCCTAGGAGCGCGCCCGACAGCGCTTCGGGTGGACCCGCGTCACCGAGGCTGTCGACGAACCACTGCATCCGCGCGTCGAGCTGCACGAGGACATCCTAGGGCGGTGGACCCATGCTGCTAGATGCATAAGCTGTATGGGCCCCTCATGTCGATTCGCCGCGAAGGTCCTGTCACCGAGCGCCTGCAACAGCTGCTGCGCACTCACCCCGGCCCCGACCCTGCGCGCGTCGGACCGCTGGACGCGCCGATCGCGCCGCACTCGCCGATGTCGCGTCGGCAAGCCGTCGCCGTCTTTGAGTCGGCCATTCAGTCTCGACTGCAGGACCTATTGTCGAGAGAGCTGAAGGATAAGGGCCTCAGCTACTACACGATCGGCAGCGCCGGCCACGAGGCGAACGCGATCTTGGGAGAGCTGACTCGACCAACAGACACGGCGTTCCTTCACTACCGCAGCGGCGCGTTCATGGCCGCCCGCCTTCGTAAGGGCCGGGGTGAGACGCCGATCTTCGACGCCATGCTCAGCTTTTGCGCGTCCGCCGAGGACCCGATCAGCGGCGGTCGGCATAAAGTTCTCGGCTCCGCGTCGATGCACGTGCCGCCACAGACCAGCACGATCGCGAGCCACCTGCCCAAGGCCCTGGGGTTTGCCATGGCGCTCCAGCGGCTCGAGCGGCAGGGCATCAAGCCACCGCACGGAATCCCCTACGACTCGATCGTCTACTGCAGCTTCGGCGACGCTTCGATGAACCACGCGACCGCGCAAGCAGGATTGCACAGCGCCGGCGCTGCCGTGATGCACAAGCAGCCTTGTCCGATCCTGTTTGCGTGCGAGGACAACGGGATCGGAATTTCGGTGCGGACGCCCGACGACTACGTCGCGCAGATGATGCGACAACGGCCCGGCATCCGCTACTTCGCCTGCGACAGCCAAGACTTCGCAGGCGTCTGGAACACCGCGCAGCAGGCCATCGACTACGTGCGGTGCCAGCGTAAGCCGGCGTTCTTGCACACCAAGACGGTGCGCCTGATGGGTCACGCTGGCTCCGACGTCGAGACCAACTACATGGCGACGGAGCACATCGAGGCGAACGAGAGCCGCGATCCGCTGTTGAGATTCGCGGACCTGCTGCTGACTACGGGAGCCATCAGCCGAGAGAACATCAGCGCGCTCTATGAAGACACCGACCTCAGGCTGCGGCGAGCGGCGGAGGAGGCGTCGAGCCGACCAAAGCTCACCTCGGTCGAGGACGTAATGTCGCCGCTGACGCTGCCGAACAAGGAGCAGTGCGCCGTGCGCGTGGCCGATCGCGACGAGCGGCTCCAGGCGTTCGGGGGCAGACTCCCGGAGGAAGACGGGCGCGGCCGGCACCTCGCCTACCGGATCCCGCAGGCGCTGACTGACTTGTTCACCGCATACCCCAACGCGCTGCTCTTCGGCGAGGACGTCGCGCGCAAGGGCGGCGTGTATCACGCGACCAAGGGCCTCTACGAGCGCTACGGCGGCGGCCGCGTGTTCAACACCATCCTCGACGAGACGACCATCCTCGGGCTCGCGCAGGGAATGGCGCAAGCAGGCTGCTTGCCGTTCCCCGAGATCCAATACCTCGCCTATCTCCACAACGCGATCGACCAAATCCGCGGCGAAGCTGCTTCGCTGCAGTTTTTCAGCACCGGCAAAAGCCGCAAGGACGCAGACGGTCAGGCGACCAGCTTCCAAAACCCGATGGTCGTGCGCATCGCTGGTCTCGCCTACCAAAAGGGCTTCGGCGGCCACTTCCACAACGACAACTCCATCGGCGCGCTGCTCGACATCCCGGGCATCGTGCTGGGCGTGCCGACGCGCGCAGACGAAGCGGTGACGATGCTGCGCACCATGACGTCGCTCGCCGCCGACCACGGCAAGGTCTGCATCTTCTTGGAGCCGATCGCGCTCTACATGCAAAAGGACCTGCACGAGCCAAGCGACGGCGGATGGCAGTTCGGATACCCGCCGCCGACCGAGGTGATGCCCTTCGGACGCGGGCGCGTCTACGAGCCGTCCGACGACGACCAGGTCACCATCGTCACCTACGGCAACGGGCTGTGGATGAGCCTTCGCGTCCAACGTCGACTGCGTGAGCGCGGCGTAAAGGCGCGCGTGTTCGACCTGCGATGGCTCATGCCGCTGCCGCTCGAAGAGGTCATCGCGCACGTCGCCGCGACGGGGCGGTGCCTAATCGTCGACGAGTGTCGACACAGCCACGGCGGCCCTAGCCCAATGCTGATGACCGAGCTTTGCCAAGCGCCCGATCTGTCTGGGTGCAAGTTCCGCCGCATCGCGGCGCACGACTCCTATGTTCCGCTCGCTGCCGCCGCCAACCTCGTGCTGGTCCAGGAGCCTGACATCGAGCGCGCCGCCGAGGAGCTCTGCGCAGAAGAGGTGAACCGATGAGCAAACCGTCTGCAGTGCTGCTCTGTCCGGGTCGCGGCTCTTACACCAAGGCAGAGCTCGGCTTCGTCGGGCGGACCATCCGCCCCGGACCTGTCGCCGAGGCGCTAAAAGCCGCAGACGCAGCCAGGCAGCGGGCCGATCGGCCGACGTTCAGCTCGCTCGACGGCGCCGAGAAGTTTCGACCAAGTCAGCACCTCGACGGAGAGAACGCTGCTGCGCTGATCTACTTCGGGACCATGGCGCACGTCGAGCAGCTGCGCGAGCGCTACAACATCCTCGCCGTCGCGGGCAACTCACTCGGCTGGTACACCGCGCTGCCGGCGAGCGGCGCGCTCGACGCGACGTCAGGGTGGCGGCTCGTCTCGTCGATGGCCGCGCTGCAACAACAGGTCAAGGGCGGCCAGGTCTTGACGACGACCGTCGGCGAAGACTGGCGTCCGGACGCAGCGCTGCGAGCGGCGGTGGACACCACCCTGCAGGGGCTCCGCGACCGTGGCCACGACTACTTCTGCGACTACAGCATCCGCTTAGGCGGCCACCAAGTGCTCGCCGGCACAGAGGCCGCAACGCGAGAGCTGCTAACGCTGCTCCCAAAGATCTCGGTCGGCGAACGTGAGTTCCCGTTCCGGCTCGCTGGACACGGTCCGTTCCACAGCAGCCTCTGCCTGGAGACCGCCAAGATCGCCGCGCAGCAGCTGGCGGACCTCCCCATTCGGATGCCCGGCTGCCACCTCATCGACGGCTTCGGCACCGTGCACTCGCCTTGGTCCGCCGACCCCCGCGACCTGCTGCGCTACACGGTGCACGAACAGGTCGTCGAAACCTTCGACTTCTCGGCGTGCGTTCGCACGGCCATGCGGGAGTTCCAGCCCGATGTGCTGCTGTGCGCAGGACCCGGCACGTCGCTGCGCGCCCCGGTTGGTCACTGCGTCCTACAAGAGGGGTGGCGATCGATCCGAGATCGCGACACCCTGTTCTCGTCCGGCGTTGTCGTGACCGAGTAGACCTCCCCACAGCATAATGACTGCGGGAGACAGGCACGCGCTGCGCCGGCGCGCGGAGTGCGAGGAGAGCCTCGAATCAGAGGACGATCGTGAAGCCCAGCGCCGAGCCCAGCGTGAGCTGAGAGTTCACCGTAGAGCCTGCTCCCTGAACCGCGAACGAGATGCCGATCAGCGTGCTGGTCGGTGGCACAGCGATGTCCACATCGAAACGCTCCCCGGCGACTGGTCCTTCGTCGAGGCGGAAGCACGAGGCAGGATCCAGCAGAAGCGTGCCGACCACCGTCGCAGTCGGCGCGCCGATCGAGTCGGCCGCGAGCACGCCGCCCCANCCGCCTTCGAGCGCAACAGAGACCCGCGTGATTGTCCCGATGCAGAGCGGCNCGCTGGCCCACGCCTGCGGCACAGTCGTGTCGACCGAGAGCTNATGCAGGTTNGGGTCGCCCTGACCNTCCATGCCCAGGATCGCCTCAAGCCCGAACAACGANCCTTGCAGGAACTGGCCNAAGAANCCGTTGATGATCTTGCGGGTCCGCGCGAACACCGACGGGTTCAAGCGCTTAAGACCACAGATGTTCAAGTGAGTGCAGTTCAGCCCCATCTCGTAGTGGAACTTCAGGCCCTCTATAGGTGTTACCGCGTTGTAGTAGGGCGTCGCGTGCAAAGCCGGCGGCGTCAACATGTCTCCCTGCCCTGAGACGATGCCAAACGGCACGCTGACCGTGGTGCCAGCTTGCAGCAGCGATGGATCAACCGGCGAGAGGCACAGGCCGCATTTGTAACCAGGGTTCGGCACCGCGGCGTTTTCAGACGAGTCGAGAACGAGCGCCACGACCGCGCCACCCATCGAGTGGCCGAGCAGGCCGACGCGGTCTATGTCGAGCTTCGAGCTGAGCGGACCATTTGGGTTGGCCGCGAGGTCGGCGATCGCTGCATACGTGGCGCGTGTGTCGGCCAGCAGCTGCTGGAAGGACCACTGCGCTGTATTCAGCATGACCGCGACGTAGCCAGACTCAGCGAGCGAGTTGCCGATCGCCGCGTAGTCGCTCCCGAGCTTGTCGTAGCCGTGCAAGAACACGACGACCGGATACCCCGACGCGCTGGGAGGCGGCGCCATCGGCGCGTTCGGTCCGCCGACGAGCGCTGGGTAGTGAAGACAGGCGTCCAGCGTGGGGGAACCTGATCCGGTCAAGTTGGGCCAAGACACATTGATCTGGCCGATTGGTTGTTGACCAAGAAGCGTTCCGGCCAACAGGCCACAGACGAGGATCAGGCTCTTGATTTGCCGCATGGATGCTTTGCCCGGGTTGAAGAACTCAAGATGCATCAGCAACGGTATCCAGCCAGCGTGGGTCGACAAGATCGCCGCCCGACCGGGAAGGGCCCCGCGCAGGTAAGAGCAGCGCCCGGACATCCGATCGGCGACCTGGGCCTAAGCCTCACGGCCGACCGCGCCCACGCAAACCCGAACGCCGGGGATGCCTTCAAGCCCTTCAAAGATTGAGGCTTGCGATAAATCACTGCCCGACTTGGCGGCGGCTCGATGCCCGAAGACGCCAATCAGATCGCTGGTTGAAAGACAGCATGACATCACGCCTCGCTTCAGGTCGACCGAAAGGATGACCTGACTTGCGACAAACGTGGGACCCGTCGACATCCTCGACGCAGGATCTCCGCAGAGGCCGCGGCGGCACACGCTGCGACCATCACTCAGGCGCCGATCGAGCGTCATGCGCTCGCTGCGACGCCGTGACGCAAAGGTATTGGGCGGCGCTCAGATACCCGCTTGAGGCCGAACCCATCAAATCCGTAGAGTCGCCGCGATGGCCACTCGCCGCTACGGCACGATCGTCCGCCACCTCTGTGAGGACCCGGACACAGCCGCAGAACTCGCAGCCAAGCTCCCCGACGAACAGCTCATCGAGCTCGCAGCCGCGTTACGCGACGAGATGCAGAAGCGCGCTCGCGAGAGCGGCGACGACGACGCGGTGATCGAGGCGGCGTTCGAAGCGGGCTTCGCGCGCGACGGTCTCGGAGTACTGCCGTGGATCGAGAAGCCCTTCTTGGTCTGCCCGGGCGGCCTCGTCGGCAAGAACCGCGGCAACCACCGATGCCAGTTCGTCTCCGCCGACGAGCGCTGGGTCTGGGAAAGCAGCGACCTGATCCGCGAGGACAAGCGGTCGACACCAGGCAAGGACGAGGGCTTCCGCGCGATCGCGCTGCTGCCGATCATCGAAGGTATGCAGCTGGACGTAGTCCGCGCGCGCATGAAGCAAGGGCAGCACAACGTCGAACGCGTCACCAGCATGACAGTGCGGCGCGGCAAGCTGGTCGAGGTGGAGCAACGCGACGTCTCTGCCCGAGGCACACGCTAGGTCATCGGACACGTCGATCTCGTCGCTCGATGCCTGCGGCGATAGGCTGGCGACCGTTCCTGATCCCCGAGACCTCGACCATGAACCGACCAGCACTCGTCACGCTCGCCGCGCTGTTGTTCGCCGCCGCATCCACCGGTCAGTCCCCGCAGCCCCGCTTGGAGGTCGACAACCTCGCGCTGGGCAAGATGTGGACGTTTGAGAACCCACCGTTGGCCTACTTGGAGGAAGAGTATGGCTTCAAGCCTGACCAGCGATGGCTCGACTCGCTGCGGTTGGGCGCGCTGCGCCTCGGGGAGCGCGACAACCCTTGGTGCTCGGCTGCATTCGTCTCGCCGCAGGGCCTGATCATGACGAATCACCACTGCGTCCGTGACCAGATCGCGCAAATTCAAGGTCCAGACAACTGGGTGAAAGACGGCTTCGCCGCGACAGCGCTCGCCGACGAAGTCCGAATTCCCGGGCTGACAGTGCAGCAGCTGATCGCGCAAGAAGACGTGACCTCACAAGTTGACGCGGGCGTCCACGTAAGCGACGCCGACGTCACCGCCGCAAAGCAGCGAGCCGCGAACATAGACGCGATCGTCGCGGCTGCTGACGCCGCTCACCCAGACCACATGCACCAGGTGGTCGCGCTCTACCACGGCGCCGTTCACCAGCTCTATCGCTACCGCGTATGGGACGACCTCCGCTTGGTCGTGGCGCCACACCTGCAGACGGCGCATTACGGCGGCGACCCAGACAACTTCACCTACCCGCGATGGAGCATCGACTTCTCATTCGTGCGGGCCTACGTCGACGACGCGCCAGCCGACACCGCCGCTCACTACTTTCGCTGGCGTGAGCACGGCGCGCAGGAGGGCGACCTGGTGTTCGTGCCTGGCAACCCTGGCAACACCAACAGGCAACTGACCTTGCAACAGCTGGAGGTGCAGAGAGATCTGGAGTACCCCATGGTCGTTGAGCAGTTCGCGAACAGCATCGAGATCCTCAAGCCCTTTAAGGATCGCGCGCCAGGGCTGCTGACGACGCTGCTCAGTTGGCAGAACAGCTACAAGGCGATCCAGGGGATGCTCGACGGCCTCAACGACGACGCGCTGATGGCCAAGAAGCGCCGCAACGAGCTCCACTTCCGAGGAGCCGTCTCGGAGAGCCCCGAACTAGGCAAGGAGTACGGCGACCTCTGGCGCGAAGTGAACGTCCTCGTCCAGCAGCAAAAGGACGTCCTGCCACGCGCAATGTTCCACCAGCCTGGGTTCTCGAGCGTGCTGCAACGCGGCGTATTGGTCGCTGAGGCGCTAGACGAGACGATGGACCAAGACCGTCGCGACGCAGCTCGAGACGGCGCGCTGAACTTTATGGGCGGCAGCAGCCCGCTGACGCACGCGCTGCTCGTCGACCAGTTCCGACGCGCCGAGAAGTGGCTGCCGCGCGACGACGCCCTGCTCGCGGCCGTAGGCCAGCCGCACTACGACGCCGGGACCGATGCCGTCGANTGGGANGCTGCGATCGACGGACTCCGACGCAGCAAGCTGAGTCGCGACGGCTTCGTGCGCGACCTGCTTGAGGCCGACGCCGGCGCNGAGCGGTGGNCTAGAGATGACGACCAGGGCNTACGCGCCGCCCGCGCCCTCTGGTCGCTCATGCGNGAAGCGGAGCGCAGCCAACAGCTGCTCGAAAGCGGATTCGAGAAGCAGGGNGCTCGGCTCGGNCGGGCGCTGTTCGCNGTCTACGGCGACGACATCAGCCCGGACGCGACCATGACCCTNCGCTTCTCNGACGGCCGCGTCGCAGGCTACGACTACAACGGCACGGTNGCNCCGTGGGCGACGACCTTCTACGGCCTCTACGGGCGCGGCGCCGCGTTCGGCAACGCCTACCCGTTCGACATCCCGCAGCCGTGGCTCGATAACCGCGAAGCGATCGACCTGTCGGCGCGGGTCTGCTTCGCCAGCACCAACGACATCGTCGGCGGCAACTCGGGATCCTGCGTCGTCGATCAAGATCTGCGCGTCGTTGGCCTCATCTTCGACGGCAACATCGAGTCGCTCGCCAATGACTTCTACTTCACCCAAGACATCGCCCGCGCCGTCAGCGTACACACCGACGCGATCGTGCAGGCGCTGCAGAACGTCTACGGAATGAACCGCGTCGTCGAGGAGCTCCGCGGGGGCGCCGGCCGCTAGAGGATGTCCAATACACCCGTCGCTCCGTTAGACATCGTGTCGATGCCCGTCGCATAGTTCACGTCAACGCTTAGTGGGACGTTCCAAGGCAGCGAGTCCTTGTCCGCGACGCCACCCAACGCAGCGGCGACGAACGCGCGGCCCAACTTGGTGAGCTCATAGTCGGCTGCTAACGCAACCAGACGGTCGATCGCGCGTCGATCCCCGATTCGCGCGATCGCGCCAGCGACAGCTGACAGCACCGCGACGCTCTCGCTCTCTTCCAGCAGACCCAGCAGTTGGTCGATGGCCTGCCGATCGCCCAGCATGCCCAAAGCCACAGCGCACTGCTGAAGCAAGAACGGCCTCCGCGTCGAGCGCGCCATGATCTCCCCTAGCGTCGCGGCGGCCTTGATGTCTTGAAGCAGCCCAAGCCCGATGGCGAGGTAGCCAGCGCTCCAGACGTCGCCCTCATATTCGCGCAACAACCGCAACAACGTCGGGGCGGCGTCCCGCAAGCCCGTCAAACCCACTGCGACGGCCAACGCCGAGCGCAGCTCTGTTGTCGCCGCATCTTCAATCTCGGCGAGCAACATCTCCCCGACGAAGACGTCCGGCTGGCCCACGACCGCCTTCGGCCGGGCCTGAAGCCCGAGCGCGATCGCGACCCATGGCTTTAGATCGGCAACGGAGCGCCGGTAGATTCGAAGCAGGTGCTCGCGGTTCGCCGCGCCGCCGACTCGACCAAGAGAGATCAGCGCGAGTTGCTGCGCTGTGCGGTCTTTGCCGCGCGCAATATACGCACGCAACGCGTCGCTGAAATCTGATTCGTCTGCCTGCTCCTCGGGTGGCAGTGTGAGCATCCCTAACGCGATCGAGCAAGACTGCAAGATCGGCGCCCCGCGTCGCTTCTTCGCGACGAGGGTCGCCGAAAACACCTCTTTGACGCGGCGGTGGATGCGCGAAGTTCCGCGCCCGAGCAGGCGCGCAATCGCGATCGGCGCGTGCGCCTGGAAGCTCTCCTCGGTCGCGCCAAGATCACGTCCGAACCATCCCAGGAGGTTCTCGGCCGCCTGCCAAGCGAGCCGCTTGTCCGAAGACTTCGTCACGTCCGATCGCAGCACCCCGATCGCTGAGACGACGGCCACCTTGAGGTCACGGTCGTCGTTATCATCATCGAGAAGCGCGCTCCAAAGCGCGTCGTGCACCTGCCGAGCGAGCTTGGGATCACCTACACGCCGCGCCAGCAGCCCTAAGCCGTAGGCCGCGTACGCCCGCGTGCGCGTGCGCACCTCGGCGCGATCCGCGAGCTTGCGGCCAGCGAGCGTGTCCTCGAACAGGTCGCGCAGGACGCCGAACGCATCGCGACTGCCGGCGATCCCCAAGGCCAGAACAGCAGTCTCTCGAACCTCTTGGTTGTCGCTGCCGACGCGCGCGCTCAAGAGCTCTTCGAGGTCGATCAGACCGCCGTCGACGTCTCTCCCGTCCCTGCCGGTCTTGCCGAGCGCGACGAGGCACGCGCTCTGGACGTCCCGGTTGCGGTCACGTTCAATCAACTTCGCCAGCGCCGGCACGACCTTCTCGACGCGGTCTGCCTCGGTCGTCTGCAGCACGTTTACTGTCCGACTGCCGCGTCTAGCGCCCAAATAGAAGTCGTCCGAGCCAGTAATCGGACCCTCGACGCCGCGCACCCGAGAGACCAAGAACGGCTCCTTATTGAACTCCCACCACGTCTGCCATGTCCTGGAGAAGGCCACGAGATCGCGCGCGCCGGTCGTCGGCCCGGTCACAGGTCGTCCGCCAGGTCGACCAATAGGCGGGACAACTGTCCCCGCGGGGCCGCGATACTGCCCCCCGTGCGCGAACGCCGAAGCTGCGAGCAGGGACGTCGCTAGAACTGCGCGGTACGGAGGCTTCATGCCGTGCAAAAGACTATCGCGATGGTGCGAACGCGGTAGCCGACCACGAGGCCATGCTCAAAAGATCACGCGGACCGCAGGCGTCACGCCCACTGAAGCACCCCCGTTCGGCGCGACGATGCGCCAGCGCGCCAACGCTACCTGCTTGCAAAGCATCGGCAGATCAGGCCACAGCAAGTCGATGCGGAGCGCGCCGCCGACGCCTACCTCACAGACCGAGCCCGCTCCGATCGACCCGCGCCAATCGCCGCGCGCCACCACTGGCGCTGCCGCGCGCTGCCTGAGCCACAGCTCAAAGCCCGCGGCGCTGCGCGGCAGCAACGCGTAGGGGCGATCAAGGTAAAGCTCCAGCACAGCGAGGCTGCCAGGCGACTGCGGCGCAAACGCATACAGCGAAGTCTTACGATCCGCCATGACCGCGGCGCTGCTCGCCACCGAGACAACCGCGGGCGCGGTCCACACAGAATCAAAACGAGGCCTCCGACCGGACCAGCCGACGCCGAAGGCGCCCCGGCTGACGGCGCCGTCGAGGAGTTGCAAGAGCCGCGCGTCATCGACGAAGCCTTCGATCCGGAAACCGCGCATCTGCAGCGTCAAGGTCAGCTCGTCGGGGAGGCCCTCCACAGCGACCTCGCCGAGCACGAACCGGTCCGTCCCCGTCCGGCGCTCCAACCGGACCTTCGCGTCTCGCCAATCCACCGCTAGCAGATAGCCGCCTTCCGTCGAAGATCGGCCCAACAGCGCGAACGCGCGGCAATCAGTCGACCGCGTCACCCGCACCGATACACGCCCGTCGCGCCCCTCGTCAGGAAAGGTGCGGACTTCGGTTGCCGGGCGAACGCCGACCGCGGCCCACGTCGACGCAGTCACCTCGACGCCGTCGACGTCGACTGGGAGGCGCGACGCGCCCTTGGAGATCGGAGCCCCCAGGATGACCCGCGCGCTGTCCGGGACAGGGAGCTGCAGCGAACCTGGCTTGCCGGACTCGCCAGCGGGGAAGTGGACGAGGTATTTCCCCGGCGACAAGGACTCGCAACTTGTTGGCGTGACCGCGCGCGTCTCTGGCCCGACGACGCGGGCGCGCGTCCGACCGCCCTCGACCTGCCACGAGGTTTGCGCAGCGAGCTGAATCATCAACCCCAGCAGGACAGCCGCCTGATGCAGCGCGTGGTTCACGATCCGAGCGCGTCGTTCCGGCGCAGCATGTTGCAAAACATCGCGCCTTGCTCACGCGCGTCGTCGAGCGCGACGTGGGTGTAGGGCAAGTCGTCGCGCCACTCTTCGGGCAAAGCATCTAGCACACAGTCCCGATAAGGTCGCTTCAGCATCGCCATCGCATACGATTTGATGTCCAGCGCTGAATGACCGAACACGGAGCCGCCCGTGAAGCGCTGCAGATACCAGTAGACCCACATGAAGTCGAATGCGGCAGGTTGGCCGACCATCACCACGCGTCCTGGGAGCTTGCTGACCCACTGCGCGTAACGCGGGATTGCCGCGGCCGGGTCTTCCGGGTTCTCGCGAGCCTTAGCCAGCGCGGCTTTGTGACCCTCCCACCACAGCATCGTCCGCGGGTGCGGCGCGGCTCCAGGGAGCGGTTTGAGATTAACCGAGAACTCATCTACGACGATTTTGTCGGCGCGCATAGCGACCGAGGCCAAGCTCAACATGGAGTGCGGCCCCGGGATCGGCCCGTCCGCTTCGATGTCTGTGCTGACGAATATCTCCTCTGGCATGACCCCGTGACCGTAGCGTCGATGCTCGCCTCTATGAGCGATTATGTCCGTCCGCGCGCTCTCCGAGCGACGATACGGCTCGCCGACGTCAGCGCCGTGCACGCGCTACGAGAACGCGGCGGTGCAGGAGATCGCGATTGACCCGCAGACCGATTGATAGGCCGGGCAGCCTGCAGGGAACTGCTCAAGCAGGCGCTCCGCGCCTTCACGCTCGGCCGCTGGGACCTCTGCCTTCAGGTGCAGGCGAATAGCCGTGATCCGCACTACGCCGTCGACCTCCGAGAGGTCGCCTTCGACCTCCCCAATAAGGTTGTCTGCCGCGTCGATCCCTCGTGCCCCCAGACCGGCGGCGTAGGTCCCGACCATTCAACCTGCCACAGCGGCGATCATGTGATCGAGCGTCGCAGGGCGTTCAAGGTCGACGTCGACGCCGTACTTTTGGCGATAGTAGTCAAGGAGGCCTCCGTGGATGCCGTACTCGACCGGCTCGGACTGCTGCGAGACGAGCGCGCTCCGGTGTGCGCCGGCGTGCTGACGAATCGTCGACCTGCTGGTCGCGATCAACTTAGAGGGTTCAGTCATGGGGTCTCTGGGTTCTTTGAGGCAACCATCGTAGCGAGGACCTCACGCTTTGTACTCGATAAGCGCACGACGCCGACCGCGCAGCCTGTCGACGTAGTACGCCGCGACCCCCAGGGCGCCAGGGACCTTAGCGAGCACACACGACCACGCCCAAGCGCTGGCAGCGCGAGCAGGCCGACCGACTGCGCGCTCACGCGAATGGATCCGCAGCACCGTGATCAGCGGTAAGGAGACGACAAAAGCTGCCCACGGGGTCCATGTCACTGCTGCGACCGCGGCGACGACAGGGACCCCGATGCCATACGCGAGAATGGAGAGCACTTGACGACCCCATACCTCGCCGCGCGTGACCGCGTGCACCAGCGCGTATGCATAGCCGGCGCGCTGTGCGCGCAGCCACCACTGTCGCCAGCTCGTCATCGCTGCGTCGTGCGATGTCATCTCGCGGTCAATCCTGACGACGCGCCAGCCCCGACGACGAAAGCGAAAACAAAGCTCCGGCTCTTCACCTGCGATCAAGGCCTCGTTGAAACCTTCGACATCCTGGAAACACGACCAGCGCATCATCGCGTCTCCCCCGCAAGCGTCTGCCTCGCCTGCGGGTCCGTCCCATTCCACGTCGCACAACAGGTTGTAGACGCTGCCCTCAGGATCGACCTCTCGTCGCCGACCGCATACGACCGCAACCTGGGGGTCATCGAGCAGGGCGTCAGCGGCCGCCTCTAGCCAACCGTCCGCCAAGACACAGTCCCCGTCAACGAACTGCACGAACTCCAGCTCGGGCGCTAACTCCGCCAACCGCGCCGTGCCAGCGTTGCGCGCGCGAGCGGCTGTGAAGGGCTCGGCGAGGTCTAGCTCTACGACGTCAACGCCGCGGTCACGCGCCGAGGCGACGCTGTTATCTGAGGATCCAGAGTCGACGTAGACGACCGCCGCGACATGCCCCACGACGGAGTCGAGGCACGCTTCAAGGCGCGCGCCTTCATTGCGACCGATCGCGACGATGCCGACTGTGGAGTTCATGAGGAGAGGCGTTTTGAGCCTACCACCCGAGCGCTGACGATTTCGCGCGCAGCCGCCCGAGCGCCCAACAGGGTGACCGCTGAGGGCTGTTACGATCACGGCGTGCAACGCAACGTCAAACGCAATATCACAGCCCTCCTCACCGGCCTGGTCGTATCCGCGTGCGCGGCTTCACCGCCCGCCGAGAGCCCACAGGAGGTCAAGATCGTGACCTGGAACGTGCTGCGTGGTTTCCTCGACGGCACGCAGGTCGAGCCGGCGCAGCGTTGGCTGCGAGATGAGGCGCCCGACGTCGTCGCGCTGCAAGAGGTCAACGGATTTACCGAGGCGCGACTCCGCGAAGCAGCCAAGGCCTGGGGACACGGCTTCGCCGTCATGGCCAAGGAGTCGGGCTATCCGGTCGCGTTGACGTCCGCATCGCCGATTGAGGTGATCGACCGTCGCCTTCAAGGCATGCACCACGGCTACCTTCACGCCCGGACCGCGGGCTTAGACGTCGTTGTCGTTCACCTGCACCCAGGCGACTGGCGCTTCCGACGCCGTGAGGTCGCCAATCTGGAACCGCTGGTTCGGCGGCTTGTTAACGCTGGCCGCGAAGTGGTCGTGCTCGGCGACTTCAACGCCCATCACCCTCTCGACTGCGCGCACCTGGACAACCAGGCGGCGCTGCTCTCGCGCCGAGCGCGAGGTAAGAACTTGATCGAGCAGCGCACCTTCGACTACGGCGTCCTGGCGAGATTCAGCGCCGCCGGCGTCGCCGACGCGGCCTATTACTTGCTCGGCGAGAGCGCAGCTAGCAGCGGCACCTACCCCACGCGCGTGCTGGGGCACGCAAAGACCGCCGACGAGCAGTCACGGTTTTTAGAGCGCATCGACTTCGTGCTGCTCTCCCATGCGGCGATGTCGCGGGTCGAGGACGTCGCGCTGCCCCGCGGAGGACCCCTCGATGAGGTCTCCGACCACTATCCCGTGATCGTCACGCTCGCGCCGCGTACCGAGGCCGCCGCATCGCAGCGGCGCTGAATTCGGCGAACGTCGCGAACTCTGGAGCGTCGAAGCCGACGATCAACGTCACTGCCGCCGCGGCGCGAGGCGGTGACACGAAGCTACGTGGCACATACCCCGACAAGAGGTATCGTCCGATGATGCAACGTTTCCTCCACGCGCCACTCGTCCTCTCTCTGTCTCTGGTCTCGACGATCGCCCTGAGCTCGTGCGTTAATGAGGGTCCGAACGTCGCTGCCGCGCCCGTCCCGGACGAGATCACCGAACAGCTCGGCCGCTACGCAAAGGTCTTCTCGTTCGAGGGAACACTCGACCCCGAAGAGAGTGATCAGCTGCTCGGTCGACTCTGCGCAGACTCGTTCCGGATGTCTTATTCGATGCCAGCCAACGGCGAGACACCGCCGATGGTGATGGACATGAACTTTGCAGTCGTCTTATCGCTCGTACACATGATGCACGAGGCGGCGAAGGGCGATGAGCCGAGCCCGATGGACATCGTGCCCAAGGACTTGTCAGACGGCTGGGTGCCGTTTGCGCGCCACAAACCGAACCTGCGAATCGTAGAGGTGCTGCGCCACTACCCCGCCGGAGAGTCGGTCTACATCACGGTCATCCATGACGTCCACGAAGGCCTCCCTGAGTCGGTAGCGCCGGGCGGAGCGCACAACTACGAGACGCACCTCACCTGGGTGAAGGAGAGCGACGGCTGGCGCCTGCAAAACAAGATCTGGGTAGACGTCGCGGGCGAATAACCCCGCGCTAAACGGGCTAGACACCGCGGAGCCGCGCGCTGAATGAAACTTCTCGCGGCCCCCCAGCGAACACGCAGCGTGCAGGCACCTAAAGAACCAACGATCGCGGCGGGCTTCGTCCCCCACAGGTTCGAGCGAAGCTACGAGATTGACGCCACCCGCGACGATGTCTGGGCGTGGCTCAACGACCCCGACACGTTCATCAAAGGGCAGCCCTGGCCCTACTTCGTCGAGTTCGTCGGCGGCGGCTTCGAGCCCGGCGTGCAAAACACGCACACCGGGCCCTTGCTCCACTGCTGTGGAGAGATCGGCGAGGTGCGGCAGCCCGACTACCGGGACCTTCGATATCACTACGGCGCCTACGTGCTTGCGATGCGGTGGATCCGCCCCACACGGCTGCAGTTCTGGCTCGACGCCCCAGCCGCGGACCGCACCGTCGTGCGCGTCTGCCTGGACAGCCATTGCCGATCATGGATCCGCCGGCTGTGGACGCTCGGCAACCGCTTTTTTTGGCGGCTTTTCGGCTGGAGCATTCGACGCGGCCTCGCCCAGCGCGCCCGCAAAGCCGCGCGCTCACGCTGACGAGACACCGTGGCTGCCTTGCCAGGCGGCGCGATCACGCCGTCTTCCCTCGCAGACGCTCAGGGCTGCACCGTCACGACCACCGACCCCGACAGAGCGGTGCCCGCCCCGGTGCCCACACCCAGCGCCTGCAGCGCGAGCGGGAAACCGACCAACGACGGGGCCGACGGGATCGACAGCGGCGTAGTCGAATAGCGATCCGCGCCGACCTGGCTGATCCAGCTGGTCAGCAATGCTGACGGATCCAAGAGCAGCTCGCCGAACGGCGTCGGCAGCGGCCCTGCCAGACCGCCGGACGCCGCGAGCACCACGGGCCCCGGCTCAGAGGCGACGTGCAGGGTGATCGTCTGGCCAAGCTGCGCGTCACCAGCGGTCCAAAGCGTCGGCGTCTCAACAGATAAGTAGAGCTGCGACAAGCGCGGTTCTGCGCGGCCGCTGGCGCCGATGACCGCGTCCAAGCCGCGCTGATCGACGCCGAGGTAGTGATCGAAGAAGCCACGCATTACGCGCTTGGACACCTGCCATACCTCTTGATCGGTCGACGTGATGTGGAACAACCCAACTAGGTTGTTGTGCCCACAGCCGAAGGTCATCCGATAGAAGGTCCGCAGGCCGCGTATGTTCGTCGCCTCGTTGTAGACGTTGAGGCCGGTCAGTTGCCATAGCAGCACGAGGTCGCCTTCGCCGTGGATGACGGCGAGCGGCACGTCCACTTGCCCGGTCGTATTCGCACCTGGGTCGATCGGCGCGAACACGACGCCGCAGCGGTAACCCGGGTTGTCCGCTAATACCGTGACGGTGTTCCCGCCGCCTGCGGAGTGGCCGCTCAGGCCGACGCGCGACATGTCCAAAGCCCCCTCGAGGAAGTTGCCGGCCTGCGCGTTTGCGGCCGTCAACGCGCCGAAGTAGGCCTTACCGTCGGCGGCTTGCGTGCTGAAGCTGAACTGCGCCGTGTTGTTGAGCACCGCGACGTAGCCCTTACGCGAGAGGTAACGGCCGAGCTTTGAGTAGCTCGCGCCCGTCTGGGTCCAGCCGTGGAGATAGACGACGACCGGATAACCCCCGACAGGCGGCGTAATCATAGGCGTGTTCGCGCCCGCCGCGGTCGCCGGGTAGTAGACGCGAGCTGAGAGCGTGCTGGAGCCTTGCCCGGTGGTGTTCGGAAACGTTAGGTCCCGGTAGCCCGACTCTTGCGCCGCAGACGAAAGCTGCAGCGCCAGGGATCCAAGGGCGACGAGCAGAGTCCGCGTCATGCCATGACTATATCCCCTGTCAGGCTCGGGCTCACCGCTGTGGAGCATGTCGTCAGCTGATGCTGCCCGAATCAGACACGGCCTGGGTCGTATGCTGACGCGCAGATGATGCTTTCACTCTTGACCCTCCGCACGCTCGGAGCGTTAGTCCTGCTCGCCGTAACCGCCGATAGCGTCGACGCCCAGCGGCGCGGCCGCGACCCAGACCTGCGCCGGTGGGACGTGGAAGTCAACGGGCACGTGCGCCGCGCGCTGATCGCCGAACCGAGGGCGCAGCGAGGTCGGCGAGGCGACGCATCGAGGCCGGTCGTCTTCGTGTTCCACGGCCACGGCGGCCGCGCCGAAGGCATGACCCGCGGCATGGCTATTCACCGCCACTGGCCCGAGGCGATCGTCGTCTACCCGCAAGGCCTGCCGACGCCCGGGCTGTTCGACAAGGAAGGCCGCGGAACGGGTTGGCAACACGACGGCGGAGACCTCGCCGACCGAGACCTGCGGTTCTTCGACGTGATGCTTGAGGAGTTGGTCCGCGAGCGAGGCGCCGACCCTAGGCGCGTGCACGTGACCGGCCACAGCAACGGCGGCGGCTTTTGCTATGTCCTGATGGTGGAGCGCGGCCACCTGCTCGCCTCTGCGGCGCCCTCTTCTGCCTCGGCGACGCAGCACGTCGGCGACGATCCCTTGCCGCCTATACCGCTGCTGCACAGCGGCAGCCCGCAGGACCGCGTCATCAAGTGGCGAAGCCAGATGGTCGCGATCGAGCGCGCCAAAGAGAGCCGCAGATGCGCGGCCGGTGCGCCCTTGCAAGAGAACCGCGACGTCGTTCGATATCCGAGCGCGCAAGCGCCGATCCTGGTCTTCGAACACGACCAAGGCCACCGGATCCCGCGACCGCAAGCGGCGCTCACAGCGAGCTTCTTTAGGCGGCACGCGCGACCTTCGGCGAAGGCGCAGACGCTCGCGCTGAAGTTGGTCGACGTGCGGCGCGTCTGGGACGCGTCCCCGCACCAGGCGTTCACCGACATGTGCATCGACGACGACCGGTTCGTGCTGGTGTTCCGAGAGGGTGACGGCCACGTCTACGGCAAAGACGGCCGCGTGCGCGTCATGCAATCGGAGGACGGCGCGAAGTGGCAGACGGCCGCCGTTCTGCGCACCGAAGGCGTCGACCTCCGCGACCCGAAGGTGTCTCGCCATCCCTCGGGCGGGCTGCACGTGCTGATGGGCGGCTCTGTCTACGAGGGGCGAAAATTTGTCTCCCGCACGAGCAAGGTCACGCGCGTCAACACGGACGCTGACACACCCGGCGCAATCGTCGACGCCATCATCGACGCTGAGGTGACCGCGCCAGACGACTGGCTTTGGCGCATCTGCTGGCGGAGAGGCGCGGCGTATGGCGCGCTCTACCAACACGACGCAGGCAAGGTGCACCTGATGAAGAGCGTCGACGGCCAAAAGTTTGACCACGTCGTGCAGTGGGACCAGGACGGCCGCCCAAGCGAGGCGACCGTGAGGTTCGCGCCCGACGGCGCGCTTATCGCGCTGCTCCGCAGGGACGGCGGTGACCGCAGGGCGCGGATCGGACGCGCCGAGCCGCCGTTCACCGAATGGACATGGGCGAGCCTGCCTACCTCACTGGGCGGCCCTGAGTTGCTCGTGCTGCCGAGCGGCCGCATGCTCGCTGCTGGACGCACGCAACGACGTGACGGCCCCAAGACAAGCATCGGCGAGGTCAGCCTGGACGGTTCGTGGCGCCCGCTGCTGACGCTGCCCTCGGGCGACGACACGAGCTATCCAGGCCTCGTACGAGTCGGCGACCGGCTCCTGATGTCCTACTACTCAAGCCACGAGGGCAAGACCTCCGTCTACGTCGCAGAGATGCGCATGACGCGCTGAGCAGGCGCGTCAGCCATGACTAGTGACCGCGACTGAGAAGCGCCGCACAACCTCGCCGCGCGTCAAGAACCACCAGAGCGCGCCATCAACCGCGATCGAACCGAGCCGCAGCGACAGCGCAGCCGTCGTCCAGTAGACATGCGCAGCGCCTGCCGATGTCCACAGGAACGCGACGACGACGGCGCTGTTCGTCGCGATCGCGACCGGCGCCTGCGCGACGATGAGGAGTCGTCCGACCCCAGCTCCGCACGACAGCAGCAGACCCCCGAGCCCGATCACCGCCGCACAGCAGAACAAGACCCACATCGAGGCCTCGAGGAACGGCTCATGAAACGGCGTGAAGTTCATGAGCGGGTTGTGCCAAAAGCCCCACCGCAGGTCATCGCCGTCTGATCTGTCGACGAGGTCCGTGAACCAGACCGCGCCGCCGATCAGGCCGCTGACGATCGCAGTGAACGCTGCGACCCGAAGCATCAACGTGAGACGCGAGATCATCGCAGCGGCAGAAGATAGCACAGATCCACGGGCTCAAGACTTAGGGCATGCGCGCCGGTCAGATCATCGAGCGCCTCCGGCGCGCTGAGCTGCGGCCACGCTCTCGCAGCGCGAGATGATGAACGGATCGATCGGGCTCTTCACCCATGACACGTCGCGCACTAGGCGCAGCCTTAGGCGCGCGGTTAACCGTAAAGCCCCACGCGTGCACGATGAGCGCGAGCTGCGAAACCGTCTAGTCCACCACTCAACGCGAACGAGTAAATTGCATCGCGAACACGTCCGCGTCGACGATCCCGAGCAGCAGCCGCACCGCTCGACCACGCAAAGCGGAGACGTCACCGCTGACGGCGCCACCGTCTCGCCGCCACACGACCCGTCGCGCGATCTCGTTTCCGATCAACGGCACACAGTCCTCGAGGCCGAAGCCTGGAACGACGCGTCCGTCCTCGTCACAGATCGCTGCGCGCACGCTTCCAGCGGCGGACGTCGCGAAGTTGAGCTGTAGCTCCGTCCCCGAGAAACGCAGCTTCCTCGTGCGCGCTGTCCCACCGCCAAACCCGGCGCGTAGCGATGCGAAGCCGTCCAGCCGCAACACATATCGACGCAGCTCAGCGGTCGGCTGTGCGTAGTTCTGGTTGACGTAAAGAGACATCTCCGCCGGCCCCGTCTGCACGACGTTCAACGCCGGATAGTTCGAGCGCGACACCCAGTTCTGCAAACCCACCGCTGGCCTTAGGAACGCCTCGCGGAACGTGCGGTCGTAGCGGTTACCGCCGCGCGAGGTCAGCAGGACAGCGTCGGAACAATCTCGGAAGTAACGGGGGTTGACGCCGAGGCGACCGGCATCGGCCGCTGAGAGGACCTGCCGTCCGGGCATGAAGCGCGCCGCCACCGCGACATAGATGTGCGGCGCGCGCATATACGGGTGCGTCTGGTTCGTGTAGAGGTGCTCTTCAGCGCCGCCGCCGTCTCCGAACGTCATCTCTACCGGCTTCGACCAGCTCACGAAATCCTCTGAGGTGGCACGGCTGACCGTGCGGATCCCTGCGTAACCCTCGCCGGTCCATGTGCGCAGGTAGCAGACGTAGCATTGTTCGTGCTCGGACCAGAACGCGACGTTCTGGGAGTCGAACTCGGCTCCGGCGAGCACCGGTTCGTCTTGCAGCCGCCGCCAAACGAGCCCGTCCGGCGACGTGTACGCGAGCAGTCCAGACTTCTCGTTGCCGCCGAGCGCCTTGAAGCGGTGCGGCGAGCCGGCCGCGACGCGAGCGTCGAGGAAAGGGCTGAAGTTGTGGCTTACGGGCGCTTCACCTGCCAGCACGACGTTGTTGCGCTCCGCGCCTGCGACCTCGTACTTCGACAGGGACGGGCGCACGAAGCGGTGACCGCGCTCGCAGATCGCGACGCACGTACGCTCTAGGTCGGTGCCGTCGCCGCCGGCTGTCGGCAGGCCGCGGTAGTAGAGCAGGAGACGTTGACCGTCGCGGATCACGGTCGCGTAGCCGCAGAAGGGCCCCTCCCAGGTTCGATCGAACGTGAAGACCGAACCCGCGTCGCGCGGCCGCGCCAGCTCTAACCGCACCCCATCTAGCTGATCGATCAGCGCCCGATCGACGAACAACTCGCGGCGGTCACCGATGTCGACGACGGGGTTCGCGCTCTGCGCCGTCATCGGACCGACCAGCCCGCAAGCTAGGAACAAGGTGAGCGTCTTCAACGGAGACCTGCCTGTTACACCGACGATCCCCGCGCGGCCCGCCTGCGTCAACACGCGGCCTCCTCATGCGCAACGCGCTCGACCGCACGATCCATCGTCCGTCTCACACACGGCCGCTGCGACCGGTATCCTAGGACAACCCCATGCTGCGCTCTCATGCCAAACGAGCACTCGCGGCCGCCGTCACCGTGACGACCGGCCTCGTCGGCCAGTCGCCTGAGCGAAACGCGCAGCTCGAATTCTTCGAGCAACGGATCCGGCCCGTGCTCGCGAGCAGCTGCTACGAGTGTCACAGCACGCACGGGGAACAGCTCGGCGACGTCGTGCTAGACCACCGCGAAGGCATCCGCGCCGAGGCTACCGAAGGGCGCGTTGTCACGCCGGGCGACCCCGAACAGAGCGTGCTGCTGATGGTGATGCGGCACGAGATCGACGGGCTGGAGATGCCCGAGGACGGCGCCAAGCTGAGCGACGAGGTGATCGCGGACTTCGAGCGCTGGATACGTGACGGCGCCTTCGACCCGCGAGACCAACCGCCGACTGCTGACGAGCTCGCTGGTCAGACCGCGTGGCCCGCGAAGCTAGCCCAACGGCGCGCGTGGTGGAGCCTCCAACCTGTGCGCCACCACGAGCCGCCGGCCAGCGAAGAGTGGTCGACGCACCCGGTCGACCGGTTCATCGCCGCCGCGCAGCGTGAGCGCAACCTTAGCCGGGCGCCGCGCGCGTCGCGACGCGTGCTGCTGCGCCGACTGCACTACGCGCTCACCGGCTTGCCGCCGTCGCTCGAACAGCTCGCTGCGTTCGAGCGAGACGACGACCCCGGCGGCTTTGAGCGCGCCGTCGACGCGCTCCTCGCGTCGCCATCTTACGGCGAGCACTGGGCGAGACACTGGATGGACGTCGTCCGTTACGCCGACTCGCACGGCTCGGAAGGCGACCCCTCGGTGCCGTACTCGCATCAATACCGCGACTATCTGATCCGCGCGTTCAACCAGGACGTCCCTTATGACCAGCTCGTCCGCGAGCACGTCGCCGGCGACCTCCTTGAGGAGCAGCGAATCGACGTCGAAAGCGGGGTCGTCGAATCGGCGATCGGTACGGCGCACTATCGCTTCGTCTTCCACGGCTACCTGCCGACGGAGCCGCTGGAGGAGAAGGTCCGCTTCGTCGACGACCAAATCAACGTCCTCGGCAAGGCCTTCCTCGGCCAGACGATCTCTTGCGCGCGCTGTCACGACCACAAGTTCGACGCCATCAGCCAGGCCGACTACTACGCCCTGTATGGCGTGCTGTCGTCGTGCCGACCCGGAATCCTCGACGTCAACACCGCAGCGCGTCAGTCCGAGCAGGTCCATCCGATCCGAGCGCTGAAGCGCGAGCTACGCGGCCGCGTCGCAGCGGCGTGGCGCGAACACGTCGCCGCGCAGTTGAGCACGCTCCTACAAGACTTCGGACGGGACGTCGAAGCCGATCACCCCGCGTGGCTGCTCCGCGAAATTGATCGAGCGATCGAGCAGCGACCGACGGACGGCGACGAGGCTGCGGCGTTCACCGCGGCGCTGCGCAAAGTCTTGGATTCGCAAGGCCTCCGCGGCGCGTCGCGACACCCCTCCCCCGAATCACACCGCATCCGACCCGACGATCCGAACGGCTACTACTTCTACGGTAACGGTCTCGCGCGCGGCGTGACGCCCGCTGGCGCGTTCGCCGTCGCGCGCATGGATGACCAGGTCCTGCAGGGCGTTTACCCCGCGGGCGCCTACACGCACCTCGACACACCGCTGCACCGCGGCGTCATGCACTCTCGCCGGTTCCAGGTAGGTGCCGGCCAAGTCGCGTGGGCGCTCGTGCTCGGTAAATCGTCGCACCTCCGCTTCGTGGTGCAAGACTACCCTCGCAGCGGGTTGACCTTTCAACGCGTCAACCTCGATCACGACGAGTGGAGGTGGCGGCGCGTCGACCTCAGCTACTGGAGCGGCGAGCAAGCCCACGTAGAGCTGACCACCAGCAAAGACGCGCCCGTTGAAGCAGGCGGCCCAGAGGACGGCTTCTTCGGCCTCCGCGACGTCCGGATCCAGCCGGCCAGCGCGCCTGCGCCCCGCGTCGAGCCAGATCTCTACGGGATGGTAGCCGTCGTTCGCGACGCCAAGCCGCAGCCGCGTGACCGGAGAGGGCTCGTCACGATCATGGCGCAGCGAGTCGCGGCGGCCGCAGACCGCTGGGCTGCGGGCGAATGCGATGACCAAGACGCGCTCTTACTCGACGCCTGCATACGTCACGAAATGCTGCCCAACAAACCCGACCAGATCGCCGGTGCGCGAGCGCTGGTCGAGGAGATTCGCGACCGCGGCGACCAAGTCCCGACGCCGACCCGCATCGCAGGCCTCATCGAGGCAGACGCGACCGACCACGCCTTGTTCGAGCGAGGCGACCCTTCGCTGCCTGCGCAGACCGTGCCGCGACGCTTCCTCGAGGTGCTCGGCGGCGCGCGCTATGACGGCGCGCAGAGCGGTCGCCGCGCGCTAGCGGAAGACATCGCGAGCGCGACCAACCCCCTCACCGCCCGCGTCATGGTCAACCGGGTCTGGCACCACCTGTTTGGGAGAGGCATCGTCGCTACGCCTGACAACTTCGGTCAACTCGGCGCCGCGCCCACGCACCCCGAGTTGCTCGACCACCTCGCGGCCCGGTTCGTCGCTGAGGGCTGGTCGGTCAAACGTTTGATCCGCTACCTCGTGACCAGCAAGAGCTGGCAGCTCGCCTCGACCCCGCCGACAGGCGCAGCTGAAGACGACCCTGAAGGGGTTTGGTTGACGCGCGCGCCCGTGCGCAGACTGACCGCCGAGTCGCTGCGAGACAGCTTGTTCGCCGTGGCAGGCGCCCTAGACGATCGACGCTTCGGCCCGCCCTTCGGCGCCAACACCAACACCGCCCGGCGCAGCGTCTACGTGCGCACCAAGCGCAACAACCTCGACCACCTGCTGGCCGCCTTCGACGCGCCGACGCCGTTCGCTCCGGTCGGGGCGCGCTTGGTGACGAACGTACCGGCGCAGTCCCTGACGCTGCTCAATGACCCGCTGATCTGGGAGCTCGCTGAGCGATGGGCCGCCGCGACGTCCGGTCTGCGCGACCGCGGCGCGCGCGCCACGTCGATGTTTGAAGCCGCGACCGGGCGGGCGCCGACGGCGACGGAGCGCGGGCGGCTGCTCGCATACGTCGATGCAGCCGCAGCTGCCGAGCGGGCGCGAGCCGACGAGGTCGCTGCCGTCGACGCGGCCGTCGCCGAGGTGCAGGACCACATCGAAGCGCTGATCGCGCCAGCCCGCGCGTCCTTGCTGCAGGCGAGCGACGCCTTAACGGGACCGGCCCCAACCGCTTCGTGGGACTTCCAGGTGGGCTTACAAGATCAGGTCGGCACGCTGCACGGAGCGCTGCGCGGGACCGCACACCTCGACGACGAAGGCCTGGTGCTCGACGGTGGCGGCTGGATGGCGACCGCGCCGCTGCGACGGCCGCTGATCGCCAAGACGCTGGAAGCGTGGGTGAAGCTCGACGACTTAGACCAGCGCGGCGGCGGGGTGCTCACCGTGCAAGACCTCCGCGGCGACGTGTTCGACGGGATCGTCTACGCCGAGCGTCAACGCGCCCGTTGGATCGCCGGCTCCGACCACTTCCGCCGGACGGAAGACGTCGACGGAGGCGACGAACGCGCTGACGACGACCAGCCGTTGCACGTCGCCGTCGTATACGAGGCCGACGGAACCGTCACGATATTCCGAGGCGGCCGGCCTTACGGCAGGTCCTACCGGACCAGCGTCGCCCGCTTCGAACGCGACGACGCTCAAGTCCTCGTGGGTCTACGTCACGGGAACTCGGCGGACGGCAGAGCCCTGCGCGGCAAGGTCCTCGCCGCGCGGCTCTACGACCGCGCCCTGAGCGCCGACGAGATCTTGGCGTCTGCGTCAGGCAAACCATTCGTGAGCCGTGAACGCGTGCTGGCGACCCTCTCTGACGCAGCCCGCGGCGAGGTCCAGCGCCTCGACGCGCAGCTCGACGAGGTGAGCGAGAGACGCGCGCGACTCGACGCAGAAGATATAGAGCGCGGCGCCTGGACGCTGTTGGCGCACGCGATCTTCAACCTCAAGGAGTTTCGGTTCCTGCGATGAGCGGCCTCGACGACAAGATCTCCCGACGCGCGATGCTGCAGCGCTCGTCTCTGGGCTTCGGCGCGGTAGCGATCGACGCGCTGTTCGGTCGCGGACGACCTCCGCGGCGGGCGCGCGCGCGCAACGTCATCTTCTGCTACATGTCAGGCGGCGTCTCGCACGTCGACTCGTTCGACCCAAAGCCGAAGCTGCGCGAACTGCACGGCCAGAGCATGCCCGTCGCCGTCGAGCGCACCCAGTTCAACAACAACGGCAAGGTGATGGCGTCGCCCTTCACCTTCAAGCAGCGCGGGCAGTCGGGCCTCTGGGTCAGCTCGATGTTCCCTGAGATCGCGACGGTCGCTGATGAGCTGTCCGTCATTCGCTCGATGACCAGTCCGTTCAGCGAACACGCGCAGGGCAACTTCCTGATGCACACGGGCTTCCCCTTCATCGGCCACCCCAGCGCGGGCGCGTGGATCCACTACGGGCTGGGCAGCGAGAACCAGAATCTCCCGGGCTTCGTCGTGCTGCAATCCGGCGGCGCGGTCGCACCGCACGGCGGCGTCGGCCTGTTCAGCAGCGGCTTCCTCCCCGCGCACCACCAAGGCAGCGTCCTGGTCGCGGACAAGGACCCGGCGGTTCGCAACATCGAGCCCTCCTTAGGGCCGGTCGCGCAGCGGCGGCACCTCGACCTCATCCGTGACCTCGACGATCGCTTCGCCAGCGACCGCGGCGACCGCCAGCTCGAGGCCGCGATCCGCAATTACGAGGTCGCCAGCCGTATGCAGGCGGCCGTGCCAGAGCTGTGCGACATGTCCGACGAACCAGAGTCCGTGCGGACGCTCTACGGAATGGACGACCCCGAGCCCTCCAAGGCTGCCTATGCGCGTCAGTGCCTGCTGGCCCGCCGGCTCGTGGAGCGAGGAGTGCGCTTCATCGAGCTGAGCTGCATCACGAAGAACATCGGCGCGGGCGGCGCCGCCAACCCCTGGGACCAGCACAGCGACCTGGAGCGCGGCCACAAGGCGATGGCATGGCAGGTGGACCAACCGATCGCGGCGTTGATCAAAGACCTCAAGCGGCGCGGCATGCTCGACGAGACGCTGGTCGTCTGGGCCGGTGAGTTCGGCCGCACGCCGTTCTCTCAAGGCTCCAACGGCCGCGACCACAACCCGTTCGGATTCAGCGTCTTCTTCGCCGGCGGCGGCTGCCGCGCTGGCCACGCTTACGGCGCCACGGACGAGCTCGGATACCGGGCAGAAGACAACGTCTGCGACGTCTACGACATGTGGGCGACGGTGTTGCACCTGATGGGGCTCGACCACGAAGCCTTGACCTATCGCTACGGGGGCCGCGACGTCCGGCTGACCGACGTGCACGGCGACGTCATCGAGGGCGTCGTCGGCTGACGAGCGCGGCGAAGTCCGCGCGGGTCAGCGACCGACGGCTACGGTCTCGGAGCAAGGCCTCCGCCCGCCCCAGCGGTGCGCCACCACGCAGAACCGAAACCGCGCGCCCGCCGGAACCGGCATCGCGAACGAGGTGCGCGCGCCGCAATCGACGGCGCCGATCTTGCCTGAGTTGAGCTCTTCGAAGTAGATCGAGTAGCCCTCCGCGCCGCTTACCGCTGACCAAGTCACCTGCGCGGCCTCGTCGACGACCTCGCAGCGCAGCTGCGGCCGCGCGAGCGGGCCAAGCGCGTCTTCGCGCCGCGCGGGCCAACCGATCGACTCGAGCTCCGCAGAGATCGCGCGCGCGATCAGGCCGTGCCCGATGCCGGAGGGATGAATCCAGTCCGTGAAGCTCAGGTCACTCGCGTCGATGTCACGGATCTCCTGCTCTTGCTCGAAGTCCTTGATCACAGCCGTCGCGTCGACGCTTGGCACGCCGACCTCGCGGAGCACCGCGCGCGTCGCTTCGAGGTAACGGCCACCGGTAGGGAACCTATCGAGGGTCGCATCGGGGAACGCCGGCAACACCACCAGCGGCTGCGCGCCCGCCTGCGCTGCGACGCGGATCAAGCTGCGCAGGTTCGCTTGGTATTCGTCCAACGGGACTCGCAGCAGCGGCGGCGCGCCGCCGTCCTTGTAGTCGATGACGAGCTGCGCAGGGTCACGGTGACGGCTCGACCAGATCGCCCGCTTGCCCAGTTCGGCGAGTCTAGACAACACGCCAGACTTCGTCACCTCGCCCCACTCAGCGTCGGTGCGCAGCCACGCAGGCAGATAGTCGTTCCAGGCGCCGCAATAGAGCACGACGAGGTCCGGCTTCAGCTCTCCGGCGTACTGCTCGAGCAGGACAAGGTCCTGGTACGTCGAGTAGCCAGGGAGCGCAAGCAGGACCGCGCGCGCCTGCACGCCTAGCCGGCTGTTACTGAGCGTCTGTGCCAGCGCCACGCCGTAGGTCTCTTCGTAGAGCACGCCCGTCCCGAAGGTGCAGGAGTCGCCGACGCACAAAATCCGCAGCTCCCCGTCCGGCGCAGGCCCCTCGGGCCACCAGCCGCGGAGCCCGACCTCGTTGACCGCGAACTTGTCGCAGGTCGGGCTCAGTCGCCAGAGCCGGTCGGGATCTTCCACGAAGAGCTCTCCGTCGAAGGTGGCGCTAACGAACTGACACTGGAGGTTAGGGACCCCGGCGATCCGGAGGCCGACCTCGACGAGCAACAGACCGAGCGCGAGCGCGGCTCCCACCAGCAGCAGCTTCGCGCCGAGCCCTGCGCGTCGACGAACGTCCGCGCCGAGCTTTCGTGGCACTTCCATCCGGTCGCTCACTTGCCCCGCGGTCGAAACATGCGGAACGGCACGCCCAGCTTGCTCAATGTGAACATCGCCGCCGCCTTCAGGTTGATCAGCCCGTAGCGCACCGAGGGGATGAACGCGATCGAAGAGGCCTCCTTGAAGTATTTCACCGGCATCGGCCCGTCCGCGACGACGAAGCCGTGGCGGATCGCCTGCGCGAGGAACTGAGCGTCGAACCCGAAAGCGTCGCTGTTCGCCTCGAAGTCGACCTTCTCTAACACTTCGCGGCGGTACGCACGAAAGCCAGAGTGGAACTCCCCGAGGTTAGTGCCATAGACGAGGTTGAGCATGATCGTCAGCAACCGATTGGAGAGATACTTCCACGCTGGCATGCCGCCCTTCAACGCCTCACGTCGCGAGCGGATCCGGTTGCCGAGGATGACGTCGCAGACGCCCTCGCGCAGGAACCCGACGTAGTGAGGGACGAGCTTGGGGTCATATTGATAGTCGGGGTGCAGCATCACGACGATGTCGGCGCCGCGGGCCAGCGCCTCCCGATAGAGCATCTTTTGGTTGCCGCCGTAGCCGAGGTTTTGCGGCGTGACCATGACCGCGAGCCCCAGCCGCTCAGCGAGCGCGACGGTGCCGTCCTTGCTGCAGTCGTCGCCGATCAGGACCTCGTGGTAGGAGCCCGCGGGGAGGTCGCCGAGCGTCACCTCCAACGTCTTCTCCGCGTTGTAGGCGGGCATCACGACGATGACCTTCTGTTGCTCTTGTGCAGCGCCGCTCATCGCAGACCCTCCAGCAGGAGCTCACGCTGTACTGCTGCCTCCACGTCAGTCCGCAGGCCCGACCAGAACGCCCCTTCAGGCGTATCAGGTTCGGGCGCGAGACCGGCACGGGCGTGTTTGTCCATAATTTCGAGCGCGCGCATCGGATCCGGAGGGTAGTCGTCGCCGCCGTTGTAGAGGCTCAGCGCCAACAACCCTACCTCCTTCGACGAGCGCGAGTCACCAGCGCCGATACGGTCGAGGTGCTCAATCGCCTCGCGCTGGCGTCCTCCGCGCCAGAGCAGCCAGTAGACCAGCTCGGCGTTCTCTCGACGGCGCCGGTCGATCAGCGTCAGGGCCAGGTCGTAGCGACCAATTTCGGCGAGCGACGTCGCGAGCGAGTCTCGGGCTGCGTCATCGTCGTCGAGCGCCTCGAAACGATCCACGAGGAGCTTCGCTCGCTGGGCGGCCGGATCCGAAGGTCCTGCGTTCATCAGCGCCGCCCGCGCCTGGCTCGGCTGCCCTTCACGAAGCCATGCGAACGCGAGATCCACCGCGGCGCGACTCTCGCCGGCGCGGGCACAGCTTTCAAACTCAGTTACCGAGACGTCGAAGACCAACCATGCCGCGCCGACGTTATCTACGGGGTCAAACCTGGTGAGCCAGTGGTAGCAGCGACCTGGGTGACGGGGGTCGGGCGCCTTGAGGTCTTCGCTCCACACAGCAATGCGGCCAAAACGCGGGCCGCCAGCCTTGCCGAGAAACTGTAGGTCTGGGTACTGCTCCTGGAGCGACGCGCGGCCCGAGGCCCGCTGCTGGCCCCAGGCGCAGTTGCCGTCCGCGACCACTCGGAAACCGCTTGCTGGGCCGCCAGAGAAGACGTTGAAGTAGCCTACGAAGTGCGGCCAACCCGCGACCACGTGCCACATCGACGCCGCAAGCACCAGCGCGGTAAAGACCGTCGCTCGCTGACCCCAGTAAGCGCGCCGCGAAGCAAAGCTCGCCGCGAGCATCAGCACCGCCGGCACCATCGGCAGCACGTAGCGCACGCCCATCTGCAGCGCTCGGGTCGCCGAGCAATAACAGAGCAGCAACAACGCGGGCACGAAAACGGTCGTCCACAGCGCGCGGGACGCGTTGTCAGTTCGACGCAGCAACAGCGCTACGAGCGCGGTCGCCCACACCGCTGCAGGCACTTTGAACAACAACGTCACCGGATAGTAGGCCCAGTGATTGCCGCGAAGGTGGCCGAAGCTGCCCGTCTCGGTCACCCCAGCCCAACCCGACTGGTAGTCGATGCCGCGAACGAACGTCTCAGGCAAAATCCCCAGTAACACACGCCCGCCCGGGAAATCACGTATCGACTGCATCATGCCCGACTGGAGGCCGTCTAGCGTGACGCTCGAAGCCGGGGCGACCGTGAACAAGTAGGCTGCGTATAGAGTCGTCAACGCAATCACCGCGACCAACGACAGCGCGGCCGAGGCGCTCCGGAGTCGGCGCCAAACCCCGCGCCGCTCCATCGCCGGGTCCAGCCTGCGGGGATCGAAGCCGAGAAAGACGTTACCGAAGACGACCAGAACCAGCCCGACGACGCTGATCGCGGCCGTGTATTTCGTGGCGACAAGCCCGCCAACAGCCACACCCAAGATCATCAGCCGCCAAGGCGCAGGACGCTGCAGCCAGCTCCACGTTAAAAATCCGGCCAACACAGCCATCGCGGTGAAGGCGACGTCCGAAGACAACAGCGGCCCGTAGGCGAGCAGGGTCGGGTTGAGGGCGCCGAGCGCCGCCGCGAGACAACCAGCGCGCGGCCCTAAGGCGGCGCGAGTCCAGAACGCGAGCACCGCGAGCAGCATCGCCGGGAACACCAGCATCCCGAGTCGTGCTCGCGCCAAAGTCTCGAACTCGGTCAACCGACCGCCGGCGTCGGTGATCTGCGTCGCCAAGAAGATCAGCGGACCCTGGAACCGGTCTTCGACGCGGGCGGGCGGCTCGCCAGCGACCAGTCTCCGTCCCGAATACTGATAGTTAAGCTCGTCCGGGGTGCGCTCGACCTGTTGAGACAGCATCGCCAGCATCCCAACGCCTGCGGCTAGGATTAGCAGCGTCGAGAGCAGCAGTCGGCCTTTTCGACGGGCCGGGTTCGGATGTGCTGGGACGTCGAAAGGCACGGGCGTAGGGATGTTACCCCGCAGAACGCGCAGCGCTCAAGCAACGTCGACGCGACGGGGCGTCGACGGCGATCGCCCCCAGACATAACCGGGCGCGTGGGCTTCTTCGATGATCCCGTTGCGGGCTGCGCAGCGGTCCGTTCCACTGCACAAATGCCAGGTGTCATCGCTCAGGCCGCCGCTGCCACCGAGCACGCCAGAGCGCTATAGACTGTCGTGAAGGAAATCCCTGTGAAGCAGCACCCATGACCGCGCCCAGCACCAAGCCCAACGACCTCATGCCGCGCATCGCCTTCTTCGCGGCGACGCTGTTCTTCGCCTGCCTCTACGGACTCTTCGCCGCGCGGTACGACTGGTTCCCCAACAGCATCGTCAGCGGCGCGCTCGCCGCGGCCGAGCGCACCGACCAAGACGTCGACCTGTCGCTGCACCACGTTCACCCAGCGCGCTACGAGCTCGCCGGCACGAAGTCGTACGCTCAGGATCAAAGCGGGGACGCCATCCTGGTCACGAGCTTTTGGCCCGACGTCGACGACATGCCCGGGCTGCGCCTGATCGACCGCGACGGGAACCAGCTCCACCACTGGCGCGTCAACCCAGCCAACATTTGGCCTGATTCGCCGCACACGGACTCGGTCCGCGGCCTCTTTAACAGCAAGACCAACTACATCCACGGCAGCTACCTGTTTCCCGGAGGAGACGTCCTCTTCAACGTGGAGTTCATGGGCCTCGTCCGCATGAACCCGCGCGGTGAGGTGGTGTGGACCCTGGACCGCCGCACGCACCACTCCGTGACGCGCACCGAAGATGGCGACTTCTGGGTATGCGGCATGCGCTGGATTGAGACGGCGCAACAGCAGAAGGGCCGCTTCCGCGGGCTCGCGCTGCCGCTGGTCGAGGACTACGCGCTGAAGGTCTCACCCGACGGCGCGGTCCTGCAGGAAGTCAGCATGCTCGGGGCGCTGTTCGACGCAGGCATGAAAGACCGCATCTGGCGCGTCGGCGGGATGCGCGACGGCGACATCCTGCACATGAATGACGTCGAACCGCTCCCTGCCGCGATCGCCGACGACTACCCGCTCTTCGAAGCCGGCGACCTGCTGGTGTCGCTGCGCAACATCGACACCGTGATGGTCGTCGACCCCGAGACGAGCGCCGTGAAGTGGTCTGCGAGCGAACCCTTCCTGAAGCAGCATGACCCGGACTGGCTCGGCGACGGGTGGATCTCCGTCTACGACAACAACGATGACGGGACGCGCGCCGGCGAGCACCTCGGCGGCAGCCGCGTGTGGATGCTCAAGCCTGGGACGCCAGAGCGCCGAATGCTCTATCCAACCGCAAAGCCTGCTTCACAGCACGAGCGCAGCTTCTACAGCCAACACGGCGGCAAGGCCCAGCGGCTCGCCGACGGCCGCTGGATGATCGTGGAGCCACAGCCAGGCCGCGTGTTCGAGATCGACGCCAGCGGGCGGACGGTCTGGGAGTGGGGTCACCAGCGCCGGGCCGACGGCGTCTCGATCTCGGAAGTTCTCGAGGGCACGAGCTACACGCTCAGCCCCGAGCAGCTGAATGCGATACGCTCTCGTTGAATAGCCGCGCGGCCGCGCCTCGTGGCACAGGCCGGCGTTTGCCGGGCCGTCTAACGCCGCATATACTCACGAAGGGCAAGACGCCGCCGCGCGCGGCCACACCCTGCACTACCCGCCATGATCCTGACCTCGCTCGCGTATCTGGGCCCCGGAGGCATCCTGGGCTCGCTCGGCTCCGCCCTGGCGCTGATCGGCGCGATCGTGATGGCCGTCTTCGGGTTCCTGTGGTACCCGATGAAGCGCTGGCTGCGAGCCCGCAAGGCGCGGCAGCAAAGCGACACCGAAGAAGCGTCCGTGTGACGTCTGCGATGCGGCAGCACGCCTGTCCGAGAGGAGGATCGAGGTGACTTGGGCCGCCGCTGCGTTCATCGTGCTGACGTTCCTCGCCCTCCTGCAGGCATCTGGCGTTGTGCAGAGAGCAGGGGAGGTGGCGCAGCGGTCCAAGCAGGCGATCGCCGTCGTGCGCGACCGGTCGATGAGTGACCTCGAGAAAGAGGCCGCGATGCAGGCGCACTCCAAGGCGCTCTTCAAGCAGTTCCTCGTCATCACCGCCTTGGCTGCGCTCGCGCTGGGCGCCCCGATCGCAGTCGTCGCGGGGATGCACGCGTGCGGCCTGGTTGACTTCGACGCGGCGCTCGACTGCACCATGTCTTGGCAGGTGCTCGTGGGCGCGACCGTCGTCGGCGCGCTGGCCCTGCGCCTGACACGGAGCGGCGCGTGAGCTTTCGCAACAGCTACAGCTGGCTCGATCGTTGCCTGCACCGCCTCGCCTTCTCGACGCGCAGCGCGCAGCTCGGGGTCGCAGACCTGGAGAACCGGCGCTTTCGCGGCGAGCTGGCGTCGACGTCGGCCGCTCGCCCGATTTTTGTGACGGGGCTGCCGCGCTCGGGGACCACGATCCTGCTTGAGCTGATCTCTCGGACACCCTCCGTCGCGACGCACATCTACCGCGACATGCCTTTCGTGCTCACGCCGATGGTCTGGGGCGGCTTCGCGCGGCGATTCGCCAAGGCAGACAAGCCACGAGAGCGCGCGCACGGCGACGGCATCCAGATCTCACTCGACAGCCCCGAGGCGTTCGAAGAGATGGTCTGGATGGCGTTCTACGGCGACCGCTACCGCGGCGACACGATCTCGCCGTGGACCGCTGTGGGCGACCAGGAGTTCCTGCAGTTCCTGTCCGACCACATGCGCAAGGTGATCGCTCTGCGCCGACGCGACAAGCCGACAGCGTCGCGCTACGCCTCGAAGAACAACCTAAACATCGCGCGCGTGCCGGCGCTGCTCGACGCCTTCGGTGACGCCGTCGCCCTGGTTCCCTTCCGCGACCCCGTCCAGCACGCCGCCTCGCTGCTCAAGCAGCACCAACGCTTCACGGCGATGCACCGCGACGACCCGTTCGCCCGTCGATACATGCGGGGGATCGGTCACTTCGACTTCGGCGACAACTTGAAGCCTGTCGACTTCGGCGGCTGGTGGTCGTCGCGCGCGTCCTCGGACCCAAGCAAGCTCGCGTTTTGGTTAGAGTATTGGTGCGTGACATACGCGACGTTGCTTGAGCACGCAGACCACGATCGCATGCACCTAGTCGGCTTCGAGCAGCTCGGCGCAGCGAGCGGGCTGGCAGCGCTGGCGCATGCAGCAGGGATCGAGGGCGCAGACCTAGCAGAACAGGCGAACATCCTCGCGCCGGCGACGTCGCGCGAGGTGGACATCGCACACACGCCCGCTGACCTGGTCGAACGCGCCAACGGGATCAACGCTCGCCTGCGAGCGCGATGCGTGCTCACCGATGGCTGAGCGCCGGCGCCGGCGCCGCGCACAACCCGGCGCTACTTGCGGATCAACGGCAGGGTCACTGTCCGGTCACCAGGGACCATCGTGATCCGATCACTGCTATGAACCTGGAAGACCGTCATGTCCGGTCGGCCGCCTTCGTAGGTGATCGTGACCGTCACCTTGTCCCCGTCGACCTTGTCGACGGTGTACGCGCCGCGCTGATTGCCCTGTGCGCCAGACATCGTCGCGGTGCCGTCAGCGGCGAGCGTCAACCGCATCCCGCGCATCGCCTCGAGCTTCATCTGGTGCATCCGCACCGCCATCGGCTCAGAAAGCTTTTTGCCGGCCTCCTCCACGACCGTCACGTCGAGGCCCCAGGCGCCCACGATGACCTCACGCGGATCCCCGACCCCGCAGCCGGTGAAAACGGACAGCGTCAAACAAGCGAAGAGGCAGAGCGCGGGCTTGGTCATGTGGTCTCCCAACTGGGGTCCTTTGCTGCATGCAATCGCTCGCGATCGCGCTCGTCAAGCGCTCTCGCTACCCTTGACGCATCGTGATACTCCCGACGACCGAGCCGACGACCGAATCGAAGCTGTGCGACCCCCGGGACTGGCGCACAGCCGCGGTCGCCGCCGTCGCGGCCGGACTGCTCTACCTCGCCCTCGGCCAGACGACGCTCTATCACAACGACGGCCACCGGATCCTTGAGCTGTTGGCGAGCGGCGAGATGGACTTTGGTCGGCACCACCTCTCGCTGCCGGTGATGTCCACGTTTCACCACTGGGTCGGAGCGCCGCTCGGCTTCCCTGCACATCGCAGCGTCACGACGCTCAACGGCCTAAACTCAGCGATCGCCGTCGGCTTGGTTTTTGTGTGCGCGCGCGTGCTCCTATTTTCGCGTCGCGAAGCCATCGCCGCCTGTCTGCTGTTCGCGGGCACCTTTCCCGTGCTGTTCTTCGCCACGATCGTCGAGTTCCACGGCGTCTTCTTGCCGTGGGTGACGTTGATCCTCTTGTTAGCCTGCTGCTGGATTCGGCGCGGCGGCTTTGCTTGGCCCGTCGCGATGGGCGCGCTCGCTGGCTTCGCGACGCAGCTCCACTCGATGGGGATCTTCTCCTCCACGCTCTGCATCCTGCTCCACTGGGCCGCGCGCCCAGATCGCCCCGTTCAGCGGCGGCTCGCTGAGAGCGCCGCCGGCATCGCGACGCACGCGGTCGTGTTCCTGATCGGCACCGAGGTCTGGCGCCGCCTAGGGTGGTCCGTCGGCTCCGCGCTGGACGCACTCCCGCGCGGCTTCGACCTGCTCAAGGCGATCGCAAACACGATGCCTTTGACCGCTTGGCGAGAGCTGCTGCGCCCGTTCGCGCCGCTCTCGTTGATCACCGCATGCGCGCTGTTTCATCCAAAGGTCCGACGAAGCGCCGCGGCCCTCTGGACCGCCAGCCTGCCCTATCTAGCGCTTTCTGGCCTGATCCTCGGCATCAGCGAACACGGCGCGTATCTCGCCGCGCTCGCCGCGCCGATGTCGCTGCTGGCGGTCCGAGCCTGCAGCCTCACGTTCGCCACCCGGATTGCCGCCTTGACGCTCTGCATCAACGTCGTGATCGCCTGGACCTACGACACCGAAGCAGAGCGTTACGAACGCTTCGTCGCGGGTCTCGAGCGGGCAGCGGGCGGCGAACCGGTCATGGTGCTCTACTGCGAGGACCCGATCCCCGGCGTTGACCCCTTCGTCGACGAGCTCGCGGCGATACGGATTCATGCGCCGACGACGCCGAGCATGCGGCTGGAGAGCTTCGCCTCGCTGCCGGCCGCGGAGGTCTCGATCCTTGCCGGCGCGATGGCCGCGGAGATGGCAGCCTCCCAATCAGGAGCGCGGCTGTTCATGGGCCAAGCGTCGTACGATTGCCTCCGCACCCAGTACGAGAGCGGCCCGGTCACGCTGGACGGGCTAAAGATGGTCTTTCGCTTCGAGGAGATCGACATCGACGGCTTCAAGGGCTTCGCGCTGGAGCCGCGATAGATCCCAAACAGGCCTGTGAACCCGTTATCGGTTGCGGCCGCGGAGCTGCCAGAGGACAACGCGCGCGAGGAACAACGGGTTCCCGACCAAATACCTGCGCCATAACCTGCGCGGCTCGACGGCCAGCCGCCACGCCCACTCGAGGCATACGCGACGCACCCAACGCGGCGCGCGCGGTTTGTCGCCAGAATAGAAGTCGAACAGACCGCCGACGCCCATGCGTACGGGCGCGGTCAACCGCTCGGCGCAGCGATGGATGAACAGCTCTTGGCGCGGCGCCCCAAAAGCGACCATCAAGATGTGCGCCTGCGCACGGTTGACCTCGTCGAGCACGTCATCGCAGTTCTCGTGGTCAAAGAAGCCGTCGCGCACGCCCGCGACCTTTAGGTCGGGGTATCGCGCCAGCATCTCATCTGCAGCGCGACGCGCGACACCCGCTGCGGCGCCCAGGAAGAACACGCGCAACCCTCGCTGCGCAGCGCGCTCGCACAACAGCGGAAACATGTCCGTGCCGTTCACGTTGGCGGCTACAGGTCGCCGGCTGATCCAGCCGGCTAGCCTCACGCCGATCCCGTCGGCGTAGACCTTGACCCCAGGAGCGCGCAACGCGTCGTGATAATCCGCCGACTGCGCCGCGATGTTCAAGCAGTCTGCGTTTGCGAAGAAAAAGCTGCGACGTTCCGCGTTGGCCGCTGCGGCGCAGATCTCCTCTACAGCCTCATGCATCGTCGCGTTGGCGATCGATACCCGATTGACGATAAGAGGCGGGCGCAGGTCTGGAGCTGTGTCGGTCACACCGCGGTAGGCGAGAAAGGCGAGACGGTGGCTGTCGTCGACGTGCCCACGATGCCTCGACGAGGAGGCGCGGCACGAGCGCGACAGTAGGAGGACGGGATAACAGGCACAACCGAACGTCACGCTGATGACGGGCTCAACCGCGCCGAGGAAGTGAAGCAGGATACGCGGCGTGCTGGAGTCTGCGCCGCGCGCAGCCAGCCGAGCCAGCAGGAGATAGCGCGATCAGGATCACATCACCCAGCGCGCGCAAAAGCCCCGTCCCTCCGCCCAACGACGTCGGCCGACGCCCTAGCGACGGCGGCCGCTCAAGCGGCGCGCCGATCCAGCGAACGCGCACCCCGCACCGGCCGCTCCACCAATGTGTGCTGCCGCAGACAACGACGGTCCGACTACGCGCGGCGAACCTACGCCTGATCGCGCTCGCCGCCCGACCGCTTGGTGAACGGTAGGAGGCGCGCCAGGACGTCTAGGCGCAGCCCAAACAACGACATAAGGCAATGCCTCTATATGGCTAAGAGTGTTCCGCCCGGAGGTTCTGAGCCGCGCAGGGCCAATTTTCGAGCGCGACGCGTGCGCGCGCGCAAAGACCGCCCTTGTCGTGGTGAGGACGCGCCGACGAGCGCCGACATCCCAAATCCTTCACCACTGCCGACACAAATCCGAGCCATGACCCACGCCAAAAAGTTCCTGTTCGCCGCTGCTGCCGCCGGCCTGTTCTCCGCGGCCGCCACGAGCCAGCACTTGGCCACATATGACCCGGGCTCGCTTCGCGAGCTCGCGACCAGCGCGTGCCGACCCGCGCCGCCGATGATCGCGGCGCGCAATCTCTACCCGCGAAGTCCGGCAGCGCTGAACCTCGCAGGCGCTGTCGCCGCGGACAACACCCGCCAGGTGCTCTTCTCGACGACTGGCTGGCCAGCTGACGGCATCGATGAAGTCGCGTTCTCGGACATCGGCACCGGCACGCTCGCCTTCAACTACGCAGCGCCTCCCGGCTTCAACCAGATCACCGGCATGGTTGTAGACCCCCTCGACTCGACGGGCCAAACGCTGATCGTTACGGACGGATACGTGCTGGCCCCCTATCAATACGGCAGCAGCACGTATGCATCGACGCCCCAACCGATCCCCCTGCCTACCGGACGAACGGCCACCGGCCTCGACTACGACATCTGGACGAAAGACATCGTCGTCGTGCTGGACGACGCCACGATCATGCGTGTCCCCGTCTACGGCGGATCATGGACGATTCAGCCGCCGCTTTTCGCGGCTCCCAGCGTCGCGACGGGCGTGGCGATCTGCCGCAGCGCACCGAGCACGCCGATGGTCTCATACTTTGGTGGCGCCGTGCTCGACCCGCTGACCGGGGCGTCGCAGCCGTTCCTGAGCGGAGGGTTGCTGAGTCCGCGCCGCCACCGCGGCATGACCTTCTTGGCCACCCCCGTGATGCTTGGCGGCAGCGGCAGCGCGTCGACGCCCACGGTCGCGCTCGTCGGCAGCTTCCAAGCGGGGTCGCTGTCTTTGAAAGTCGAAGTAGACAACACCTACGCGACGCTGCTGGCTATCGACCTCGCTCCTACAGCGACCGGCATTTCTGGCTTGCCCATGCTGGACGGGACGTTGTTCGTGAACCCTGCTACCAGCGTGACCGTGCTGCAGCCTGCCGGGCAGAACTCGTTCCAACTGGACCTCAGCAACGCTACAGCGGGAGCCAGCGTCGCCGTGCAGGCTGCTTCACTCGGCAGCGGTGTCTTCCACATGTCGGAGGCTCTGTTCTTCACGACGTGGCTCTGAGGCGTCATGTTCCCGCGCGTCGACGAGCCGCGCTGCGCAGCATCCGCAGGCTGCCCAGCGCTTTTTTTGACAGCCGAGACGCCGCCGACAGCAGACGATCGCGCTCCTTGCCTGCGCACAGTTCATCGCTCTGATGTGCAAATGCCCGCAGATCCACCGTCACGACTCGAGCCCCTCGAAAAAGGCGCGGACGGACGCCGCTTTTCACCTTCGGCCGCTCGCAACCGCGAACACATCGTCGCTGCGCTCGAACAGATGCTGCCGGAGAGCGGGACCTGCCTGGAGGTAGCAGCCGGCAGCGGTGAGCACGCCGCGCTCGCAGCGCAGCGTATGCCGCGCTGGCAGTGGCTCGCGACGGACCGGGACGATGAGGCGCTGACGTCGATCGAAGCGTGGGTCCAGCACGTCGACCTACCCAACCTGAAGTCATTCGGTTGCCTCGACCTGAACGAAGCATGGTCGCAGGCGACAGCGTCGATCAACGCCGTCTTCGCGAGCAACCTAACTCACATCTCGCCCATCGAAACGACCGCCGCCCTCTTCCGCGGCGCGGCCGCGCATCTAGAGCGTGGCGGCGCCGTGATCCTCTACGGACCCGTGTTCCTGCCCGACAGACCCCGGCCCGAATCCAACGTGGCATTCGACGCCGAGCTGCGCGCGCGCGCACCGAGCTACGGCGTCCGGGAGCTAGGCGTGATCGCCGCGCTCGCGACCAAGGCTGGGTTCGCGTCGCCTGTCGTCCGCGAAATGCCCGCGAACAACGTCATGCTGAACTTCGGTCGCAGGTAAATCGCGCTGCAACCCGATTCTTCGCGCCGCATGACGGCAGCCCTCGATGGGCTCCTGCGAGACGCGCGAACGAGCGCCTAACCGCCGCGGCCTCGACGCGGCGACGCACACAAATGCCATCGACGTGCTCCACGCGCGCGAGCGATCCGGCATCATGAACATCATGCGTAGATCCGTGACGCCGTTGATGTTGCTGATGTTGGGTTGTTCGACCCTCGAGGAACCTACAGCAGACATCGCGCCTCTGCAGCGGCCAGCGTCGACGCGCGCGCTGTTCGTCGGTAACAGCTTCACGTTCTGGCGAGGGGGGCTATGGCGGCAGCTTCAGACGCTCTCCGAACGCCACGATCCACCGCTCGGCTACGCAGCAGACTGCGTCGTGCGCGGCGGCGCCTCGCTCGAAGTCATGTGGAACAAGACCAAGGCCCGTCGCCGTATCGCAGAGGCCGCTTGGGATGTGGTCGTGCTGCAGGGAGACNTCCCNGAGACNACNGTCNCNTCGTTNCGAGATTANGCCGCNCGCTTCNCCGACGCNGTACGCGACGTCGGCGCGCGCCCGNTCCTGTTCATGGCGTGGGCCTACGANCGTTTNGACTGGATCTCGTTCGACGAGATCCTCCAAGCCCACCAAGAAGCCNCAGCGGCGCTNCANGTCGAAGTCGCGCCNGTCGGGCTCGCGTGGCAGAACGCGCGCGCCCGCNGGCCAGANCTAGACATGTACGGNCGCGATCGAGAGCACCCGAGCGTNGCTGGTTCCTATCTGGCGCTGATNGTGATNGAGGCGACCATCTCGGGGCTCCCGCCTGTCCGTCACGACCCCGACNAGGTCAGACTTCCAGGGCTCGAACGCATCGAACCAGAAGACGCGACGTTCCTCCAAGAGGTCGCCCGCGACACGATCGCCCAGTGGCGCGCGTTGACCGCGCGCTGATCGATCGCAGGCGCGATTTGCGCTGCGCGCCGAGCGGCGGGATACGATCGTCGCCATGCCTCGATCGACAGCACGCGCTTCGCTCGCGCTCTTCTTGACGTTGCCGCTCGGCTACGCCGCCGCACAAAACGCCCCCATCCGCGTCTTCGTCCTCGCTGGCCAGTCCAACATGGAAGGAAAGGCGCAGAACAAACTCTGGGATCACCAGGCAACCGCCGCCAAGACGCGCGCTTTCTTCGCGCCTTTCCGTGACGCGGCCAACCAGCGTTGGATCGAACGCGACGACGTCTTGATCAAGTTCTTCGAACGGCGCGGACCGCTGACGCTCGGTTTCGGATCGAAGGGGCGCACTGGCTTGGAGTACGCGCTCGGACTACGGCTCGGAGACCGCTTCGAGCAGCCGGTACTTCTCATCAAGACGGCGTGGGGCGGGCGATCGATCCGCAAGGACTTTCGACCGCCGTCCTCGGCGCTGCCTTCGGACGAGGTGCTCGAAAAAGAGCTCGCCGCCGCGGCTGAGCGGACGGCGAAAAACAACAAGAAGCGCAACCGCAGCGACGCGGCGCCGACTCGCGCAGACATTGAAGCAGGCTACGGCCGAGACTATCGGCTGATGATCGAGGAGGTGCTTACGACTCTGCAAGATGCAGGCGAGCTCTTCCCAGCGCTCAAGGGTCGACGGACCGAGCTCGCGGGTTTCGTGTGGTTTCAGGGCTGGAACGACCAATACGGCGGCGCCGAGGCCGAATACGAACAGCACCTCCGGAACTTCATCGGTGATGTACGCCGAGATCTTCACGCCCCGGAGCTGCCGTTCGTCATCGGCGTCATGGGGCAGAACGGCTCAACAGCGGCAAAAGGCGCGATGCTGACGATCCAACGCGCGCAGATGAACGTGGCCGACTTGGCCCGCGTCACCGCCGTACGCACAGACGCGCTGGAGGACCGCGCCGCAGCCGCGCTCTACCCACAATGGAAGCAACGCTTCGAGGAGTGGGAGCGCACAGGGTCCGATCACCGCTACCACTACCTGGGAAGCGCCATCTGGTTCTCTCGGATCGGCTTCGCTTTCGGGGATGCCCTGATTCAGATGCTCGACGCGAAGTGACCTTAGGCGCGGATGTGGATCGCGCGAAGCGTCGCGTGTTCTCACGCGGTCGCGTGACAAAACAGGCGAGCGACCGCAGCCATGGCGGAAGTCCGCTTTGACGGTAGCCACCTGATCCGCAACCATGACGGCATGAGCGATTCTCCGTTCGCCGACATACCACCGCCGCCGCCAGAGCCTCGGAAGATGGAGAAGCTGCCGAGCGGCGCCGTGCTCGCTTTTGTGCCGCACCCTGACGACGAGATCGCCGGTCCAGGCGGAGCGCTATGCTTGCACCGCCGGCAAGGTGATCCGGTCCGCGTCACCGTCGCGACCGACGGCCAAGCTGGCGACCCCGACGGAAAGCACGACGCCAGCTCATTCGGCGCCCTGCGACGAGATGAGACCAGGAGCGGTCTCGCGGAGATCGGCGTCCACGACGTCCAGTTCTGGGGATTCCCGGACGGCCAGGTGCTCAGCAAGAGCGACCTCAACATGGGCTTAGAGAAGGCGATCGCGACGCTGGAGGCCACCAAGCCGGACATCGTCTATCTGCCATGGGAGCTCGAGGGTCACCCGGACCACCACGCGCTGTATCACATCGTCGTCCGTGCGCTGGCGGCCGTCGACTTCGCCGGCGTGGCGCTGGGCTACGAGGTGTGGAACGCGATGGTGCCCGACTTCGTCCTCGACATCAGCGAGGTGATGCCCGCCAAGCTCGCGGCGCTGGAGCGCTTCCCGAGCCAGCTTGATTACTCTCGGTTCGACAACTGCATCGTCGGGCTCAACATGTATCGCTCGCTGGTGCACGGCGCAGGGCACGGTCACTGGGAGGCGTATCGCGTCGTCCGAGGAAAGATCGACTGAGACGCCGGCTGGACACCTTGTAGCCGACCACGTCCTGCTCCAAGATCGCGCCACGATGAGCGACGAGATCACCATCCGCGCCTACCGACCCGGCGACGAGCACAGCCTCGTGGAGGGCTGCAACAAAATCTTCCCGCAGTCGACCAGTCTGCAGCACTGGTATTGGAAGTTCCGCGACGCGCCCATGGGAAACAACCCGGTCGGCCGCCCCCACATCGCCGTCGCCGAAGCGCAAGACGTCGGGATCGTCGGCACCTACTCGACGATGTCGACGCGTGTGCGCATGGAAGGTGAGGACCTGCTGACGGCGCAGGGCGCCGACATCTTCATCTTCCCCGAGTTTCGGCGCAAAGCGCCGAGGCCCGGCCTGTTCGTTCAGCTCGGCCTCAGGCACAACGAGATGTTCACCGGAACAGACCACGGCCAAGCCCGCTTCCACTACGGGTGGCCGATCCCCAACTGGCGGATCGGTCAGCGCTACCTGCGATACGAGAACATCCGCGACTGGGACTTCCTGTTCCGCGAGACGCCCGCCGGCGGCTTCCCAAAGCGCGCCACGAGCGCTGACCTAGAGGTCACCCGGGTCGACCGCTACGGCGCAGACGTCGACCAATTGTGGGAGGCGCGCAGAGACGACGCTGGCTTGGCTGTGATCCGCGACAGCGCCTACCTGAACTGGCGCTACGCCGACGCGCTCGACCGCGACTACGAGCTCTACGAGTGCAGGGAGCGTAGCTCGGGCCTGCTGCGCGGCATCTTCGTCTTCGCGCGCAGCGACTTCCTCTTCCCTGGCTCGGCCTTCATCATCGACTGGCTGTGCCCGAAAGACGACGAAGACGCGACCGTCGCGATGGTCGCTATGGCTGAGCAGCGCACCACGGAGTCCAAGCGCAACGTGCTCGCGACCCTGTTCTCGCAGGTCGACGAACGCTTCCTGCAGTTCCAGAAGCTTGGCTTCCTGGTCTACGGAACCAACTACTTCCTGGTCGTGATCCCTTTCGACAACCGCGGGTCGCTGTTCTATCGCGAGCAGTGGTATATGACCCCTGGCGACAGCGACCTGATATAGGCCGGAGATGACCCGCGAATACTGCTTCGCCGAACTTTAGGCCACCGGTGACCGTAGATCGCCGGCGTCAGCGCGCCAGAGGTTCACACGTCCCCAAACGCCGCCCGGAGGAGGTCCTCCGCCGTCCACGACTCGGGACGGTGCTGCAAAGGTGTCGTCCCCGGCACTCGAACGAGAGTGTAACGCGAGCGAGTGAACTGCGGCGCCGGATCAGGCGCACCCTGAGCGCTGGTGAAAGCCTCGACCAAGATCGTGTTGGCGTCGACAGCACCACCTGCGAGCGCGGTCTCGATCCTCTCACCGCCAGACGCACGTTGGTCGGTGACCACTGCGTAGTAGACGTTCGTCCCGTCGAGCTGATTGACGTAGCTCTCAAGCGGCGCGTTGACGAACTGCTCCAGCGCCGATCGCTCGACGCTCAGGCCGCCGATCGACGCGATGCGCGTCGGCTCAAGCACGAACAAGGTCCCGTTGGGCGGTGACGTCGGGTTGGCCGCGTTGGTCTCCAACACCGAGGTGTCCTGAATCGCCCAAGTGCCAGCCATGTCGATCTGCAGGACGCCGGCGCCCGGAGGCACGGACGCCGGAATGTCCGGCACAGCAGACCCGCCGCCGCCGCCGCTGCTTCCACAAGCAGGAAACATCACGAGCAACAGAGCGACGCTCAAAAAACGGCTTCTTCCCATATGCAAAATCCGAGTGTGTAGCGGAGAGCATGGCATGCGCCTGGGACTCCGGTCAACGCTCCTGAGCCGCTCAAACGCGCCGCTATCGAGCGGCCGCGTTAACCGTGACGCATCCTCGCATCTAACCTGTAGATGTGGCCGACGCCGCGAGGCTCGCGACCACTTTTGAGATGAGAAGTCGCCGCTCGGGAAGGCGCGAGCCCGGGCTGCAGACGCCCAGCGACGCCCGCGCCTCGCGGGCTGTCACTGCATGACTTGACCGGCGTTGATCGTCCCTGCCGACTGGAAGAACGGGGACTGCCATGAGAATTGGCCGTAACCGTCGCCGACACCCGAGAGCTGCAACGAGAAACCCGTCGGAGTGGACGCGCTCTCGACCACGCCAATGTCTAGAGAGGTGATCCCCTTACACGCGCCGTTGGTGCCGACGAACGCGCCGCCGTAGCTCAAGAACTGCAGCACCACGCCTTCGCCGGTAACGAGCGCGACACCGTCCGTTCCGTTCTGCAGGCCGGGGAAAGGGAACGAGAGGACGCCGTGATCATTGAACTGCGCGGGGATCGCGCCGCGGAGCGCGATGCGACGGTATGCAGCCCCCGTCGCGCCGTCGTAGGCGACCAACATCCAGTTGTCTAAGCGCGTCCCGGCGCGCCCTGCGACCTCGACGAACTCGCCCGTATCGACGCCGGAGTTTTGGTAGTGGAGCTCGTTGATCCAGACCTCCGGCGGCCGCCCGGTGGTCGTCGCACATTGGCCTTGGAAGATGCAGTCGACCCATTCAGGGTGATCAACGAACGGGTTGCGGTTGCCCTGATAAGAGGAGACCGCGTCGTTGCGCGCGACCTCTCTCGCGTCTACCGGGTCGGCGGCGTGCCACTGCAACAGCGTGCTCAGTCTGCCCATGTATGCCACCGACAGGTTGCCCCCGGTCGCGCTAGACGTGATCAGCGAGACGTTGTCCGTGAGGATCAGGTCGGGCTCGGCGGCGCCGCTCTGGTGCGTTCCTCCTGCGTAGCGGACGTCCATGTAGAACAACGCCCGCGCGACGTCTCCGCGCCTTTCTGGCCAGACCTCGAACGCGCCCGGAGAGTTGCTGCTGGTCCGCCAGTTCGAGTTTCCTGGGTAGACACCGCTGCCGCCGCCCTGTCCCTGGTTATTGACCGTCGTGAGCTCCACCCAGGACGCGTTGCCGGCTTCAAACGGCTTTCGGTCGCGCTGGCCGTTGTAGCCAATGTCACAAAGGAACAAGTTGTGGCAGTCCGTGTACGGATAGTTGCTGCCGCTGTCTGATGGGAAGCCGTAGCTGTTGGGCCAGAGGTGCTCGCGGTTGTAGTTGGGGTTGCCGCCGGTCGCCTTCGGGTAAGAAGCGTTGCGATAGATGTCCAGGATCCTGCCGCTGTTGGACGGATCCTCGTCCGCGATCTTTAGGATGTCCCACGTGTCGGTGCCGCCAGAGGTGTAGGGATACCGCGTGTGATCATCGATCACGTCGTGCAGCGACGCGCGCAGGAGCGGACCAGACGTGGTTACTACGCTGCTGTAGTAATTCGCGGGCGCCTGCGCTGCGACAGGTCCACAGCACAACAGGATCGTCGCAACAACGTGCCTCATGAGCAATGCAGCATACCGGCTGCACCGCTCACCGTGGGAACAACGCCCGCGACCGCCACCGTTAGAGCGACCTGAGGAAAGCGATCAGCTTGACGCGGTCAGCCGCGGGGCTCGTCCGGAACGCCTGCTTCGCGGTCTCAGCCTCGCCGCCATACCATAAGATGGCCTCTTCCGTCGTCGCGGCGCGGCCGTCGTGCAGATAGCCCTCTCGGCCGTCAATGCCAGCGCTGATGCCGACGCCCCAGAGCGGCGTCGTGCGCCACTCGCTCGCGCTCGCACCGGATCCGGCGACCGCCATGTTATCGGCCAGGCCGGCGCCCATGTCGTGCAGCAGCAAGTCCGTGAATGGCCGTATCGTCGGGCTGCGCACTTCGGCCCAAGGTTGACTTAAGCCCGTGGTCATATGGGAAACGTGGCAAGCCGCACACCCCATCTGACTGAACAGCTGCGCACCGGCTGCGGCGTCCGCATCGGGTAGGCGCCTGCGCGCGTTGACGCCGAGCGACCCGTTGTAGTGAACCAAATGATCAAGCTCTGAATCCGACACCTCAACCGGGCTCGGTGCAGAGGCTACGTCGAGGATCGGGAACCTCGACGTCGTCACGCCCACGTCTCGATTAAGCGCATAGGCGATCTGGTCGCCGATAGAGCTGGCGATCCCTTTCCAGTTGAAGCGGCAGATCTGCGGCTGGTTCGTGCCGAGCGCAGCTGTGATCGCCGCGCGCCCGGAGACGCCGTCGTTGTCAGAATCGCATGGATCTGCAAAGCGCAGACAGAGCGGTGCCCCGAACGGAGAAGAGCGAGACCTGCATGTGGGAATCTTCCTCAGCACCCGGCCAAAGAGCAAAATGGTTGGAGCAGACTTTGCCCACAGAGGCTTCGAACCGGCGCCGCGCGCACCTTTGCCTCTGGACTTAGCGCATGCACCGCGACGGCATACTTTGACGCAAGTATCAGATTTAAAGACGTTCCGATATCTGCCGCAGGACCGAACGTGCGCCTAAGCGACGGCCACCGCACGCCGGTGTCCCAGCCTGCTTTCTGACGGTGGCGCGCGCGCACCTCGCGGCCCACACACCAGATGCCAGACGCGTCCAAACAACGACCCCCGACGGGCGCGCTGACTCATGCTTTCTTGCCAAAATGAACAGGGCGGCCGTCGCTTTCGACACAGCAGACCAGCAACAGAGCATGAGCCATCAGCGCGGCTCCGCATGCCGCCCTTGATCGAGGCGATGCTCGTCACTCAGCGTGAAGATTGACCACTGGCAGAGCCGCCGTGAACGTCAACCGATCACGGCCCCGAACATCGACCAGGACCCGTTAGGAACTGGCCGAGCTAAAACGGGCGCGCTGCGCGCCTCCGATATACGTAAATGTGCGTAACGGGGACGCTATGCTTTCGCGAGATGGGTCCCAACCCAGAGGCTTGGATCAGCGCGCTCGGACAGGGCGACGTTTACGTGTGCTACACCGACTCGTCGGGGCAGCGCACCTTCGCGAGCGCGCCCTTGCTCGAATGGCTCGACGAAGACGCGACGATCCTAGGTCGGACCGAACCCTTTCAGCGAGACGGTCGGTTGTGGCAGATCTCACGAAGCGACCAGCCTGAAGGCGCAACGCTACACGTCGTCAGGCCGGTCGGATCGGGACCCACGTTGACCGTAGATCAGGACCGCATCCTTCAGCCGCTGGTCAACGCGTCCCCGGTGGCGATCCTAACGCTCGACCTGCAAATGCGGGTCACGATGTGGAACCCCGCCTGCGAGCGCATCTTCGGTTGGCCAGCAACCGATATCATTGGTCGACACTACCCGCTCGTCCCAGAGGACGAATGGGAGCGCTTCGAGGGCTTCTTCCAGACCGTCATTGACGGCCAGGGTTTCAACGGCGTCGAGGCAGAGCGTCACCGCAGCGACGGACGTAGAGTCCACATCGCCATCTCGACAGCCCCTATCCACTCCGCCTCAGGCGAAGTGATCGGCGCGATGGCGATCCTCGAAGACATCACAGAGCGCAAGCAGCTTGAGGCGCAGTATCGACAGGCGATGAAGCTTGAGGCGGTAGGTCGGCTCGCAGGCGGCATCGCGCACGACTTCAACAACCTGTTGACGGTCATCATGGGCTACAGCGACACGCTCGACGGCGGCGGATCACCGGAAGACACGCGTGAAGCCGCCAACGCGATCCAGCACGCAGCGCAACGTGCTAGCAAGCTCACACAACAGCTGCTCGCCTTCTCTCGAAGACAAGTGCTGCAGGTTCAGGTCGTCGATTTGAACGTCGTCGTTCAGGACACGCTGGACATGATTGTGCGGCTGATCGGGTCCGACATCGATGTGCAAACCGCCTTCGCTCACGAACCGATCTTCGTTAAAGCCGACCCAGGTCAACTCGAGCAAGTCCTGATGAACCTGGCGACAAACGCCCGCGACGCGATGCCGCTCGGCGGTCGACTGACGTTGACCACCGGACACGTCGACGTCGACGGGGAGCCGTGGGCACAGCTCGCGGTCTCCGATACCGGGGTCGGCATCGACGCGGAGACGGCCGCCCATATCTTTGACCCTTTCTTCACGACCAAAGAGGTCGGTAAGGGCACCGGCCTGGGCTTGGCGTCGGTATATGGAATCGCGAGACAGAGCGGCGGCGACGTCACGCTGGAGAGCGCCATCGGAGAAGGCGCGACGTTCCGCGTTCGCCTCCCTATCAGCGCGGAGACCGACCGACCCGATGAGGCCGAGCAGCAAGTTGTCTCCCGCGACCGCAAGGCGACGATCCTTGTCGCCGAAGACAACCCAGATGTCCGGCGCATCCTCGTGCGGATGCTTCGCTCGTCCGGACATACAGTCGTGGCCACCGAAGACGGGCAAGCGGCGCTCGATCACGTCAGAGAGGGAGGTCTAGATCTCGACCTGCTCGTCACCGACGTCGTGATGCCGGGCATGACCGGCGGAGAGCTGGCGAAGCACGTTCAAGAGGTGAAGCCATCGGTGAAAGTGCTGTTTGTCTCAGGATATGCCAACGACGAGGTCGTCCGTCGCGGCGCCGCGGAAGGTGCGCCGCTGCTGCAGAAGCCCTTCACGCTGAGCAGCGTTACCGAAGCGGTGAGCAAGCTGCTCGAATCGGATTGAACAACAGCGACGCGCGGTCCAAACGCGAGAACAACCCCTTCAAGAATCTCTATCTGGATGACGAAGCAGGACCTTAGAAATGAAGATCAGAGTCTCCGACGTCCTTGAACTACACGTCGACGAACACGGTGATGCAGCAGAGAGAGCGCTGCTGATCCACGGATGGATGACCACAGGCGGTGTGTTCGCGCCGATCCTCGACCAACTCTCCGACGTAGCCACAGTCTTCGTCCCCGATCTGCGCGGCGCTGGCCGCTCTGACGCCCCTGGTAGCTATCGCCTAGAGGACTACGCGCAGGACGTGATCGCGATCCTTGAGCATATAGGCGGCGCTTCACTCGTCGGGTTCAGCATGGGCGGCGCCATCGCGCAGCTCGTCGCGGCCGAGCGACCAGACCTAGTGACAAAGATGATCCTGCTCAACTCTGTCCCGGCTCGTGGTATGCAGCTCCCAGAGGAAGCGCAGGCGTTGTTCGCCAGCTCGGCCGGTGACCGAGCGCTGCAGCGCACGATCCTGAGTATGGCGACCCTGAAGCTCGACGCCGACGCCTGCGAACAGCTCCTAGACTTGGCCGCCGCTGTGGACGACACCGCGACCAAGGAATCGCTCGACGCGTGGACGCGCGGCGGCTTCGAAGAACGGCTTACGGAGGTGCGGGCGCCGACACACGTCATCGCGACCTCGGATCCATTCCTCCCGCCAGCGTTCGTTCAGGACGCGGTCGTCGACCAGATCCAGGGCGCGCAACTTCACGTAATCGAGGGGCCAGGACACTACCCCATGTGGGAAGCGTCCGAAAAGACCGGCCGCCTCGTCGCGCGGTTGCTCCAAGACGGCGCCTAATCCTGCGAGCGGATCACTCTCTCCTCGGGCAGCACCTGAGGAGGCGGGTCCGTCAGCGAACCAGGATGCTCCAGGGTCGAGGCGTTACGATCGTCGCGATGTCCCCGCTGACGTTAGCCTGCTGACCCTGTGTCACGTTCAAGAACCAGTCCGGGTCCAACGCCCCCGCCGACGCCACCCAGGGCTGGAACCGCGAATAGACGCTCGAGATGTCGACCTGTTCCAGCGGGAACTTCCAACCGGTGCTGACCTCGAACACCCAGGGCGCGCCGTTCTCGTCGAGGAAGCTGGCGGGACCGACCTCTGCCGGCAACCACGTCGGCCGTTCGGCGAAGCCTGCGAAGCCGGGGCGGTGGATGTCGGCTTCGAACGTACCGCGCTTCACGATGAAGTAGAGGTCATACGGGGCCAAGCCGATGGAGACAGGGTCCAGCGGTTGGTCAAATGACCAGCGCACAGCGCACGACGCCGGCGCCACCGCGATCTGACTTGAGAGCGTGTTCGTCGCGAACGAACCGGGCTCGGGCGGCAGCGCGGCCATCGTCGACGGGAAAATATCATCGAGGCGGCGACCGACTTCATAAGGAAGACTTGCGATGCTCACCGAAGTCGGGGGTAGGCCGAGGTTGGAGCCCGATTCAAAGCGCTCCAGCGTGACCGTCCCCGTCGTGGCGATCGGTAGGTCGGCGATCCTCATCCCCATCGAGGCGTCGTAGCCAGCGCCACGCGCGATCAGGTGGAACATGCCCAAGGTGTCGCGGATCTGGTTGTCGGCGTCGGTCACGACCTCGAACGCGTACGCGACGACCGCGTCGTTATAGTCCGCGTCCCCGATCTCTGGATAATTGTCTTCGAGGCCGATGACCGTGTAGCCGCTGTTCGGCTCTCGACGGCGGAACGCCCTGTCGGGGTCGTTCGGGTAGTGGTCGTTGATGTCCAAGACACCGTCGCCGTCCGTGTCCGGATCGTTCGCGTAGCCATGGTTGGACGCTGTGTCCAAGGCCCCCGCGACCGTCGGTGACACCTGAAACACGAACTCGTTCCAATCCATGCTGCTGTTCGGCGACTTGGTGTCCTCGAACCCGCAGTAGAAGTAATCGCGGCCGCCCAGCCAGTCCGGGAAGCGGTACTGAGGGTCCGTGATGTGCGTCATCGCGAGGTATTTAAAGTCGATCGCGTTGAGCAGGTTGCCCTCGCTATCGAACTGTCGCTGCGCGCCAGGGTTGAACCGCACGAGCGACGTTAAGCACCCGCCGCCGCTAGGTCCGAACAGGTCGTTGACCGCCGGGTCTGTCGAAGGGATCGCTGGCTGGGCCGGATCACCCCACTCGAAGATCGGGGCATATGGGCCAAGCGGCGCCCACGTCACGCCACCGTCGTAAACCAAGAAGAAGCCGACGCGCTCTCCGGGCTGGAACAGGCGGCGGACGCCGCTGCTGTCACGCAGGTAGTAGGCCGCGTTCGACAACATCTGGCCGTTGCCGCTCGACGTCCAGCTGGATGGACCCCAGTCGACGCTGCGGAACATCAGCTGCCGATCGATGATCTCGACGCTGCCGTTCGTCTCCGTGTAGGTGAAGTAGCCGAACGAGTGATTCGCGCTGGAAACGCCCTCGTGCATCCATACCAAGTCGATGTAGGTCGGCTGCTGCACCAGCAGGTTGGGCGAGAAGTCGGCGTTGGCCACGTGTTGAGCGGCCTGGTTATTCGAGCTGGTGAACAGCTGCTGCTCGAGACCCCAGAGCTGCCATGGACGGTTGCCAGGGGTGCCCCCGGCCCAGAAGTCTTGCGCGATGCCGACAGAGCTCAACGCGACCAGCGCTGCTGCGAAGCGATGGGACGCTCTCATTGCCTTGCCTCCACGACAACCGTCGCGTTCAGTTGGGACGTCACCGGGAACTGCACGCGCGCCGAGGGCGCTGTCGCGCCCCAAAAATCGTGGTGCGACTCGAAGGTATAAGGGCCCGTATGGGCAGGGCTCGTGACCAGGACGTCGCACGTGGTCACATCCACCGGGAACTTACAGAGACCGCGCACGACGCCGAACGCGTTCGTCTGGCCGTGAAAGTAGAGCTTGCCGGTCTCCAGCTCCTCGCGCGTCTCCTGTCCGGTCGGCTCCGGAAGATGATCCTGGATCTGCACGATGGCGCCGGCGACGGGGGTCCCGTCGCTGAGTTGAACGTGGATCGAAGTCCCTGCTCCCAAGGATGTTTGATACGTGAACGCAGGCGGCGCGGACCCAGAGCCGCCGCCGCACCCTGTCAGGAACGCCACAAAGAACAGGACGCCAGTTACATAGCAGGCGCGATGTGATGTAAGTCGTGGCGTTTGCATGGAGGCCTCGCGACGCACGCTACAGTTGGCCGAGAACGCATGCTAGGCGGCAAATGAAGCGTAAATGGCTATATGACGCAGCCCGCTGTTACGGGAAACAGCATAGGTCTCGAACCGCAAGACTGCGCCGCTTGCCGCAGTGACAGCAAAGCGTTGGATCGTTGTTGCTTATGAACACAATTTCGGCGTTACGCAGATACGGCGCAAATCCGCCGCGTTGCGTATGGATATCGACGACCCGCAAATCCAGGGCTCGATAAATAAATCGACATATGAAGCCGCAATCTCGCCTGATCGATGGAACGCCCGCCGAACCAGCGGCCATTCGATCAGGTCTGACCCTTTCGGGGGCGCGGCGCCTGCGGGGGAACGCTGACGCGCTCACGACGGACGGCTCGCTCGACGTCCGCGCAGACGCGAGCTGTTAAGCGGCGGAGGTCCGCCGGGGCCTCACGCGCAGGCGCAGCAGGACGGCGGGCGCACAGCGGACCTCTTCGGCGCGCTCGACAGCGGACGTTGACCATCGAAGGCCTGCTTTGTTTTCACCTCGTCGGCGCGCATGCAGCCGCGACGCGGGCCACGGCCCATTCCAGCGAGCTCCGCATCGCCTCCCCCCCCCCGCCCACGTAGGCCGGCATCGTCGCTTCGCTCGCGCGGCCTCCCGGGCTCGACAGCCTCGGCGACCTGCCCCGTGAGATCGGCAGGCCTCATCGACGCCCAGCAGGACGTCGCTCGCAGCCCCGCCACGGGTCGGACAGGTGACCTGCAGACTTCCTCCGGCCGAGGTGCATCGCTAACCTGTTTCCCCCCGAAACGACAAATCCATGAGCTTCACCCACCAAGGTCGCGAGATCCGCAAGGTCGCTGTCATCGGTTCCGGCCAGATCGGACCGGACATCGCCCTCTACTTCACCAAGGTCCTCAGCCCGTTCGGCGTTCAGACCGTCGTCGTAGACGTCAGCGACGAGGCGTTGGCCGGCGGTAAGAAGAAGCTGGAACGCAAGGTCGCCAAGGGCGTCGAGACCGGCGCCTTCAGCGAGGCCCAACAGCAGGCCATGACCGGGAGCGTCTTGTGGACGTCCGATTACGAAGACATCCGCGGCGCCGACCTCGTCGTCGAGGCAGCCACGGAGAACAAGGAGCTAAAGGGCAAGATCTTCGGCACGGTCGAAGAGCTGGTGTCGGAAGACGCGATCTTGTGCAGCAACAGCTCGCACTTAGAGCCAGAGGTCATCTTCGCCGACAGCAAGCACAAAGGGCGCACCGGCGTCGTGCACTACTTCTTCCCTGCCGAGCGCAACCTGCTCGTCGAGGTCGTCACCGGCAGAGACACGACGCCCGAGACGACCCGATGGCTGATGTCGTTCTATGAGAACATCGGCAAGGTCCCGATCGAAGTGCAGTCTCGCTACGGCTACGCGCTGGACCCGGTCTTCGAGGGGTTGTTCTACGCGTGCGCGCTGCTCGCAGAGCGCGGCGTCGCGACGACCAAAGAGATCGATGTCGTCTGCAAGAAGACGTTCAAGATGGGGGTGGGATCTTTCACCGCGATGAACCTCACCGGCGGCAACCCCATCACCGCGGTCGGCCTAGACAACTACACGACCAAGATCGGCCCTTACTGGCGCACGCCGGAATCCCTGAAGCAAAAGGTCGCAGACAACGAGCCGTGGGACGTGCCCGCTCGAGGCGAGAAGGTCGAGGTTAGCGAAGACGTCGCGACCAAAGTCCGCGACGCGCTGATGGGCGCCTACTTCGGCCTCTGCGGTGAAATCGTAGACGCAGGGCTGATCTCGATCTCCGACTTCAACATGGGCCTCGACGTCGCGTTGGACATGTCGCCGGCGTTCTCGTTCATGAACGAGGTCGGCACAGCCCGAGCGCTTGAGTTGGTGAGGGCATACGCCGCCGAATACGAAGGCTTCCCGGTGCCCAAGTGCATCGAGGCGCACGGCGCCACGGACAAACCCTTCGACATTCCGGTGATCTTGCGTGAGGACCGCGACGGCGTGGCCGTGCTGACGATCCGCAGGCCCAAAGTCCTCAACGCGCTGGATCAGGAGGTCTTTAAAGAGCTCAGGAGGCGGTTCGAAGAGTGCGACGCTGACGACGCCGTTAAGGGCATCGTGCTTACCGGCTTTGGCAAGAAGGCGTTCGTTAGCGGCGCCGACGTCAACTTCCTCGCAGAGATCGACAGCGTCGAGATGGGAGAACAAACGTCACGGACATCGCAGGTCTGCGTCGACGCCGTGCAAGCCGTGCAAAAGCCGACCGTCGCCGCGCTTAACGGCCTCGCGTTCGGCGGCGGCATCGAGACCGCGATGGCGTGTGAGACCCGCATCGCCAAGAAGGGGATCAAGGTGCTCGCAGGTCAACCTGAGGCAAACCTCGGCATCATTCCGGGGGCCGGCGGCACCGTGCGGCTGGCGCGCTTGGTGGGCTTTGAAAACGCCAACATGATGCTGCGCACCTGCCGACCGATCAGCTCAGAGAAGGCGCTGGCCTTCGGACTGATCCGTGAAGAGGTCGAAGGCGACCTGGTCGACCGGGCCGTCGCGCTGTGCAGCGACATGGCCGACGGCAAAGCGCCGCGATCGCGCATGGCCGAGGGCCCAATGAGCGACGTCCCCGAAGTGTTACCCGCAATCGAAATCGGCCACCTCTCACGCCGCGTCGACGAGATCCTTCAGAAAGCCATCCTCGGAGCCGCCAAATTACCGCTCGCTGAAGCAGTGCCCTTCGAGGCGCAGTGCTTCGGAGAGGTCTGTGGCACCGAAGACATGCGCATCGGCGTCGCGAACTTCCTCCAGAACGGACCCAAGGCCAAAGCGGAATTCGTGCATCGCTAGTCGGCGAGATGCCGATCTGGTTGTGGATGCAAACCAGACGCTCGCTAGGACCAACCACGCCGTCGCGTCATCGGATGGTGTTGCTCAACTGGGTAGGTATTTACCCCACCATCACGTTGTTGCTGTGGTGCCTGCCGTCGTCGCTAGCAGAGCGTCTCCCGCTACCGCTAATGACGCTGATCGTGACGGCCCTCGCGGTCCCGCTAATGAGCTACATCGTCATGCCGACTCTGGTCCGCGCCTTCGCTCGGTGGCTGCAGGCGGGCACCGCGAGCCACGGAACGACGTGCACCGTTGAGCGGTCTGGCGGGACCACGCCAACCCAGGGCGCTCCCGTCCAAAAGAGAGAGGATGCAAGCCGCAGCCAGCAAACCGGCGCAGCGCCGCGCGTGTTGACCTAGCCTGCGGACACCGGAAGTCGACCTGGGACGGCTGCAGGTGAGAACTTCAGCGACCGGTCGAGTACCGTCGCTGCATACACCATGGACCAAACGTTCTCGTTCACGCACACCAGCGAGTCGCGCGTCTTGATCCAACGCGGGGCCGAACAGCGGTTGCCTGAGATCGTCTCCGCGCTGCGACCACATAACGTCGTCGTCGTGCACGATCAGCAGCTGGCGGCTGTGGCAAATCGGGTAGCGGCAGCCTTAAGCGCCGACACAACGCTGGCCGTTTCGGGCGAAGACTCGACTAAGAGCCTGCAGGCCGCCGGTGAGTTAGCTGAGCGGCTGCACCGGGCGGCCGCCACTCGCGCGACCGTGATCGTCGCGCTCGGCGGCGGCACAGTCACCGATCTCGTCGGCTTCGTCGCATCCGTCTACCTTCGAGGGGTCGCCTTCGTCTCTTGCCCGACTACGACGCTCGCTATGTGCGACGCAGCCCTGGGCGGCAAGAACGGCGTCGACCACTGCGGCCTTAAGAATCGCATTGGCACGATCAACCAACCTGACGCCGTGGTGATGGACACGAGTTGGTTAGAGACGCTCCCTGACGACCTCTACCGCGAGGGACTCGTCGAAGTCGTCAAGAAAGCCGCCGTCCTCGACGCCGATCACTTCGTCGCGCTCGAGGAGATAGCGTCAGCGCTGGTCGCTCGCGATCACGACGCGACCGCGCGCGTCGTCTCCATGGCCGTCGAGATGAAGATGGCCGTCGTCCTGAACGACGAGCGAGAGAGCGATCGTAGACGCGCCCTCAACGCGGGTCACACCATCGGACACGCCGTCGAGAGCTTGGCAAAAGGAACGGTCCGGCACGGCGCCGCGATCGCGATGGGTCTCATCGCCGAATGTCGAGCCGCCGACGTCAGCGTCGAGACGACTGCTCGGATCGGAGACATGCTCCGCGCCATCGGCGCACCGACCGAGATCCCAGCGCGGCTCCGCCAACCAAAAGAGTTGTGGGACCGCGCTCGCCACGACAAGAAGGCGGCGCGCGGCGAGGTGCCGATGTTCGTGCCGCGCACGCTCGGCGATGGTGAGCTCGTCACGCTGACGGAAGCAGGCATGCGTAAGGCCCTCTCGTGACGACATACTCGATCACTCCACACCTCTACCCCAGCGCCGCCGAGCTCGAATTGCCCGGCAGCAAGAGCGAGGTCAACCGCCTCTTGGTGCTCGCCGCGCTGTCCGGCCGCGAAGTAACGGTCGAGGGCGTCTCCGCATCCGACGACGTGCGCTACATGGTGAGCGGGATCGCCGCGCTCGGCTACTTGGCTCAGTTAGACGCCGAAGGCCGCACTATCAGGGTCGGCCCGCGTCAGCCGGACGCCCCAACGAGCGGCGAGATGTTCTGCGGCAACGCGGGCACGGCTGTGCGCTTCCTCGTGTCGCTCGCCGCCATCACGCCAGGGAATTGGACGGTGACCGGTGACGAACGGATGCAGACACGCCCGATGCAGCCGTTGATCGACGCGTGGCGCCAGCTCGGCGTCGTCGTCACGCGTGACGGCAAAGACCTGCGCGTCGTCGGCGCCCGACCCGCCGGCGGCAAGGTCTTGATCGACGGCTCTGTGTCCAGCCAGTTCGTCTCTTCGCTGCTGCTCATCGGCGCAGCGCTGCCATCCGGCGTAGACGTCGAGCTCGTTGGTCCGGTCGCCTCTCGAGGCTTCCTAGAGTGGACCATAAAGGTGATCCAGCGTTTCGGCGTCGGCGCGACACTGCGAGGCAGGCGAGCGTTCGTCGAGGGCGGCTACGGTGACGTCCCGGCAAGCGTGCGGGCGAGCGCAGATTGGAGCGCCATGGGCGTCTGGACCTGCCTAAACCACCTCACGGGCGGCCGCGTTCGTGGCCGCAACCTGAAGCGGCGATCAGGCCAACCCGACGAGTGGCTCGACGAAGCGCTGCGACGCATGCAGACGCCGGCGTCACGGACCATCGACGTCTCCTTGATCCCTGATCAGTTTCTGAACCTCGCGTGCCTCGCGGCGATGCTGGACGGCACGACGCGACTCATTGGGGCCGCCAACGTCCGGGTCAAAGAATGTGACCGGGTCGCCGTAGTGACTCGGGAGCTGCGCAAGTGCGGCGCCGATGTCACCGAACACGAAGACGGGCTGACGGTGCGCGGCGGCGCGCCGCTACACGGCGTGACCGTAGACCCCGAAGGAGATCACCGGGTCGCCATGGCGTTCGCGCTGCTGGGCGCGCGAGTCCCCGACATCGATATCTCAGAGCCTGACTGCGTCAACAAGAGCTACCCGGGCTTTTGGCGCGACCTTGAGAAGGTACGCGAGCTTCACCTACCGGTCGCGCTGGTAGGCATGCGCGGCGCAGGCAAGTCAACGCTTGGGCGCGCCCTCGCCGCGCACCTGGGCGCGGATTTCGTCGACTCCGACGAAGAGTTCGCCGCACAACACGGCCCGATTTCTCCATTCGTCGCCGCGCGGGGGTGGCCCGCCTTCAGGGAGAAAGAGGCGCAGGTGATCAAAGAAGAGCTCCTGCCCGGGCGCGTGCTCGCCCTCGGCGGCGGCGCTCTTGAGACAGCCGCCGTTCGCGAACGACTGCGACAGCGGGCGATCGTAATCTACCTCGAGGCGGCGGCGGCGCTGCTCCGCGAGCGGATAGATGGAAGCGACCGCCCCACTGTTACGGGCGCGCCCATCGTCGCGGAAGTCGACGACCTAGTCAGCCGACGCGCGCCGCTATTTCAAGCGGCAGCAGACCGCACCATCGACGCTTCGCTGCAGCTGCAGGATCAGGTGACCGCTGCGGCGGCGGCGCTGTCGCTGGAACACCGTTCGTAGTCGAGGAGGGATGGCCAGCGCCTCGGCTCCGTTACGCTCAACGCGTCTATGTTCACGAGCAGACTGCGATTCCTGACCGCCGGCGAGTCCCACGGACCGTCGCTGACCGGCGTGCTCGAGGGCATGCCGGCAGGAGTTGCGCTGAGCGAAGCGACGATCGCAGAGCAGCTGTGCAGGCGCCAACAGGGCTTTGGCGCCGGCGGACGGATGAAGATCGAGAGCGACCGCGCACAGATCACTGCCGGAGTGATGGCCGGATACACGACCGGGGCACCGATCGCGTTCGTCATCGAGAACCGCGACTATGAAAATTGGCGCGACCGCGAGATCGCCCCGATGACTGTTCCTAGACCAGGTCACGCAGACCTGACAGGCGCAGCAAAGTATGGCTACCGAGAGCTCAGGCTATCGCTCGAGCGGGCGTCCGCGCGCGAGACGGCTGCGCGCGTCGCCGTCGGGGCTATCTGCAGGGCGTTGCTGAGCACGTTCGGCGTCGAAGTCGGCGGCTACGTAACCGCGATCGGCGAGGTTGATTGCCCCTTCGAAGAGCCTGCTGCCGAGGGCGCCGCGCTGCTTGACCGCGCTCAAACAGCCGAGCAGAACGACGTACGCTGCCCCCACCCCGCCGTGCAAGAAGCCATGCGAGCCGCCATCACGCAGGCCATCAAGAACAAGGACACGCTCGGCGGCGTGGTAGAGACCTTCGCCACCGGCGTACCGGTCGGGCTCGGCAGCTACGTACAGCACGATCGCCGCATCGACGCCCGAATCGCCGGCGCTCTGATGAGCGTCAACGCCGCCAAGGGGGTCGAGATCGGCGGCGGCTTTGATTCGACCCGTCGCCACGGGACGGCCACGCACGACGAGCTCCGAAGCGATGACGGCAAACTCATCCGGGACACCAACCGGGCAGGTGGCGTTGAGGGAGGCATCACAAACGGCGCGCCGCTCGTCGCCCGCACGGCCATCAAGCCCATCGCGACCACCCTCCGCCCCCTTGGCTCCGTCGACCTCGCGACGGGCGCGCCTGCCACCACCAACTACGAGCGGAGCGACTACTGCCAGGTCCCGCGCGCCGTCCCGATCTGTGAAGCGATGGTCGCGATCGTGCTTGCAGACGCGCTGTCGGAGAAGCTTGGCGGCGACTCGATCCAAGAGATGACGCCGCGATTCGAGAAGCTCCGGGGGCTACACGTCGACGAGCTCCCGATGGACAACCGGCCCTGGCGATTCGGCTACGAATAGGGCGCCTTCAGCGGTTGAGCGGATACTCGTTCACCCACCGGAAGCCTCGTTCGACCAGCAGGCGGTCACCTCGGTCGCTGAGCGGCGCCTGCACCGCTGTTTCCACCGTGAACAAGGTCCAAACTCGCTCAGCGACCGGCGGCAGGAAGCAACACGCGATGATGAGGCCCTTGGGCAACCACCGAATGTATGGAGTCCGGCTGACGGACCAGTAGCTCGCGGTCCCCAGGTCTTTGGAGTTGCGGTGAGCGAAGAACAACGACGCGAGTCGCCGCACATCGGGCACCACGATCATGACGGCGCCTAACATCAGGTGCGTCGACAGAATCTTCTGCGGCAAGTCGTAGCAGAAGTTCAGCATCATCACGTTCGCCATAGCGACAACCGAGATCAACGCGCCGAGCAGCGCCGTGTGGCGCCAAAGCAGCAGCACAGCCGCGATCGACTCTGCGACGCCGACGAAGACTGTGTAGGGCCGCGACGCGCTCATGAAGCCCCACACAAGCTCCATCGGCGAGGTCGCCCCCCAGGTCACATCGAGACGATCCACCGTGAGCTCCGGGAACGGCGTGGTTGACGGATCAAGCTTCGCTAAACCGGACGCGAACAAGGCGAAAGCGAGCGCGTAGCGCAGGAAGCTGCGCAGCAGATCCACGGAGGCGTTTCGCGACGGCCGCAGACGCTGCAGCGCGGTCCATGCCACGGCGACGACGGCCGCTGTCACGACGTAACCCAAGAGCAGTAAGTAGCCCATGGTTGTGTCGCTGCTGTCGCGTGATGGCGGCACCAGGACGGAGCGCTCGTCAAAGACTCCCTCTGCGATGACGCCGCTTAACCATCCGGTGTAATCACGGTGCGCGCCGACCAGCTCGCTGTTGAACCAGTTGAGCGGGTCAGACCAATCTCGCATGAAAGCCAGCCACTGGACGTCCGCGCCCGCGTCTAGCAGCCGCGCGACCATAAAGACCATCGTGGTGACCGGCTCCGGCAAGAAGAAGAGCAACCAGTAGACGATCGTAAAGCGGAGCGCGAAGTAACGCATCCGGCCCATGCCGGTGTCGTCAAGGTATGCAGCGACGACGTCGCTGTTGTCAGTTGAGCCGTCGGCCAGCCGACGCAACGGCCACATAGCAAGCACGAAGAGGCCGACAGCGACCACAGCGACCATCAACCACGCTGTCCAGAACGGCTGCTTCTGTGCGTACATTGCTTCAGCCTGACGCGATGCCGGGTCCTTGGCGAACTGCGCGCTGAGCGCACCTTCGATCGGCGTCACCCCTCTAGGCGTGGTGATCTCGACCGACGCGTCGACGGCCTCCAGCGTCACAGCGTCGAACCAGACCTTGCCTTTGCCGATCATGCCGAGCCCGAGGGTCACCTGCGTCGCGTCCGCTGCGACGTCGAGGACGATCTCGTAGAGGTCCCAGCTAGAGTTCTTGATCGGCCGCGGACGCCCCATATCGGACGCCCCTGGCTGCATCTTTCCGTCGGCATCACGCGATCGCTCCACCTTGCAACATAGCCACCAGATAGGCGAGCCAACGCCGCCGCCGACCTCCACCGACTTCACCGCCGCGCGATACTTGAGGCGCTTGCCTCGCCAAGGTTGCGCGTCGATCGTCTGCATGAGCTGAGACTGCTCATGGAACTCTGAATCAGACGAGTTGAGGAACGCCGCGCGGTCGCCTTGGAACGCGTCGCCCTCGATGACCTTGCAGGTGCAGGAGCCCTGCGCGCTCAACCACCACTCAGGCGGAGCCTTGCCCACGCGACCGGCCTCAAAGGTCGGGTTGGAAAGCACCGAACCCAGGGAGGACCGCTGTGCCGCGGCGTGGCTGGCCGCGAGCGCTGCTACCAATAACAGGAGCAGAGATCGTAGGAACCTGCAGGGGCGAGAGGCGGTGGTCATCACGAATTCCGTGTCTGCTTACGAGCAACGGTTGCAGCGGCGACCGGGACTCCCGCTCGTGCGCAGGCTCCTTGCCACCGTCGGAAGGAGCCGTGCGGATCATGACAGCAAGCATCCGCGCTTACGCGCGGGTGCCTGATCTGAACGGCGCTTCGAGAAAGCTTACCCCATGAATCGCGACCGAAGGCGTCGAGTGTCGTAAGGGCGGCGCCGTGATGGATGAGGTCTTCCCATGTCCTAAAAAGACATCGGCGCCGTCAAGGCGGCCCAGATCTACCGCTTAGACGTCGTGCATACGCTCAAGCAGGTAGGCTGTATCAAGCGGTGAGCCAGCACACCCGCAACCTCGTGATCTCTGGACTAGGCGATAGCCGAGCGCCCTCGTAATCTATCAAACGCGTCCGCCACGCCTGTCAGCTCGACCCCAAGGTAACGATGCACGGATTTCGCAGGATAGTCGCCTACTTGCCCGCCTTGCTGATGACGACGACTGCGTGCGTCCTAGCGCAGGGCGCGCCCGGATACTCGGAGGCGCGCGCGCGCTACACGGAGTGCATGAGCCGTCTGCCGTTCCGCTTCCACGTTGAAGGTCGCGAAAAGCTCGCCGAGACGCGCGAAGCCGCGGCGCTGGAGCAGTTGGCGAAAGACTACGCTAAGAGCGACGACTACCCAGAGCACACGCGCTACACGATCGCGCACATGATCGGGCAGCACTTCAAAGACGAAGAGTGGTTCCCGCGCTTCGCGAAGCTGCGCAGCAAGTTCAACAAGCCCGTGGATTCGTGGCTTTGGGTGATGACGCTTCGCAACGAGGTAGACAAAGGCAGAGAGGAGTTCGCCGTAGAGATCGCGCAGAACGGCAAGAAGGCCCACATGCGCGCGGCGGCGATCACGGCGCTCGGCATGTCGAGCCGCGGCGGCCTCAAGCGCGCCATCGTGCCCAACTGCATCGAGTTCCCGCGGAAGGACGCAGACCGCATGCTGCTGGTCGGCGCGATGACCGGCGCGCTCTGGCGCAACAAGGGACGCGTCAACGACGACGACTACCGAGAGGGCCTAAAGGCTTACATCAGCCTCCTCGACAAGAAGGTCAAGCTGCCGCAGCTTGCGAAGGTCCAAATGGCGCGGCACCTCCAGGAGATCCTCAACGGGCCCGCGAAGTTCACCGACCCCGAGCCGTGGCTTGAGCTGCTCGAACGGGGGGAGGTGAAGAAGCCCAAGGACTACGGCACCTCAGCGAAGCCGCGCTTCTTCGGCATCGAGACGGAGGGCGAGCGGTTCTGCTATGTGCTCGACATGTCAGACTCCATGCTCAGGGAGATCTCGCCGAGCGCGCGTCCCAAAGGACCGATCACGGGCCCGAAGAAGAAGAAGAGCAAGAAGAGCATGGTGCTCGACGAGAGCGACCTGCCCTGGCACACGATCCGGACGCGCTGGGACCTCGCGCGCGAACAACTGCGCATCTCGCTGTCGCGGCTCGACAGCGACAAGTACTTCTCGATCGTTTGGTTCGGCACGGACGCAGGCACGCTGGACGCCACTAAGGGGCTGGTCAAGGCGTCCAAGGGCAACATCAAGAAGGCCATGGCCGAGCTCGACGACATCGAGGCGCAGTTCCGGGAGGGCCGAGATCGCCTTCGCGGCGAGACCAGCCTGCACTTCGGCATGAGCGTCGCCTACTCGCTGGGCAAGAAGGGGCCGCAGGGCGAGCCGTTCTACGTCGACGCCAAGCCGTTGACCGAGGGCTGTGACACGGTCTTCCTGCTGTCGGACGGCATCCCGAACTGGGACGGCTTCGACGTGCTCGACAAAGACTACGGCGAGGGCAACGTCATGAAGGACCTGGAGGCTGGCGTGGCGGCCCAGCGCACGCCCCAACTCAACTACCACGGTCCCTACGCAGGATTCCCGAACGTCACGGGTCGCCCCAGCCCCGGACAAATCGACTGCTGGTTGATCCGGGACATCCGACGAATGAACGCGTTCCGACGCGTGCGCTTGCACTGCGTGGGCCTCGGCGAAGCAAACGAGACCTTGCTCGAGAGCCTCGCCGCGATCGGCAACGGGCAAGTCTTCATCGTCGGTAGAAAGAAGTAGCGACCGAGCCGGACCGCGCCGCGCGGACACGCGCTGGGCGAACCCTAGGCGCGCTGCAACCGAACGTTCGATGACGCGAATCATGTCTCGCAATCGCTCGCAAGCCGGGAGTAACTGCCGACCGTATCGAAACTAGGCGCTACCTCCGATCTCCGTGCCTCATGTGGGGCAGCGATCAGGTATCCTCTCCCTAGCGAGCCCCGAACATCCACACCCGTCAGCGACCCTCCGAACATGACCAAGGCCATCGCCAAACTGTTCCTCACCGCGGCCTCCGTCGCGCTCTGCACCTCCTTGCAAGCGCAGACGACCATCACCATCACTGCCGACCGGGACGCGACGCTCTACGAGTCGAACAACGGCACCCTCGCCAACGGCGCGGGCCCGAGCATCTTCGTCGGCGTCACCGCGCAGCCCGGTAAGCGGCGCGCGCTGTTGCACTTCGACGTGGCCGGACAAATCCCCGCAGGCTCCCGCGTCCTGTCGGTCGAGCTCGACAGCTTCAGCGCCCAGTCGACGGCCTTCCTGCCGATCGCGACCTACGTGCACCGCGTGACCCAGGACTGGAACGAAGGCTCTGCCTTCGCCAGCGGCCCTGGCGGCGCAGGCACCTTCGCAGGCAACGGCTCCGCCACTTGGATCCACACGAGCCGCGGCACCCCGGGCGCCACGTGGAACACGCCCGGCGGAGACTTCGATCCGCAGCCCAGCTTCATCTTTGACCTCGCCTCCGTCGGCCCGAGCACGGCGACGGTCCAACCGGGGATGGTCAACGACGTCCAATCGTGGCTCGACAACCCCACCGGCAACTTCGGCTGGATCCTGAAGACAGACGAGGTGATGTGGCCGACCGCGCGGCGCATGCACTCGCGCGAGTCGTCGCTCGGCAGCCTCCCGCGCATCACGGTCACCTACCTCATCCCGGGCCAAGTCGGCAATTACGGGACCGGTTGGTTGGTGAACGGCTCGCCGTTCCAGCTCGACATCTCGGGCACGGCCGACGGCAACGCGCCGATGCCGATCGTCTACAACAACGCACCGAGCCCGCTAACGGTCGGCGCCAACTTCATCTCTTTCGGCCTCGACCCCGTCGGCCCGACGCTTCCGTTCGGCGACTCGGTATACCTGTCTCTCTCAGGTCCGGTGATCACGGGCGACGTGTTCACGCTCGTTGGTGGCTCGGGCTTTAGCCTGTTCAACATCCCCTCCGGTTTCCCGGGATACCTCATCACGCTGCAGGCTGTCGCGATCGACACGAACTTGCTCGGCTTCTCGCTGAGCAACGCCGGCGTCCTGCTGACGCAGTAACGTCGCGCACAGCAGCGCCGGACGCGGTCACGCTGGACACCGTCACGCGAAACCCAACCACTCTGGATCTCGCCACGCTGACCGAGCGACGTCGGAGGTTCGGTGACGCGCCGCGCTCAGGGCTGCGTGATCACCAGCTTTGGCTGCTCAACGTTGATCTCAAGGCGACGCACGGAGCACGCGGCAAAGTCGACCGCAGTCCGAACTTCGAACTGCGCAGCGCCAGCCAACGGCAGCAGCACGCGGCCACCTTGGTCTGCTTGGACGACGTCGCGGCGCACGCCGTGATAGCTCGTCGCGACCCAAACACCAGAGGCAGCGTGACCACGCTCGTCGACGACCACCAGGCTCGTCGCTTTGGTCTTCGCCAACAGCAGGTCACAAAGCACGACCGCTCGGTCGACGCGTAGTCCTACGGGCTCAGAGACCTGACCTAAATACGCGAACGGCTCGACGACGTAGTCGTCGGGGAGCAGCCCTTCGACCACGAACGCGCCGCCGGCGCCTGTTGTGACCTGACGTCGGCAACCAGCGCCGCGCACTTCTACAGGCAGGCCCGAGATCGGAGCGCCGCTCGCGTCACGCACGGTTCCTCGAATGGACCCCGCAAGCTGCGCGACCATCCGAGGGAGAGGCACGATACCACGGCTCCGCGGCGCCACGAACGGCTCGGAGCGCGCTGCAAACCCGCCGGCGTAGTCTTGGTTTGCCGCCGCGTGGACGACGAACGTCGCCCTGGTGTGCGGCAGCGGGAGCTCAACGCGTCCGGCCTCGTCCGTCCGCCCCCAGCACCCGGTCCCCAAAACGTTTACAAAGGCGTTCTGCAGCGGCGATCCGTCGGGGCTGCGGACCTCACCTTCGCCGCGCAGCAGCGGCGCTGGCTGCGGTTGGATCGGAGCGATGTCCCACGGCGCTGCCGGCTCGAGACAAACCGCCATCGGCTCGGGCGCGACAGCAGAGGTGCGCAGCCACTCGGAGCGACGCCCGCTCGCCTCGACGAGCAGGTCGCTCGTGTGTTGCTCTACCAGCTCGATCGCGAAGCGGCCGTCAGGGTCCGTTCGCTGCACGACACCCCCAACGGGCGTGACCTCAGCGTCGACGACCAAATACCCCATGCTGTCGTAAACTCTGCCGTAGCGTGCGCTGCGCGGCAGCAGCGTCTCGGCCTCGCGCTTGACGACGAGCGGCCCCTTCGCAGAGGCCGGGTCCGGGACATGCTGCTTATGGCTGGCTGCGACGTCTTCGAGCCCGAGCTCGCCGCTCCATACGAACAGCCCGACGATCAACGCCGAGCACGTGGCGACGGCTATAGAGGGTTTGCGGAGGAGGGAACTCACGACGCGGCGCATTATAGGCAGAGGCCTAGATCAGATACGACTCGGGACCAAGGAACTCGAGGGCGCTGCCCCAACCGCGCAAGCTCAGGCCCTTGGGGTGTTCGGTGGCCCGTGGCCTATGCCGAGTCGGCGACGGCTCGAACCATGGCCGCGAAGATGCTCGTAACTGGATGCCCCACACAAAGCTCGGGGTGAAACGCTGCCGCCAGTAGGTTGCCCTTGCGCAGCAGGACCGGGTCTGCGCCACGTCGCGCGAGCACCTCGCACGCCCCCGTGACCGCGGTGACCCGTGGCGCGCGAATGAAGGTGCCCTCTAGATCCGTGGGAAGCTCGTCCGTCGCCGGGGTGAGCGCAAAGGTGCCCGATTCATACTGGCGGCCGTAGCCGTTGCGGACCACGGTGATCGGCAGCAAGCCGTAGCAGCGCTGCGCTGGATCCTCGACGCTTTGCGCGAGCAAGATCATCCCCGCACAGGTCGCCAAGGTCGGGACGCCGCTGCGGAGGGCCGCGCCGAGTGGCTCCCAAAGGTCTTCTAACTCAAGCAGCTTGAGCATCGTCGTGCTCTCGCCCCCCGGGAGGACCAGGGCGTCGATCGCGCCGAGCTGCGCAGCGCTGCGCACCTGGGTGGTGCGCAGGCCCAAAGCCTCGAGCGAGACTTGGTGGTCCTCGAAGTCGCCTTGCAGTGCTAGGACGCCGACCAGCGGCGCGGCCCGGCCGTTTGCGTCAGACGCCACGCTTGGCCAAGAGTTGATCGTCAGGCAGCGTGTCGATGTTGATGCCGACCATTGGCTCGCCGAGGCCCTTGGACACCTCGACCAGCACGCTCGGATCCCTGAAGTTCGTCACCGCGCGAACGATCGCGCGGGCGCGCAGCACGGGGTCACCCGACTTAAAGATCCCAGACCCTACGAACACCGCCTCAGCGCCGAGCTGCATCATCAGCGAGGCGTCGGCAGGCGTCGCGACGCCGCCTGCCGAGAAGTTTGGCACCGGCAGTTTTTGGTGGTCGCGGACCCACGTAACGAGCTCGACGGGAACACGGAGCTCGGCAGCCTTCTTGTCCATTTGCATGGCGTCGAGGCCCTGAAGCGCGCGGATGCCGCTCATGAGGGTGCGCATGTGGCGCACCGCTTCGACGACGTTTCCAGTGCCTGCTTCACCCTTCGTGCGGATCATCGCAGCGCCCTCGTGAATACGACGGAGCGCCTCTCCGAGGTCTCGACAGCCGCAGACGAACGGCGTCTTGAACGCGCGCTTATCGACATGGAACTCTTCGTCCGCGGGGGTGAGCACTTCGCTCTCGTCGATGCAGTCGACCTTCATCGACTCAAGCATCTGCGCTTCGACGAAGTGTCCGATCCGCACCTTCGCCATGACCGGGATGCTGACGGCAGCTTGAATGCCAGCGATCATGTCCGGATCGCTCGCTCGCGCGACGCCGCCGTCTTTGCGGATGTCGGCCGGGACACGCTCAAGCGCCATCACGGCGCATGCGCCTGCGTCCTGCGCAATCATAGCCTGCTCGGGGTCGACGACGTCCATGATGACGCCGCCCTTTAGCATCTCGCAGAATCCGATCTTGCTCTTGTGCTCTTCCGGCGTGAAGCCAGGAACGGGGAGGTTGGTGGGGTTCGTGGTCATGAGGTTGTGGTGTGATTGCTCGTGCTAGATGAAGGGCTGAGCAGCCGTCTGTAGCTGAAGCAGCTCGCTCGCGCACTGTCCGAGGACACGCACGCCGGCGTGGATCTCTTCCACGGTCGCGCGCGTCAGTGAAAGCCTGACCCCGCGCGAGGGAGACCCGTCGAGGTCGAAGGCCCGCCCCGGAACAACGCGGACGCCGCGCTCAACCGCGAGCTCCGCGAGCTGGTCGCCCTGGCCTTCGTTCGGCATCTCAAGCCAAGCGACGAAGCCGCCCTCGGGGTCGGTGACCCGGCACTCAGAGGGGAGATGCTCCGCGCACGCGAGCTGCAGCGCTTCGTGTCGGCGACCGAGCTCGACGCGGAGGTGTTGAAGGTGACGATCGAAGCTGCCGCGCTTCATGAACTCGACCAGCGCAGCCTGAAGCAACGGGCTCGTCTCCAGATCCATAAAGCGCTTCACCGCGGCCATCGGCTCGAGCAGCTTGTGGTCGCCCGCGATCCAGCCGATCCGCAGCGCAGGGAAGAGCTCTTTGGACACCGTCGACACCGTCAACGTACGGCCGCGAGGATCCATCGAACGAAGCGTCGGCAGCGCCTCGCCGCGACAGCGCAGCGAGTGCTGATACTCGTCTTCAACGAGGACCACGTCGGTCGACGAGACCGCGTCGATCAGGTCGCGGCGCTGCGCGATATCGAGCGTCCGTCCCGTGGGGTTATGGAAGGTCGGCATCAGGTAGCACAGCCGCACCGAAGGCCGCGCCAGCACGCTCGTGAGCTGTGCGTGGTCGAGGCCGTCAGGCCCGAAGGGCACTTGGACGACCTGGAGGCCGTGCGCCCTGAGGAGCCCGTGCATGTGGTGGTAGGACGGCTCAGTCACGACGACCGTGTCGCCGATGCTGCAGACCGTCCGGAGAATCAGGTCCAGCGCCTGCTGCGCGCCCGCGGTGACCAGCAACTGGTCGCCACGCAATGCGGGGTCGCTGGCCTCCGAACGTCGCGCGAGCAGCTCACGGAGCTCGTCGAGGCCCATCGCCGAGTGGCCGTAGCCGAGCAGCTCGCGACCGTGGTGTTCGAGCACGGCGTCCATCGCCGCGCGCCACTCCGGAATCGGAAAGCGAGCGTCGTCCGGCTGAAGCTCGGCGAAGTTTGCGACGCACGCTTGCTCCGATGCCAAGGTCGGCGCGCCAGCCATCGCCTTGGTGCGACGCAGCGCAGCTTCGGCGTAGGGGCTGACCAGCCGCGCAGATCCGTTGGAGGCGGGGTCTCCACCAGCCGTCGTCGTCAGCACGACGGTGCCACGCCCGACGGTGCCCTCGACCAAGCCGCGGTCCGCCAACCTGCGGTAGGCGTCCTGGACGGTGGCTCGCGTCACCTGACATCGCGAGGCGACGACGCGGATCGGAGGCAGCCGGTCGCCGATCGGGACGCGCCCATCGTCGATCGCGCTCTCGTAGAAGCGCGAGATCTGTTCTGACGTCGTAGACGTGCTACGGGGATCGAGTTCTGGAAGGATGATGGGCACGATCCTAGCCCCTAGGATACAAATGGCCTCAGTCAATCATTCCAATTTGGATACTTTGGCCGAGGCCCGCTGTTTCTCTCGCCTACCGTTGCTGCGCGGCCTGAAGAACGTCCCGCCCACGAGCTTTCGCGTCGGCGTAAGTATCTCCATTTAATGTTTTTGCGGATGTTCGCGGTGATTCACCCGCGGCTCGTCGGCGCCGCTCGCCCGGATTTGTCCGGACCAGCGTCGCTCCTAGAACGAATGAAAAGGCCGATGCAGCGTGGATTGGCCGAGACCCGCTATACGGGCAAGTCGGATTTATCGTCCGGACTTCCGGCCCATCGTCGCGCGCTGCTCAGAACAACGCACCGAACGTCAGGTAGAAGCCCTGGACGTCCCAGTCCGAATCAAAGTCGCGCGAAGAGGCACGCCCGTCGCCGTTCAGCACGATGTAGCGGTACCCACCGCGCACGTCGAATCGGTCAGACAGGTTCCAGACCGAGTAGAGGTCGAGGTCCCAGTAGTGGCCCCTCGCGTCGCCCCAGTCGCCATACATGATTCCGCCGGACGCGCCGAACGTGACGTCGTCGACGAACGCCTCGGCCTCGAAGTAGGGCATCGGCATAAAGCCATCGGTCTCCAGGAGCTCGCGGCCAGGCACGCCCGCCCCTCTGACGTTAACGTCCATCGCGTAGTAGCCGAGCTGCGCGCCGAGGCCGATGCGGTAGCCCTCCTCGCGGATAAACTCATAGCTGTAGTTGGCGACGACGGAGGTGAAGTCATGCTCCGTGTTGACCGCCGTGCCCGCCACGATGTCCCCGTAGTCCTGATCGAGCACCGCGGCCCCCTCGGAGTCGATCTGCATGGTGCTGATACGCGCCCGGTGACGGTCTATGTCGACCTGCCCCTCAAAGTACGCGGACTTGCTGTCATCGAACCCGAGGCCCCCGTCCATGCTGTTGGCGGTGGGGAGCTGACCAGCAGAGTTGGCGAGCGCGAGGTCGCCTCGGACGTCCGCAAAAATAGGCCCGGCCCTGAAACTGTACGAAGGCCCTTCGCACGCAGCGAAGGCCATGGGGATCGCACAGAGCAATAGATGCTGCGGCTTCATAGCCAGAACATCTTGTCCCAGCAGCGCGGGGATGGCCACCCCCCTACGAAGGCGATCCTTTGCCTAGACGTTCGAATGCTCAGAAGCGGATGCCGCCCCCGATCATCCATCCTCGCAGGTCAAGGTCCGCTGAGAACGCGTCATCGCCTGAGGAGCCGTCGCCATCGATCTCGACGTGTCGGTAACCGACGAAAACGCTGGTGAACGGTACGGGGTAATACTCAAGCATCACCTCCGCGTCCAAAAAGGCGCCGTCCGTGTCTCCTATTCCGTCGATCTCGACATAGCCGAGCTCGCCCACGGCCGCGAAATCTCCGAGACCAGCCTCGGCGCGCACGAACGGCATCGGGATCACGAGCAGTTCGTCGATTTCTTCGCTGATCCCTGCGACGGTGCTCTCCGCCGCAAAGTCAAACGCCCAGACATCAACCATTAGGCCAGGCGAGACGCTGACGGGGCCGAGCGCGATCTCGTAAGCCGCGCTGACCTTGGCCAGCCCCATGTTGAAGTCCGATCGCACGTTGGCGTTGGGGTCCAGACTGCCGAAGCCGCCGTCGATTTGACCGTCGCCGCTGTCCTGGACGTAGAGCACGGAACCCGTGAACACCGGCCCGCCCGCACGCACCTGACCGCGCAGATACGGCGAGCCTTGCGTGTCTCCGAGCCCGAAGGCACTGCTGAGGCCCTGCTCATTAGAGCCGCCGCCGCTGTCGAGAGAGATGTCCCCGCCCAACTCGGTGGCGACGTATCCCAACTGGACGGAAGCACTCGGTGACGAACAGCCCGCGACATAGAGCGACGAGCAGAGCGTGAAGGCGAAGACAGACCGACTTGAGTAATGAAGAGACATCCTGGTTCTTGGCGCGATTGCGACCGATCGTACGGGCGGCTTTGAGGCAGCCGAGCCGCTGGGGTTATCAACTTCTACTCGCTATCGGCCTCGATCTCATCGAGAACGTGGCGCGATGGCGCGCTCTCGATACGTTGCTCGCCCAGATGATCACTCTCAGCGGCATCAACAAACGGCACGGCCATCAGATCTTGTTCGTCGACGGGTCGTTGCAGCTAAACGCCGGCGAGAAGGTCGGCCTAACCGGCCCCAACGGCGCCGGCAAGTCGACCGTCTTCCGAATGATCGTAGGCGAGGACCCCCCGGACGAAGGCGACGTGGCCATGCCCAAACGAGTCAGCGTCGGCTACTTCAAACAAGACGTCGGGGAGATGCGCGGCGACAGCGTGATCAACATGACCATCGCAGGCAGCGGGCGAGCGGGCGCGCTACACCGCGAAGTCCAGCAGCTCGAGGCCGACATGTCGGATCCGGAGAAGGCGGACCGAATGGACGACATCCTCGCCCGATACGGTGAGATCCAGGGAGACTACCAGGACCTAGGAGGCTACGAACTTGAGGCACGGGCTAAGGAAGTCCTGCACGGCCTCGGCTTCGACGACGAGATGATCCGCGGCGACGTCGAAGCGCTGTCGGGCGGCTGGAAAATGCGAGTCGGCATGGCGCAGGTCCTGCTAGGCAACTTCGACGTGCTGCTGCTAGACGAGCCGACCAACCACCTCGACATCGAGTCGATCATCTGGCTAGAAGGTTTCCTCAGGCAGACAAAGTCGGCCGTCCTCATGACCTGTCACGACCGGGACTTCATGAACCGCGTCGTCGACCGGATCATCGACGTCGACGACGGACAGTTCGTAACCTATCAGGGCGACTACGACTTCATGATGCGCGAGCAGGCCGTACGCGCGACGCAGAAGGAGGCGGCCTTCGAGCGACAGCAAGCCATGATCGCCAAGATGAAGCGGTTCATAGACCGCTTCGGCACGCACGTCGCAAAGGCCGCCCAGGCTCAGAGCAAACAAAAGAAGATCGATAAGATCGACCGCCTCGAAGCCCCAAAGAAGCGCGAGCTCGTCGCCTTCCAATTCCGTGAACCGCCTCGTTCTGGCGACGACATCGTCAAGCTCAAGGGCGTTGACAAGGCTTACGGCGCGAAGCGGATCTATCGCGGGCTCGACTTCGAGGTGCAGCGCGGCGAACGATGGTGCGTCATGGGTCAGAACGGCTCTGGCAAGACGACCCTGCTGAAAATGGTCGCCGGTCAGCTGAAGCCAGACGACGGCGACGTAAAGCTGGGCAGCGTCAAAATGGGTTACTTCGCGCAGCAATCCCTCGACCTCCTCGACACAGAGCTGACCGTCTACGAGCAAGTGGACCAACGGTTCCACCTGGAGTCCGTCGGCGTGAAGCGCAACCTCCTCGGCGCGTTCGGGTTCAGCGGCGACGACCACGAAAAGCGCGTCGCCAACCTCAGCGGCGGCGAGAAGTCCCGGCTCGTGCTCGCGCTGATGCTGTTCGACCCGCCGAACTTCCTCGTCCTCGACGAGCCGACAAACCACCTCGACCTCGACACCAAGCAGATGCTTGTCCAGACGCTTGAGAAATTTGAGGGGACCATGTTGTTCGTTTCCCACGACCGCACGTTCCTTCGCGGCCTCGCGAACCGCGTGCTCGACGTGAGCGCTTGCGCCGACGGCGGTCCGCCTGAGAGGTACCCCGGCTCCTACGTAGAGTGGGTCGAGAAGACCGGCGTCGAGGCGCCGGGCGTCCACCTCTGATCGCGACGCGCGCTCGTCAAACCTCGAAGCCCAACGTCCGGAGCTCTTCTTGGAGCGCCTCGCGCGCCTTGGCGTAGGCGCTCTCGCCCCCCCACATCCTCGCCATCCGCTCGGACCAACCTTTGACCTCGTCGACCGGCCGACCGTTGTAGCCGCCCTGCTCGGCGTTGCACCGCTTCGCCCAGTCGCGCATGCCGTCGTCTGCGCCCCGGAGCACGTCGAGGATGTCCGAGGAATCGTAGCGGTCCCAGTGGAGCACGCCCGCCAAAGGCATGCGGCCGCGAGCAGGAGGGTCATCAGCGGCAACACCAACCGCCATCCCGAAGACGACGAAGCTGTGATCGGGCAGCTCAAGCGCCCGCGCCATCTCGATCGGCTGATTGCGTGCGCCGCCGATCATGCAGGCGCCTAGGCCCTCAGCCTCGCAAGCCAACTGGAGGTTCTGACCAAGCAACGCCGCGTCGACCGTCGTCTGCAGGAACAACTCGAAGCTGTCGCTCCGAACGATCGTGCCTTGGTCAGCGCATGCGCGCGCGAGCTTGTTCAGGTCCGCGCAGACAGCGAAGAAGACCGGCGCTTCCGCGACGTGGCGCTGTCCTCCGCACAGCACCGCGCAGCGCTGCTTGAGCTCGGCGTCGCGCACCGCGATCACCGCGTAAGCTTGGATAAAGCTGGAGGTCGAGGCGTGGCGAGCTGCGTCGACGAGTCGTTCGATCTGAGCATCCGTGATGGAGTCCGAACGGAATGATCGATGGCTTCGATGTCGATACATCTGCGCCAAGGTGCTCCACGGCTGACCCGAAAGCTGGCAACGAGCTGCCGAGCGATCTTCGGGTCGACGCAGGTCGCTGATCACCCAGTGGTTCACGGTCGCGACACCGGCGACGCGGACGGCGTCTCTACAGACCAGGTCTTGCAGCGTCGGCACCCCGAGATCAAGCTCGCTGAACACCGAGCGGGTCATCGCTACGGGGTAGCCGTGGTCCCCGCGAAACGTTGGCACAGCGATCGCGCATCCGTCGCGCTGCAGGCGCGCGCGCAACGCCAGGACCGTGTCCTCCTCGACCAGCGCGTGCCCGACCGGAAAGATCAGCACGACGTCGGCCTCTCTCGGCAGCTTCAAGAGCGCTATACGGAGACTGTCAGAGACGTCGCTCTTGTCGCCCGTAGTGATGGCTTCGACCTCGATGCCCGCGGGCAGCGGCGCGGCGATCGCACGTCGTAGCACCATCACTTTCGACGCCCCCGCAGCGACACAGGTGTTCACGACGCGCTCGATCGCGGTGACGCCGCCGAGGTCTACCAGCGCAGTGTCTACCTCGTCATCACTGCACAACGCTGGGATAATCGCAACTGTTTGGGCGTTGCCGTCTTCGTTCACTGTCCCCGAATCTCGCTCAGTGATACGAGACACTCGACGTTCTGTTCCGAGCGAAACTTCGCCGCGTCAGGATCTTCACGGTCAGCGATCGCCATGATCACGACCGGCTCCGCGCCGGCGTCGGTGACGGCCTCGACCGCCTGCAACGCAGAGCCGCCGGTAGTCACCGTATCTTCTAGCACGCACACCTTCTCTCCCGGCTCTAGGTCACCTTCGATGCGCGAACCTGTGCCGTGTTCCTTGGCTTCCTTGCGGACGAGGAACGCCTTCAACGGCCTCCCCGTGAGGTGAGACAGACAAGCTACCGCGCTCGCCAGCGGGTCGGCGCCCATCGTCAGGCCGCCGACCGCGGTGATCTCCGGATACTTCTTCAGCTTGTCCAAGAGCAGCATCCCGATCAGGTAGAGACCCTCAGGATGCAACGAGACCTTCTTGCCGTTGATGTAGAAGGTGGATCGCTTGCCAGAAGCGAGCACGATGTCGATTCCGTCCTTATAGGCGCGCTCACGGATGAGTTGCAGAAGACGGGACTTGGCCGCGTCAGCGTCGAATTCAGTCGTCACAGATAAAGGCATAACCGGGCCGCGCAGACGCGCCAAGCGCCACGGCCGCGCATCGCTTATTGGTCGACCGCAGAAGGCGTCGGCGCTGTTTGGCGGCTTCGAATATCGCCCCCAGGATGCCCAAGACGAGCACCCCGGTTGACGAACGGAGGCTGGCGCCACTCGGCGCCGCCCTCGATGCGCCATGGGTCGAAGGGCTCGTCGTGCCCGTCGGCGAAGGGATCTACTTTGTTTGGAGCGAAGTCTCGTTCGTCACGCACTGGACGCGGCTCTACGATCGAGGAGGCTGCGTCTAGGTCGGCCGGCTCCACAGGCTTTCAGACATGCGACTGCTCTGCTTTCAGGCCCGTAACTTCGGATGGCGCAGCTTCAAGCGATCCCTAGACGAGGTCGGCGGCGCGCCCCTCGCGTCTCAGGACGTCGCCGCGACGCTCGCCGAATGCGTGGTTGTCTTCGCGCACGCCGAGGCATGTGACGAAGCCGCGGCGGCGCGCAAGAGGGCTTTTCAACAGACGCTCAAGCACATCAAGTGGCTCTGCAACAAACGCGCGCTCACCAACGTCGTGCTCCATTCCTTCACTCACCTCGGCGCCGAGAGCGCGGACCCTGCGTTCGCGCGCGACTTCTTGGACGAGCTCGCGGAGCGGCTTCAAAGGACAGGCTACGACGTGCGTTGTACGCCCTTCGGTCACCTGTGTGAGTGGACCCTCGACGTGTATGGCGAGAGCCTCGCGAAGGTCTACAAGCAGATCTGACGACCGGCCTCAGCCGTTTTGGGCGCGGATCTGCTCGGCGGCAGACTTGTCGTAGCCGATGCCGTGCTTGTCGAAGAGCTGGTCCAACTCCCCGGAGAGCGTCATCTCGGTGATGATGTCGCAGCCGCCGACAAACTCACCCTTCACGTAGAGCTGAGGGATCGTCGGCCAGTCAGAGAAGTCCTTGATGCCTTGTCGGATGGCGTCGTTGGCGAGGCAGTTCACGTCCGTGTATTCAACGGACAGGCCGCCGAGAATGCCCGCGACACGGCTGGAGAAGCCGCACTGCGGCATCAGCTTAGATCCCTTCATGAAGAGCACGACGTCGTGGCTCTCCACCGTCTCTTTGATCTGGGCTTGGATGTCACTCATAGCTGTCCTCGTTTTATCTGGCTGTGTCGATCGCGCTGCGGCGGTCGTCACTCGGGGGCCCGCGTTCGCAGCTGCAGAGCGTGCAGCTCACCGTCGGGCCCGTCCATCTTTCCCTTCAGCGCGGCGTAGACGGCGCGCTGCTGTTGGATACGGCTCATCCCGCGAAAACTCTCGTCGACGACGGTGGCGCCCATGTGCATGCCGTCTTCTCCGTCGACCGTGATCTCGGCGTTAGGGAACTGCGCCCGCAGGAGCGCTTCAATTTCGTTGGCGTACATCGTCATGGCCGTTGTCGCGAGTCGCAAACTAGGCCGCGCCCCGCCTCGCCGCAAGCAGCGCTTGCCCCGGAGCGATCGACAAGCTGGTCACCAGCGATCGCGCAGCGTCCGCAACGACACGAACACCTGCTTGGCGGTGGGCGCCACCGGCAACCCGTCTAACGCCCGACAGACGCCGGAGACGACCTCACGGCTCCCAAGGCGGAAGAAGGTGTTGATCTCTTTCTCCTGGCCGATCGTCAGTATCGGCGAATCGTCACCGTCGAGCCCCTCGACGTAACCAAGCATCTCCGTCGCGGCCGCGTTCCCAGGTTCGCGGTCGAGCGTGAACTTGAGGTTTGCGACGAGGTAATCGTGACCTGGATACAGCCGCACGGTCGACTCGAGCGGCTCGAGCTGCTGCGCAAACGTCTCGTAGAGCGCCTCGGGGTCGCCGCCGTTGCGACAATTGCCCGCCCCTGCGTTGAACAGCGCGTCGCCCGAGAACAACGCTGCCTCGCCGTCACGGGCGAGGAGGCAAATATGGCTCATCGTATGACCAGGCGTATCCATGCACTCGAGCGTGACCGTCTTGCCGACCTGGACGTGTGCGCCCGCGCCGACTCGTCGGTCAACGCCGGGGATCTTCGCCCGTGTATGCGCGATCACCTCCGCGCCGGTCGCGGCGACGACGTGGTCATTACCTGCGACGTGGTCGGTGTGCTCGTGGGTGTTAAGCACTTGCGTGATCTCAAAGCCTCGCCGCCGCGCGATTCGGAGGCACTCTTCATGAGCGAGCGGATCGATCGCGAGCGCTTCGCCGGTCTCCTCACAAGCGACCAAGTAATTGTAATTCCTGAGGCTGTTCCCGACCCACACGCGCTCGACGATCATGACCTTCGCCGCGCCTCAACGACGTCCATCACGTCGGACTCGAGCCCGACGCCGTCCAAATGCTCGATCTCTCGAAGCCCTGTCGGGCTAGTGATGTTGATCTCGGTCAAGTAATCGCCGAGCACATCGATGCCCGCGAAGATCACGCCGAGCTGACGCAGCCGCGGACCGATCCGCGCGCAGATCTCTTGATCCCGGGCCGTCAGCCCGACCCGCTCTGCGCGCGCGCCGACGTGAAGATTCGCGCGGGACTCGTCGTCTGCCGGGACGCGGAGTACGGCGCCCGCTGGCTGCCCGTCGATCAAGATGATGCGCTTATCCCCATCGCGCACCGCCGGGATATAGCGTTGCGCCAGCAGCAGCTGGCGCCCGCCCGCGGTGCCGGCCTCGACAAGCGATCGCGCGTTACGATCGCCGACGGTTATATGGAAGACGCCGCGTCCGCCGTTGCCGTCAAGCGGCTTCACGATCATCTGGCCGCCCAGCTCGTCGCGGAATGACAGCAACTCCTCAACGCTCCGGCTAACCAGTGTGGTCGGACACAAATCGGGGAACTCGAGCGCGAACAGCTTTTCGTTCCGGTCGCGGAGCGCACCTGGGTCGTTGACCATCACCGGACCCGCCGCGCGCGACATCAGCATGGTCGCGAACAGATACGCGTCGTCGAGCGGTGGATCCTTCCGCATCCAAATCGCGTCATACTCCGTCAGCTGGTCTCGCCGCCTGCGGCTCGACGCGTACCACGCGCCGCCCTCCGGGCCAGCGACAATCTCGACGGACTCCACGAACGGGTCCCCGTCGCGCTGTCCCAGGTCCGTCACACCACATGCCTCCACGCGGTGGCCGCGACGCCACGCCTCTTGGATAAACGCTACGGAGGTGTCCGCTGTAACGTCTAGTGCGTCCAGTGGATCAAGGATGAACAGGTGTCGCATGATGGCGTGGCCGCCTAGCTCCGAGATGACGCCGACGGGCAATCTGGATCGTAACGGCGGTCCACTTCCGTGAGCTCGATGATCGCGTCGCGCAAGACGTCCCGAGGCTCTGCCCCTGCGGCAACCCGTGACAACCACTGTTGGGAGAAGTTCCCCTCCGACAAAATCGACCCCAGCGGAGCGAGGTGATTGGCGAAGCCGTGTGACTCGGCGGTAGGAACGCAGGCGCGCCAGCACTCCTCGATCCATCGTCGCATGGACACGTCCTCTCCTGTCTGCCAGTCTGTCACCACAGCTTCGAGGCTCGCCTCCGCGGCGCGACGTTCGTTATCGGCACAGATTTGCTGCAGCTCATCTTCGCTGCGAACCGCGAGCGGATCGATGCTCGGGTCTTCAAGAGACTGCCATACGCGCGCCTCCATAAGCGCGACGATCGCAGCGACGTCCTGAGGTCGAGCGATGCGGTCGCAGATCCTCAGCTCAAGGCGCTCCAGCACGTCTGGCGTGCCCTGGCCGTTCGGACGAATCGACAACCACAGGTGGCGTGGGTTGAACATTGTGCCCGCCGCGAGCTGCTCGGCGACCCATGACCGAAAATGCGCGTGATCGACGAAGAAGGGCGTGACCGCCGGCGTCGGAGGAAACACCTGCCAGCGTGTCGAGTGCGCGCCCGTCGGCCGGCCATAACGAAACGGCGAGTTCGCGGTGAGGGCGAGATACATCGACGCTTCAGCTCGGAGCAGCCGGTATGCCTTGATGAGCTGCTCGGGGTCCGCGATGCCGAGGTTGATGTGCGTGCTCGCAGTCACCACGTCGGTGCCGTAGTTGTCGCGAATAAATCGGTAGTACGGATTTTTTGGGTTGGAGATGAAGAACTCATCGTCCGTGACCATCGACATCGTCGACCCCGGCACCAGCGTATATCCACCCAAGTCTTTGACGTAGCGGCGCAGGCGACAGCGCTGCGACATCAACTTGTCGAGCATTTGTTCGTACGAGCGAACCGGGGGCGTCGTGTATTCGACGTTCCGGGAGTCCGGCTCAGTGACGAACCCCGACAAGTCAGCGGCTATCCGGTGAGAGAGCGGCACGATGTCCGCGTCGCTGGTCCCGACGTAGACCTCCTCTTCTAGGCCTTTACGCAGCAGCAGCTGGTCATCCTGCAAGTGGCGCACCAGGGCTCAACTCCTAATCCCGACGCCGCGTCTCAGCATGATGATCGCGACAGTATAGAAGCCGACAATGAACAGCCCGAGGACGCCGCCAGCGACAGAGATCGGCAAGTCGGAACTCCCCAGGATGCTATGTCGAAATGCGTTCACCATGTAGAGGATGGGGTTGCAGTAGGAGACCGTCCGCCACGGCTCGCCTAACAACTCGACGGAGTAAAAGACCCCACCGAGCATCGTCAGCGGCGTCAAAACGAACGTCGGGACGATCGACACGTCGTCGAAGTTTCGCGCAACCATTGCGTTTATGAAGCCGCCAAACGCGAAGGCGATCGACGTCGCGACGCCGACCAAGATCGTCCAAAGCGGATGCGCGATAGGCAAGTCGACAAAGGCGACAGACACCGCCGCGACGATGGCCCCGATGACCAATCCCCGGAATACGCCGCCGATCGCGAACCCCAACAAGATCGCGTGCGCGGACATCGGCGAGACCAACATCTCTTCGATGTGGCTCTGAAACTTCGCCCCGAAGAGCGACGATACGACGTTTTGATACGAGTTCGTCAGCACCGCCATCATGATGAGACCGGGCGTAACGAACTGCAGGTAGTTAAAGCCCTCCATCTCCCCGATGCGCTCACCCAACACGGGCCCGAAGATCACGAAGTAGAGACTGGTCGTTATGACCGGCGGCAGCAACGTCTGCGGCCAGATCCGCAGAACACGCTGCACCTCGCGGCGAACGACCGTAACGAAGCCAACCCAACCTTCGTGAAGGCGTGAGCGACTCGTCTCCGTAACCGGAGCGAGCCTCGCCTTCGGCGCGCGGTGAGGCACATCGCCAGAACTCGTCACGAAACCACCCCGTCGCCGCCGGCGTTGTCCACTAGCCGCAAAAATAGCTCTTCAAGACGGTTGGCCTTGTTTCGCATCGAGCGAACCTGAATGCCGGCACCGTCAAGCGCGGAGAAGAGCTCGTTGATGCTGGAAGAGCGCGCCACCTCTACCTCAAATGAGCCGTCGTCACGGAGCCGCGCCTCGTAGCCGTCGATTGGCGGCGCCGCCGCTAGCGGTTCGTGAGGATCTAGCACGAACGTTTCGATCGCGAGCTGTGCAAGCAAGGAGCGGGTGTCGGTGTCTTGCACGATGCAACCGCCGTCGATGATCGCGATCCGCCGGCAAAGCGCCTCGGCTTCTTCGAGGTAGTGCGTCGTCAAGATGATCGTCGTGCCCGCCGCGTTGATCTCTTGTAGGAGATCCCAAGTCGCGCGACGAATCTCGATGTCGACGCCCGCCGTAGGCTCGTCGAGGATCAACAACCGCGGACCGTGAACCAGCGCCCTCGCGATCATCAGACGACGCTTCATGCCCCCCGAAAGCGACCGGGCCATTACGCCGCGCTTATCCCAGAGACCCATCCACCGCAGACACTCGCCCGCCCGCTCGCGGGCCTCTCGCCAAGGCACGCCGTAGTAACCCGCCTGCTGCGCGACGATCTGTAGCGGCTGCTCGAACTGGTTGATGTTGAGCTCTTGCGGGACAACGCCGATCAGTCGCTTGGCGCCCTCTAGGTCCTGTTCGGTGTCTACACCGAACACCTCGATGGCCCCCCCGCTGCGATTGATCAGCGACGTGACGACACCGATCGTCGTGGACTTCCCGGCGCCGTTCGGGCCCAACAAGCCAAAAAACTCACCCTCAGGAACATCGAGGTCGATGCCCTTCAGCGCCTCGACTCCGTTCTTATAGGTCTTGCTCAGTCCGCGGATTCGGAGGGCTGGCGCGACATTCGCCTGAGTCACCAAGCCCTCCTAGCTCCGGCCATGTTCATCCGCATACGCGATAATGTCCGCAGACTCATACATGAGCACATCACGCTCCGGGTGATGCAAGAACGGCACTTGTGACTTGCCGCCGAGCGCGACCAGCTGCCGCCGGACCTCGGAGTCCGAGAAGATCGAGAGCACCTTTGGCGTGTAAGGGATCTCGTTCTTCTCGAGGTGGTCGGTGACGGCAACACAGAATGGACAGCTTGGGTCTAGGTAGATTTCGAGCATCGGATCTTTCGCGAGGGTATCTGCGTAGGGCCGCCGAGGGCCTCACGCAAGCTTCATCCGGCGAGGGTCGGTGGTTCCGCAGGTATCGCCCAGCGTCACTTGATATAGCTCAAGTCGACCGCATGCATCCGCTCGTCGATCCATCTCCTGAGCGGCCCAATCCGCATCGCCGCCGCCGCTTTTCGCGCCAAGAGCATCGGCAGGCCGTATCTCTCCACGCGCATGCGTCGCCTCTCGGCGAGGCACGCGCTGCGGAGCGCCGCGTCCTCGGCAGCTGACACGTCGATACGATCCAGACCGCTCAGCTCGTAACCCCGCGCCGCGAGGATCTCCCCCGCCTTGCACTCCATCAACTGGATGTCGCGCGGAGTCGACCGGTCCCGCCAGCGCTGGACGTTCGCGGCGTCCGGGCGGTCGTAGGTGGTCTGCTGCGAGTAATCGAACATACGATCAGAGAACGAGCGACCGAGGAACGCGCACACCTCAGACAGCGTCTGCCGTGGTGACCGGACGAAATCCTCGTAGCAGATCTCCATCCGCCTAGAAGCCTGCACGCGCCCGCACAGGACCTCCCATGACGCCTCAGCCTCGAGCCATACGTCGATGGCGGTCCAGACGTTTCCATGCCACATCATCTGGACGCGCGATCGCGCGACGTCGCGGCCGTCACGAACAATGTGGACGAAGCGGGCCTCCGGCCAAATATGGGTCAACCTGTCAAAGTGCCGGTGGACCGTCGCGCCGACGTCGTGCTTTCCGGACGCATCACGCCAACGGCAGAGCTTCCAGTTAACGAACTCCTCGTGGGTCCGGCAGCTGGGAAAAACACCGTCACACCCCGGCGCGGAGAGCGCGTCGCGGAGCCACGGACGCTCAAAGCTGCGGCGCACGTCGTCGATGGCCGGCATCTGGCCATCGTTGGAGACGAGATCGACGCTGAATTCGAACTCGTAGTGACACGCGATCTCCGGGTGGTGGTCGAGCATCAATCGCAGCAGGGTGGTCCCCGAGCGCTCTGCGCCGACGACAAAGAACGGGGCCGCGACGACGAGGTCGGTGCCCTGCCCGCTTAGGTCGTCGCCGCCAACGCTCACGTCACGTCACCTGGCGCTCTGTCAGCGCCCTGACCACAGCCCGTGGCGACCTCACAGGCGCCGGACTTGTCCTCGCGTCCAGGCGCGCGCGACCGGCGCGCTAGGCCAAACACGCAGGTTGTCGTGTGGAACGTCATAGGTCGCCTCGAAACCTGGAGCTGCTGCCTACATCCACGATGTTGAAGACCGAGATGATGCGGCACATGCTCCGGCGCGAGCTTACCATCGCGGCGATCCATGGTGAACCTGTGCAACATTGACGGCGTCATCACCCAAGAGCCAGCAGGTCGAGTTCCGGTGTCAGACCGCGGCTTCCTGTTCGGAGACTCTGTCTACGAGGTCATCCGCGTACACGACGGTACGCCATTGTTTTGGGATGAACACTGGAGCCGACTAAGTAGATCTGCGGCTGGTTTGATGATGGCGTTAGACGTGGACGAGCACGTCATCGCGCGCAGGATCCACGAGACGGTTACCGCCGCCGATCACGGCGACAGCTACGTGAGAGTCGTCGTCACGCGCGGCGTCGGCGACGCGCCAAACATCGATCTGGCTTACGCAAACAGTCCGCAGACGTGGGTCATCCTCGTGCGACCGCTAGAGCTGGCCGCCGGGAAACCAGTACACCTGAGGATCGTCGAACGCGTCCGCAACGACCGACGCGCGCTCGACCCCGCCGTAAAGAGCGGCAACTACCTAAACAACGTGCTCGCCCTCGCAGAGGCAAGGTCCCAGGGCGCGACAGACTGCGTGATGCTCAACACTGACGGCGCCGTGACGGAGGCGTCCACCGCGAACCTGTTCGCGCTGCGACAAGGTGCTTGGTGCACGCCCCCGCTTGGGGCTGGCATCCTCGCTGGCATCACCAGGCGGGCGATCCTGGACCTGCTTGCCGAAGATGGTCAACGCGTCTGCGAGCACCCGCTGACCCGCGAAGACCTCATGGCAGCGGATGAGCTGTTCCTGTGCAGCACGCTGCGTGACATCTCGCCGGTCAGCCACTTGGACGGGCGCCCGATGAACTCCTCATCACGAACAGCCAGCTTGTCGCACTTGTTTACAGAGCATCTGCGCCGCCAGCGCACAGAGCGCGACATGCCGCGCTGGCGCGAGCTGCTAGATGGATCGCGGTAGCGACCGCGTCGCAAGCGGGAGAGCCGCCGCTGGTCTACAGAGAGCCAGCGGGGCTACGGCGCTCGACAGCCGACCTAGCTGCGCTGCGCCGCTGGGCTCGGATCAGTCCGCCAGCGCGTCCGAGATGATCGAGTGGATCTTCTCGAGGGCGGCGCGGTAACGGGCCTTAGCCTGTTCACTGCTCTTCACTGCGGACACGATACTTTCGAGCGACCCGTCGATGCTCGGCGCGGCGTTCTTACGCGGCCTTCCGGGACCGCGCTTCGCTGGCGTCGGCAGGGCCTTCGCCCTCGCCTTGGCTTTGGCCTTGGCCGCCTTGCCTTTGCCACGCGCCGCCTGCTTAACGATGCCGAGCATCGCCTGCGCCCTGCCGAACATGACCGGGAACAGCTTCAGCTTCTTCTTCGCAGCAGCTGTAGTGATGTCCTTGTAGGTGGCTTTGGGGTTCTTCTTGAGCGCGGCGACGATGAATTCGAAGCCGGGGTTTGCCTTCTTTGCGGCCATATTGGGATCAAAGCGGGGTTATATGAGGCGAGGACGCGCAGCTTACATACAGCAAAGACGCGACCGGGCGCCGGAAACCTATGGCAAGCTGGAGAATTATGCGAGCCATATGTCCTTACTGCGAACAGCGCTACTTCGGAGCAGGCTCCTTACGCACAGTCCACGATTCACCCGGGCCGAGGAGCACCGACTTAGCAGGAAGCAGCGCGCGCTGCATCTGATGGATGTTCTTCAGCCGGATACGGGGAGTATTTGCATACTCCTGGGGTTTGAAGGCGTCGTCGAAGAGCACAACATCCGGCTTGAGCTTCGCCACGATCGACGGCACGGACGGGTTACGCGAAGACACTATCATTACACCTGCTCCCAGCGACGCTTCAACAGAGGCCGGCGTCAGCGTCGGGCCGATGAAGACGATCGTCGGGCAGCCGCTTATTTCGACCTGGTAGCTGCAGTCATAGGGGACCCGACCATCGGCTGTCGGCGCGCCCAGCGCGCGGACACGGACCCCAGGCTTCCCGCTTATCGTCTCGCCGAGCTTCATCAACGGGATCTTGTCCATCGCCACGACGGGCATGTGAAAGACGATGTGCGCCAACACGGGGCGGACGGGGTCGGCAGTGAACATGCGGATCAACAGCTCGTCGTTTCGCCGTGTCATCGTGAGCGGCTGCGTGAGGATGCAGATCTCCGCGCCGCCCCAAAGCCACCGCTGCACATCAGGACCAGCGGCATCGATCAACAAGTTCTGCGTGTTCGACCGAACGAGCCAGCCGCCCGCAGGTAAACGAAACAACCGGACCCCGCCATCCGGGACGCTGTCTTCGCCCTGTTTGCTGACCGCGTGCGTCCGCTCCCTGAGCCACATCGCGAACCCGCGACCGGTCAAACCAGCGACCTCTCTGGACATCCGGCGGTTGACGCGCTGGTGGAGCTCCAACCAGTCAACGCGCGGCATCCGCTCTGCTTGGCCGTCGATCTGCTCTAAAACCTTCAGCCGCTCAAGGCCGCCAGTCTCCTGCGGCGTCAACCGGCCGTCATATAGGACCGGCGGACGGCGGAGAAGTTCAGCGGTCACGTCGCGCCAATACTGCGGCGCATCGACCGATGAACGGGTGACGCCAGGCTTTGGCGGGAACTCCGGCACCTCGCCCCGCAACGCCATGTCATCCCTACACAACATCAGGCTGCCCAAGACCCCCGGGTCAACGATCGGCCCCATGCCAAACGTCCAGCCGATTCGGGTCTGCGGCATGCTGTCCGTCTTCTCGTCGAAGTCGTTTAGGACGAGCTGCAGATCTATCACCATGCCAGGGCCAGCCTGTTTGCCCGGCGGCAGGATCTCGCTCCACGGGAGCAGCGCCTCATAGCTCGTGATGCCCTGCTCTTGATCGTGAACGACGACCATACGGGCAGGCGCTGGTAACACCCGGGCCGTCCCGCGTAGTCGATCCCACTGGACGACCTCCCGGCCGTTTTCGTCAGCGATCCAGAACTCACGGTCGTCCTCGCGGCCCGGGTCCGGTCCGTTCGATCGCGTGTTGCGCCCCGGATCGAACGTCAACATCAGCGAGTCAGCCGCCGGGACCTCCGTCAGCTGCAGGGTGTTAGCGTCCAGAGCGCGGTGCCACTCGTCACGAGCAGTACAAGCGACGTAGAGCGCGTTTTGATCCCAGAGCATGAAGACAGCCCCGCTCGCGTCGTCGAATCCGCGCCACGCGCCGTGCCCTGTTCCGGACAGCTGACGTCGGTCGTTCAGCTGCATCGCTGGGAGCTTCGGCCAATCGATCAGCGAGCCGTCAATCGTGATGTCGCGTTCACCGCGCGGCAACGCGAGACCTTGCGGCAATAGCATGGCGCTAGGCTTCGGCGGCCGCTGCTGGGATGCCAGCAGCGCGCAGCAGCAGATCGAAGCAGCGATCGGCAGGATCCGAGATCGAAGTCGAGTCGTCATGAACGGTGGGGGCTTCGCAAAATCAGGTAGTTGAATACAGCGTGAGCGGAGGTCGATCCCAAGAGGCCGAAGCCAAGCTCTACGAGCCCCCCGAGCGCGACAGCATGGGCGCAGGTGAACGCGGCCCAGCGAAGCCCGACCGCACGAATGTTCAGCAGGACGTAGACGATGACCGAACCGGTCAAGCCCATGGCGTCTTGGACCGCGAGCCTGAAGAACAACTCTTCCGCGAACGCCGCGAGGATCGCAAACGCAATCCCGGCGCGCTCGTCCCAGCGGGCGAACATGTGCTCAACGATCACGTGGAGCTCGTTGAGCCCCCGCTGCGCGCGGCGCGCCTTTGTGTAGGCGGCAGCGCACGCCACGCCGATCGCGAGGCCTGCGCCCGACGCAGCCCACGGGCCGAACCGACCGATCGACTGCTCCGCGACGACGCCAGTCCGCTCGCGACACCACAGCCAGAAGAGGGCCGCCATGACGAGCGCGCCGTAGACCACGACAGCCAAACCAAGGACCAAGAGTGGATCGGGCGCTTCTTCGAAATCTCGGGGGTCATCACCGCTCATCGCTTGATCGCTCGAGCACGCGACCACGGCGCGATTACGGCCGCCGGCACGCCTAGAAAAGTCTCAGCGGCTACATCGCCGAAGTGACGACTGTCGCGCGAATCAAACGCGTTGTCCCCGAGCAGGAACCAATGGCCGGGCCGGACGAACTTTGGCCAAGGCTTCGCTTCGCCGACGCTCGTCACCGGATCTCGATACGCGTAGAGGTCACGAAAGACCCGCATGGACTCAATGTAGGCAGCTTCCGCGCCGACAACGCCAACGTGCAGCCACGTCCGCGGACGCGGAGAGCGAAGCTGCTTCGGAGTTTCGCGGGCGTATTGGTGATCGTCGTCTAGCAAAAGGAAGTCGCGGCCGTCCAGCCGACCGAAAGCAACATAGCCTGCCCAGCTTGCCTCGAGCACGTCGGCGCGCCGGACAACACGTCGCCCATCGACCCACACCTGCAGCTCATTTTGCGTCGCGCTCCAGACGAACGTCGTCGCGAAATCCGTGCTGTCGATGGTCAAGAGGATGACCGCGGGAGCGTTATCAAACCGCATCTCCATCCCGCAGTCTGCGACGGTAACGTCTTCCCCACCGCGACGCCGAACACCGGCCAAATCCAAAAAGGATGCGTCGACGAAGCGCGCCGTCCCGACGGTCCCGCCAGGTAGAACTTGACCCAGGTCGGCGCTGTGCCGAGCTGCGCGTCGCTCTGGCGCGAACACCGCGCGAGCGGCGGCGACGTTCGCGGCCATCGGCGTCAATTTCCAGCGCCCCCTACGCGCCGACGCGGCCGCGCTCAAGTCCAGCAACGTCTCCGAAGGACCCGCGTCACCTGCGCGTGCCCAGGTGACGCTGCGCGACATGGCAGCACGGGGATCCTTGACCTCGCGGCGCATCTGCTGCGCATTCTCTCCCAACCAGATATCGCCTTGGACGATGTCGACCCAACACAGCGCGTCGTCGCCGCGCGCAGCGATCCGCTTAACAAGCTGGTGACCTTCGAGCTTTGGCGAATCGACGACCACGAGGTCACCGCGACGCCGCGAGCCGGCAGAAGACATCCGATCGACGAAGACAACGTCGCCGCGCTGCGGGTCCCCATAAAGGAGCGGCTGCATGCTGTCGGAGGGTACGATGTAGCGTTCGCCGCAAAAGCGCCGCAACCCCTGCACCGTCAACACCGCGACGACAGCTACCAGGACCGCGTCGCGGAGCGTCTTCATGCTCATCGTGTCAGCCTTCATCAATCTTCGAGAGAACACGCGGCGTGCAAGAACTCGACTGTCGCGACGAGCTGATCCGCCGGAACCGATAGCGTCACGCCGCTCCCCATAGTCACGAGACCTGAGAAATCCGCCGGTATCCCCGAACGCCTGAGCGCGTCCAAGACTCCGCTGATACCGCCTAGGCCTTCGAGCGCGACGTCGCCGATGAGACCGACGACAGCGCGGCCTACGGTCGCGTCGACCTCACCATACTTTCCGAGCATCTCGACAACCGCGTCGACGTGAGCGTCCTCGACCGCCACCGTGACGGCCGCCTCTCCGACGGCGACGGGACCTGCCTCGCACCCCACGGCGTCCAGCGCTCGAAAAACGTCACTTAAGAAGGTGTGCTGCGGCACGAGCCGCTGAGACCGCACGGTGATCAACGCGACGTTGTCGCGGTGAGCGATCGCCCGAACGGCCTTACCGCGACCTTCAACCCGCTCCTGCACGAGCGTGCCCTCTGCGCTCGGCGAGCGGGTGCTGCGGACGCGGAGCGGGATCTGTTTCATGCGGAGCGGCGCCATCGCGGCGGGGTGCAACACCCTGCTACCGAAGGCGCCCAGGTCAGCGACGTCCGCGAAGCTCATCCTCGGAATGGGCCGAGCGTTGCGCACGATTCGCGGATCCGCCGTGTGCACGCCGGCTACGTCGGTCCAGATCTGCACCTCTTCAGCGGACACAGCAGCGCCGATCAAGGCAGCTGAGAAGTCGCTCCCGTGACGGCCTAGCGTGGTGATGTTGCCGTCCTCATCCGCGCCAAAGAAGCCCGTGACGACCGGGACGCCGGCCGCGCTGGTCAAGTGTCGCCGAATGCGCCCGTCGTCTGGCACAGGCCTAGCCCTGCCGAACTTGCTGTCGGTTCGCAACCCTGCGTCGGACGCGTCGATCGCCGTAGCTTCGACGCCTGCCGCCGACAGCGCAGCCGCGACGACTCGCGCGCTCAAGCGCTCGCCGTAACTGGCAACCGCGTCGATCTCCTGGAGCGTCGCTTCCCCGGTGAGCCGAACGCCACGCAAGCGCTCACCCAGCTCCCCGAGCACGGGGTCCAGCAAGCGCCCGTCCAGCTGCAAGCTGCCGAGGACCTCACGGTGGCGGGCCGCGAGCGCGTCGACGTCAGCGATGCGGCCGACCGGGTCCGCAGCCAACCCCAGCAACGTGTCCGTCACCCCCGCGAGCGCAGAGACCACGACGACCGGCGATTGCAGCGCATGCGACCGCACGATCTCGACAGCCTGCTGGATGGCAGGTGCCCCTCCCACGGAGGTGCCGCCGAACTTCATGACGATCACGAGGGGATCATGCAACGGATCGACGCGGTCTACCAGCGGCGCGACGCTCGGGCGGCGCACGGCCCAGCGGACCACATCCTAATCCTGTCCAGGTTCAGGGCTTTGATAACGCCCTCATGCGGCATAATGCGCGGCCCATGGAACGCATCGCGGAGCTCATCCACGACTGGAACCAGACGGACGGCAGCTACAAGCCCGCTCGTCCGCTCCAGTTCGACGACGAAACCTTACGCGACGGCCTGCAGTCACCGGCCGTAAGCGACCCCACGCTCGACCTCAAAATCGATCTGATCGAGCGAATGGACAAGCTGGGGATCCACACCGCCAACGTCGGACTCCCCGGCGCAGGCGGACGCCCTCGCGAAGATATCCTGAGGCTCGCGCGACACATCGCCGACAACGGCCTCAACATCGGCGTCAACGTTGCCTGTCGTACGGTTGTCAGTGACATCGAGCCCGTCGTCGAGATGACGCAGAAGGCAGGCATCCCTATCGAGGTCTGCGCGTTCATCGGCAGCAGCTACATCCGCCAATACGCTGAGGATTGGACGCTCGATCGCATGCTGAAGAACACTCGCGACGCGTTGGCGTTCGCGCGCGACCACCAGCTGCCCGTGATGTATGTGACCGAGGACACGACGCGCGCCATGCCCGACACCGTGCGGGCGCTCTACTCTACAGCGATCGAACTCGGGGCGAAGCGGCTGTGCGTCTGCGACACTGTGGGTCACGCCACCCCTCCAGGCGCCGCAGCCGTCGTCAAGTTTGTGCGTGACCTCGCCGACGAGCACGACGAGTCAATCGGCGTCGACTGGCACGGACACCGCGATCGAGACCTCGGCATCGCGAACTGCCTCGCGGCGATCGAGGCGGGCGCTGATCGCATACACGGCACCGCGCTCGGCGTCGGCGAGCGCGCCGGCAACGCGCCGATGGATCAGCTCTTGGTGAATTGTCGTCTGCTGGGGTGGATCGACAACGACCTGACGACATTGCCCGGATACGTCGAGGCCGCCGCCAAGGCGCTCGAAGTAGAGGTCCCGCATAACTATCCCGTGCTCGGCAAGGACGCTTTCGAGACCGGCACCGGCGTTCACGCTGCTGCGGTCATCAAAGCGTTCCGCAAGGGCGACACCGAGCTGGCAGACTCAGTCTACTCTGGCGTCCCTGCACACATGGTCGGCTTGGAGCAGCGGATCGCTGTCGGCCCCATGGCTGGGCGATCTAACGCCGCCTTCGTCCTCGAGCGGATGGGGATCGAGCCTACAGACGAGGTCGTGGCGCGAGTCCTCGACGCCGGCAAGTCCAGCAAACGGCTGTTAACAGACGACGAAGTGCGCGCCGCTGCGAGCGGCAAGCCGTAGCAAGCAACCGCCCATAATAAGGCGACGTCGCGGGAGTCTCGTTACAAGATCAAGTACCGCTCTCGGTGAGCCGATCCAGCCGGTGAAGCCCGATGAAAGACGTCTTGGACCAAGCGGTATTGGAAGAGCTGCTCTCGATCACCGAAGAAGGTGACCCTGAGCTGCTGCTCGACCTGATCCGGATGTTCCTGGACGACAGCCCGTCGAAGGTAAGCACCATTGAAGAAGCGCTGGATAAGGGGGACTTCGACAAAGCCGAGCGGGCGGCGCACTCGCTGAAGGGTTCATCCGGACACCTGGGCGCACGGGCCGTCCAGGACATCTGCGAGCGGCTGCAGGCGACCACGAGGAACCACGAGCTGGACCGTTCTCGCCGCTTGACGCCGCACTTGACCGAACACTACCTCGAGGCTGAGGCTGCCCTGCGGGAGCTGATGACGATCTACGAGGACTGACTGGCTTACCTCGTGAGGGCGTCCGCGCTGTCGGGGCCCTCACCTAGCATCGCCGCCGCTCTGGACCCACGCTTCGCGGCAACGGCGGACCGCGTCTGGCGCGCAGTGGCTGTGGCGTGACATCTCCCAGCAAACTGGGCCGGCATAAGCTGCCTGCCGAAGCGCGGCCAGGATGCCGCTGAAGTCGACCTCTCCCTCACCCGGCAAGAGGTGCTCGTGGACGCCGCGGCGGTGATCTTCGAGATGCACTTGAGCGAGGTGTGGCGCGGCGCGCGCAATCACGTCAGCTGGATCACCCTCCCACGCCGCGTAGAGGTGGCCAACATCCAACGTGAGCGCTGGCGCCTCGTCGCCGAGTTCGTCACGCAGCCGTTCGTATTGTCCGAGGGTCTCGACGGCCATACCTGGCTCAGGTTCAAACGAAGGACGCAGCCCATGCTCGCGGATCGCCGCGCAAGCCGCCGCGACGCCCTGGACCAAGCGCGACCACGTGTCGTCGCGCGAGGTGCGGTCGACGCCCGCCCAAAAGGACACGACCTCGGCGCCCAACCTTTGACCCATCTCGGCTACCCGCCTGTAGAACGCGACTCGTCGCTCTACACCAGCGGCATCGGCCGTCATCAGCGTCGGTTCGTGCTTGACCGCCGGATCCAGCAGATAGCGGGCGCCTGTCTCCATGACAGGATGCAACCGCAGTTCGACGAGGCGACTGCGCAGCTGGTCGAGCACGTCATCTTCGGTTTGCGCCGGGTCTAGATGGCACGTATCCGGGGTGATCGCGACCGCGCGGTAACCGTACTCCGATAGCAGCTGCAGACCCTCTTCGAGCCGGTGGTTTTGCAAGCTGTTGGTGTGGTAGCCAAGCAACATAACGTTCAGCTTCGGCTCACTTGCCGCCGCCCATGCGGATGCGTTTCTGGAGCTTGGCGATGCGCCCGAAGAGGTGCTCCAAAGACACGTACTCCGGAGGCATCGCCCACCCTTCAAGATCGGCCTCTTCTTGCCAATCTGCCGGCGCCTCGATCACCAAGATCGCTGCATCGATCTTTCGCTTGGCCTCGGACTGCTTCGCGCGCGCGGCGCGGTTGTCTCCGGCATTTCTCAGCCTGGTGCCGTCGTTGTTCAGCGCCTTCGCCTCTTCTACCAGCGCGTTTGCTTGCTGGAGCATCTGCGTCGTGAGGGTCGGGGCAGGACGGCCAGGGGTCTTACCGGCGCGGCCCGGGCCCACCTTAACCGGCGTCCGTGAAATCGTCGGCGACGTCTGCGAGCGCGGCGATTGCTGGGTCTTTTCCGCTTCCCCGCCGGTAGCAGACGGCCGGCTAAACGCGACGACTGCCACTAGCAATCCGAGCGCGGCGACGCCCCCGACGATCATCGGCATCTGGTTGTTGCTCGAGGCGGAAGATGCGCGGCGGCGAGACGAGCCGGCGCGGCGACGGGGTGTTCGCGGTGCCATAGGACATGACGTTCTATCCGATCTCGGCGCCCGACCACACCCCGACCGCGCGGCTGCTCAGCTGACGCGACGCATCAGCGCATAGAAACCGCCGTCACATTGACCCTGCATCGGCATAGTCAAACGCTGTTTGATCAGTTCGAGGTCAGAGTGCGCGACCAGCGCAGACGCAACCACATCTTCGTTTTCGTCTCGATCGACCGAGCAGGTCGAGTAGACCAAGTAGCCGCCAACGCGAGTCAACGAGATCGCGCGATCGAGGATCTGGCGCTGTAAGCCGGCGAGCGCGGCGAAGTCTTCAGGGGTGAGCCGACGGCGCACTTCAACGCGCCTGCCCAACACACCGGTGTTCGAACAAGGAACATCCGCGAGCACCCCATCCGCTGGTTTGAGCATCGCCTCGTCGTCGACGACCTCGACGACCCGTTCAAGCCGGAGACGCGACACATTCTCAGCGATCCGTGCGCGGCGGACGTCGTCAGGGTCACTGGCGAAGACCTTGCCTCGCTCGCCGACTAGCCCGGCGAGGACGGCGGTCTTGGTGCCCGGCGCAGCGCAGAGATCGATCACGGTGTCGCCAGCGCGGCACGGCAGCGCCGCCGCAGCCGACGCAGCCGTCGGGTCTTGCGCGACAAAGGCGCCTTCATGAAAGGCGCTGACGCCGAACGGTGAGGCGCCTCCGCGCCAACGCAGCAGCGGCCCATCTCCGACGCGCTCGACTTCGACATCCTCCGCCTGCAAACTCGCGACAAGATCGTCTACTGAGACCCTGCTGCGGAGGTGAACCGGCGGAGTCGCGCTCGCCGCAGACGCGAGCTGCGCAAGCGCGTCCGAGCCGTGCTGGTCGTTGACTCGCCGCGCCAGCCAATCGGGCAGCGAGTGCAGCACCGCGAGTTGTTCGACGACGTCTCCTGAGAGCGGTGACGGAAGCTCGAAGGAGCGATTTGCTCCCATGGGCAGCTGGTGTCGCGGTTGCGAGGGGTCAGCGGGTCGTTCACGGATCATCCCAGCGATCCGCCTCAAGACGGCGTTGCAAAAGCCTTTGTTATGTCGAACCAGCGCGACCGTCTCATGGACAGCTGCATGCGCCGGCACGCCCGACGTGAAGATCAGTTGATACGCGCCTAAGCGCAGCGCGACGAGGAGCTCGGGGTCTTTTGGTAGACCGCGATGGGCTACCCCCGCCAAGACATGATCGAGCAGGCGCTCGCGCCTCGCGACCCCGTGCGCCAACTCATACGCGAGCGCGAACTCGCGGCCTTCAACGCCGCGCCCCTCTAACGCTGCGCGCAGACGCCGGCTGCTATCTTTATGCAGCGCCACGAGCGCGCGCTGCGCTAAGCCCCTGGCTCCTACCAAAGCAGCTCAGCCAAATCGCGCGTCCGGCGCGATCTGGTGACCACGCACGAACTCTCCCGCGGTCATGTTGCGACCGTTGTCGGGCTTGATGCGCGTGATCCGGTAGAGGTCTTTACCCGTGCAGACCCTGATGCCCTCCTCGCCGGCCGACTGGAGCGCGCCGGGGATGCCCATCCCGTAGAGGTCTTGCTCGACAGTGCCTTCCATCACGATGAAGCGCTTGTTCCCCAGGCGAGTCTGCGCGCCGGGCTTTGGAGTCATCGAACGCACCAGCAAATCGACCTCAATCGCCGGGAGCGTCCAATCGATGACGCCGTGCTCCTTCTCCACCTTTGGCGCGAAGGTAGCCCTGGAGTGGTCTTGGGGCGTGAAGCTTGCCTCACCTTGATCGAGCTGACGAACCGCGGACACCAACGCCTTGCCGGAGAGCTCAGCCAACCGGACGCGCAGTTGGCCCGCGTTCTCTGTAGAGCCGATCTCGGTCCTCTCGACCAACATCACGTCGCCAGCGTCGAGCTCTTCGGTGATCTTCATGACCGTGATCCCGGTCTCTTTATGGCCGTCGCGGATACATCGCTGGATCGGCGCCGCGCCCCGGTACAGCGGTAGCAGAGACGCGTGAGCGTTGATCATGCCGTGCTTTGGGGCAGCCAACATCTCTGAGGTCAAGATCACGCCGTAGCTGATCACCACGCCAACGTCTGGCTTGAGCGCCCGTAGTTGCTCAAGGAACTCATCGCCGCGCGGATCCGCAGGCTGTGCGCACGGCAAATCTAGGTCCTGCGCAGCGAGCTTCACCTCAGCGTCATAGATCTTGCGGCCGCGGCCGCGGGGAGCGTCCGGCTTGGTTACGACGAGTTCAGGTGACAACCCGTTCTCTTGCAAAGCCTTCAGCGAAGGGATCGCGAAGTCACCGGTGCCAAAAAATACGATTCGCAAGGTTCTAGCCGTGAAAGACGTCGCTGCAGCGTGTGCAGCAGACGTTCGTACGTTAGCCGCGAAGCGTAGCGAGGGCAAATGGCCATATCGCTGCAAGGTTGAGCGTCGTGGCGGTGTCGATTACATCGGTCAAGGTATGCCTGAGCTGCCCACGACGCTGCCTGACAACCTAACGCCCTTCCGCCCGACCATGGAGCGGCTGCTGACGGTGTTCGGCGCCCCTGTTGAGTTGGCGCTCTTACCGCATCGACGCAACCGGCATGGCTACGACCACGGCGAGCAGCAGCCGTTCATCCGCGCTCCTGCACAGCGTATCATCGACGAAGAGTCCTACTGGCGTTGCGAGACGCTCGCGTTGACGCCGAACAAGTTTCCGTTCGCTCAGGATCAGCGGATCCTGTGGATGGCGCGTCCCGCGCGCGAGCCAGACGAGACCTTTTGGCGCGCCCTTTTTGACTGGGTCGATCGCAGCGGCGGCACCGCCTTGGTGAACAACGTCGGCGCCGCGGCGACGATCCCGCGCGCCCACGCGCACCTAATCAACGAACAGCTGCCGTTTCTCTCGTCGATCGATGAGCGACCGCTCCGCAAAAGCGTGATCGACGTGCCCACCTCCTGCGAGCTGGTGGTCAAAATCTTGCCCTGCTGCGTCATGGGCGTTCGAGGGCCGGCGGCAGCCAGGGCGAAGGCCTTGATCCGCCTCGCCGACGCGCGCAGGACGGCTGCCTGGAACGTCATCGCAACCCCCGAAGCCACCTGGTCGATACCCCGGACCGCCGAGACGCCGGCGCCGCATTTTCCGAGCCCGATGGGCGCTTCCGAGTATTGGGGAAGATTCTGCTACGTCGACGAGGCGCCGTTCCTAGATGCCGAGACCGAGACCCTGACGAAGGCCTGGGAGCGCTCCACCTCGACGTCGGTCGATTGACCGCACAGAGCTTCGGCTAGCCCAGTTCGTCAGCGGAGTTCGCTACGTCTCCTGGTAATCTCTGGTGTCTGATGGACGCAAGGATCGAACGCGCCCGGCAGATCGTCGAGTGCGAAGCTGCCGCGGTTCGCCAGGTGGCGGACGGGCTTGGTGAACCCTTCCTAAAGGCCCTGGACATGATCCTCGGTCTGAGCGGTCGCGTCGTCACGACGGGGATGGGCAAGGCGGGCTTCATCGCGCAGAAGGTCTCCGCGACCCTCGCGTCGACCGGCACCCCGTCCATTTTTCTCCACCCCGCTGAGGCGATCCACGGTGACTTAGGTCGTGTGGACGCGGGAGACATGCTCCTAGCCTTCTCCAAGTCCGGAGAAACCGAGGAGCTTTTGGTCATGCTGCCGCACGTCAAGTCGTGCGGCGCGTCCCTCGTCGCGATCACGCAAGATCACGGCTCGACGCTAGGTCGGCACAGCGACCTCGTGCTCGAGCTTGGGCACATCGATGAAGCGGGTCCCCATGGGCTCGCGCCAAGCGCGTCGACGACCGCCATGCTAGCCCTCGGCGATGCCTTGGCGCTGGTCGTCCAAGAAGGACGCGACTTCGGCCCGGAAGACTTCGCACGCTTTCACCCCGGCGGAGACCTGGGCCGCAAGCTGATGAAGGTCGGAGAGTTGATGCGAACTGGCGAGAGAAACCCGCGCGTCCAGGACGACGCTACCGTGCTCACCGCTGTTGAGGTGATGACCAGCACCCCCGGGCGACCGGGCGCCACCAGCGTCGTTGACAAGGACGGCAAGCTGGTGGGCTTTTTCACTGACGGTGACCTGCGGCGACTGATCGAAGAGGGCTTGTCGAACCCGCGTGAGCGGCGCATTCAAGATTCGATGACTCCGAAGCCTCGATCGATCGCTCCCGACACGTTCGCGCTGGAGGCGCTAGCGCTGCTGCACCAGCACGCGATCGACCAGATCCCCGTCGTAGACGAACACGGTCATCTGCTTGGGCTGCTTGACGTCCAAGACCTGCTCAACCTGAAGATCGGATGAGTTCTACTGCACCAACACCCGGCCGCGCTCGCCCGACAAACGAGGCTCTGTGCGCGATTGATTTCCTGCTGCTCGACGTCGACGGCGTCTTGACCGACGGCCGCGTGAACTTCGACTTCGAAGGTCGCGAATATAAGTCGTTCCACGTCCACGACGCCGCCGGCATCGTCTACTGGCACCGCAGTGGCGGGCGCTCAGGGTTCTTGTCTGGACGAAGCGGCGAGATCGTCAGGAGACGAGCCCAAGAGCTCGGCGTTGAAGAGGTCATCCTGGGCCGCGTTGATAAGGCAGCCGCATTCGAAGAACTCCTGCAGCGGCAGCACCTGACTCCAGAACGCATCGCCTACGTCGGCGACGACCTGCTCGATCTGCCGGTTCTCCGGCAGGTCGGATTTGCTGCGACCGTCCCAGAGGCGCGTGATGAGGTGCTCACGCAAGCGCAGTTCGTGACCAATCGATCCGCGGGATTTGGCGCCGTTCGGGACGTCATCGAAGAGCTCCTCAAGGCCCGCGGGGTCTGGCAGAACATCATCGACAAGGACGGTCGACCGTGAAGCGATTGGCCGCCTTCGTGCTCTTGCTAGCGATCGGTTTGATCGCCCTGAAGGTGGCAATCGGTGACGAAGTCGCGGTCCGCGCGCAACAAGACGAGCAAGTAGAAGAGCCTAGCAAGCCGAGGCCCGAGCAGAAGCCCGGACTCCGCGTCGCTGGCGGCAAGGTCAACACGACCATTTCACAGTCCGGCAAGCTCGTCTACCCAAAGAAGCGAGAGGTCGACCTAGGCGACGGCCGTGTCCGTAAAGAGACCGTCTTCATACTCCGCGCAGAAGACAGCCAACCGATCGGCGACGGGCTGCAACAGCTCACCGGCGTCAAACTTGAGCTGTACGACGACGACAAGCACGCCGTCACATTGAACGCGAGCCGCGCCTTCCTTGAGCTCGGCCGCGGCGCCGACGGGCAACCAAAGATCAGCGACAGCAAGGCCATCGACCTCCGCGACACGGTGGTGACGAGCGAACCCGACAGCCGCCTCGCGGGCTTGCGGCTCGAGCTCGGGGACGCGAAGGTCAACGTCGGCGACGAGGAAATCCAGCTAACGACAGCTGAGGACCAACCGGTCACGCTCGAGCTGGAGGGTCGACGCTCCGCGAAGCTGACTGGCAGGGGTGCGCGGACACGGCTGCCCCGCAGCCGCGCAAGCAGCCTCAAGCAAGCCTCCGTCACCATCCTGTCCGATCCAAAATTGACCTCAGAGGATGTGCAGGTTCAGGCAGCCGGTCGCATGCACTACGTAGAGGACCTCGTCTCGGGGGCCGCGCGAATCAAGCTAGAAGAACGCGTCGAGCTGCGCTTACAGGAAGCAAAGCTTGGCTCCGCTGATGCCACACGAGGGGGTGGTCAAACCGCGTCGATCGCGCGCGGCAGTCAGTTCACTGGTTGGCTTCTCCGCTCGCGAGAACGCCCCACCTCACCAGCTTTTAAAGGTAGGCAACGCGGCGACATGATCTGGCAGCGCTTGGTCCTCACAGGAGCGACTGCGACGATCGAGACGCCCGGTCTACGCGTCGAGACGCCAAGCATCACGTTGCGGCCAGGGCCGCTAGGAGAGCCCGCCGTCATCACAGCCCACGGCGGACCTTCGCGGGTCTTGCAGACGGAAACCGACGAGTCATCCAGTCAAGACGGTCTCTTGGTTGGGAGGTCACCGCGACGCATTCACCTTGTGAGGCCCGGGCAATCCGCTGGCGCGCTCCATGTGATGATGGGGTTCCCCAGTTGGACAACGATGTGCCTGCAACAACAGCAGGTCGTAGTGCTCACCGACGCTGCTGAGGTCGAGCGGGGTTCACAAATGCTAACAGCCTCCGAGGGAATGCTGATAGCCCGTCGGTTAGACACGGACAGCACGGTCGTCCAAGGCTTCGGTGACGTTGCCATGAAAGGCAACCCGGATACTGCAGGTCAAGCCGACGCGCAAAGATCGACACAGCAAGCCTCGGGCAACGACGGGATGATCCTCGCGATCGCCGGCGACGAGGAGCGGCTCCGCATGGGCCCAGCGGGCGACGAAGACGAGACCGCCTGGAGAAATCACCGTTATAGAGTTCTCTACGGCAGCTCCTCGCTGGAGGGAGCCGGTGGCTGCGAGGTCCGCCGAAAAGGCGCGCGAACAGAGCTAGACCTCAGGGCGCCATTCCAAGAAGTCACCGCATACTTCGAAGACAGCGACACGGAGCTACGCAAGGTCCGCAGGCTACGTGCGACGCTTCATGGTGAGGACATCTTGAGGTTGGAGGTCTTGGGGCTACCAGTCCAAGCAACGTTCGCGCAGGGGGGCGAACGCCTACGAGCGCAAGCGCCAAAGATTCTCAAGGTCGGTCCGCGCTCCCTGAAGCTCTTGCCAGTGACGAAGGATGAGTCACCGTGGAATGAGCTCAGCGAGAGCGACCGGCTACCGCGCCTCACTAGGAGCTGGTCCGACAATTCGAGGAGCGAGCGTCACGACGCCGACTACAGCGTGGAGCTTCGCGGCCCGCACATCGATGTTCACCACGCAGGTGGCCGCGCCTTGATCGTGGACACGCGTGCAGAAGATGACGACCTAGCTCGCGTCTACGCAGTGCTCCCGCAAGCGGCGTCAAAAGAACCGGCTACTGTGACGTGTGCAGCCGCGCGGATCCGAATCCTGCCGTTCGTGTTTACCCCCGAGACTACCGCCGCTCACTTCGGCGGCGGCGGCGCGTTGTCGGGCCTCGCGACGCACACGCTCGCCGCTCCTTGGTTGCTGGTTGATGAGGTTCGATCTTTTGAACTAGATGACGAGGAGCAAGGCCACGTCGAGGGCACCGGGCGGCGTTTACTGATAAGCCAAGGCGGCGCCTCTGCGTTGTTCCTTGGCGACCCCGACTCACAGGTGGCCGCGGTGGTGCGCCGACGCCAGGGTCAACGCGAGGTCGTGCTCCGCGGCGCGAGGGTCCGCTTGCAAAACGACGCAGAGGTGCGCTTTTCGGCCCTCGGCACGTTCGAAGGAAGATCGACCATGTTGTCCCCGACCATGACCCTGCATGAGAAAGGCGGTCGAGGGATGCTCTCTCATATGCAGGCGGTGTGCCGCGGCGACATATACGTCGATCCAGACGCCGTTCGCTTCACTGGGCCGGTTGAGGCGACCAGCCTGCTGCCGACGTTGGCTGTCGATCCGCAGGGGATCAAGATCGACGCTAAAGAGCTCCTGATGACGCGCCAGACAACCACTGGCGACGTCTCACGGATCACCGGAGAAGACGTGCGCGTGGACTGGCCGCGGCTCGGGGCGCGCGCTGACAAGGTCGAGCTCGACCTGCTCCGGGAGACGTGCGTCGCCAGCGACCCGCGCGCCGCGATTATCACCATGCCCGACGGCCGAGAGCTTCGCTCACCCAGGATCTCGGTCAACTACCTCACCTGGGAGATAAGCACCGGTCCGAGCAGCGCGAGGCAGGCGACGGCCGATGTCGACGCCGCTGATAACGGAGATTATCGCCAGTGAGGACCCGCAACTGGTTCATAGCGACGATCGCGATGGCTTGCGTCGCGAACGCCCAGGACAACCGCGCCGACTACCAGCTGCAGAACGGCGCGTTCCGCTCGCGAAAGCGAGACGACTATTACGAGGTCCAGGCACAAGGAGGATTCCGATTCGCCGTCGAAGCGCTCGGGTTGTCCGTCCGCGGAGACAACCTGCTCATCCTCCACGACCTTGAGACAATGCAGGGCGCTATCGACCGCGGCCGGAGGAGAGGCCTGCCGACTCGCGGGCTCCCAGAGCCATCGCCGCGGCGGCGCATGTCACCCGAAGCGATAAGGAGACGCCTGCAGCGGACGCTGGCGACCGTTGGCGAGGCTCCGCAGGCCAACTCAACCGACAATGAAGCCGTCGGCGACGAGGCCCTCCGACTCTTTCGCTACCTCTACTGCGAAGGTGACGTCGTCGTCGTACAACGCGGCGTCGAAGTCCTCCGTTGTGATCGCATGTGGATATCTCCAATCGACGACCGCATCGTCGTCGAGAACGCAGAGATCCGGTATCAGATCACCAACGGATCTGGTCGGCAGGAGCTGGTGGTTCGCGGCCCACGTCTGATCAAGCAAGGGCCGCGCTGGGTTGGGGAGGACCTCACCATCACGACGGATACCTCCTCTACACCCAGCGCAGCGTTGCACGTTGGGGAAGCTGAGATCATCGAGCGGCCAGGCGAATTCGAGGTCATATCTAGAGGACAGACGCTGCAGCTCGGCGGCATCGATTTGCTGCCTATACCGGACGCGCGCATCTTTACAGGGGACCAGAGCGCGTTCCTGGTCAAGAGCGTCTCGGGCGGTTACTCAAACCGACTCGGCGCACAAGTAGGCGTCGTCCTAGGCGCGCCGTGGAACCAGACCGGCGGCGCGATGCACCGGTGGCTCACCGGACGACCAGCCGACGAGTTCCGAGGTGAGTGGGAGCTCGGCGTCGGTTGGATCCAAGAGCGCGGCGTCGTCATGGAGCCGCGGCTCACCTACGGCGTCGATGGACGCTATGAGGGGTGGATCGAAGGTCTACACCTCAATGACGGAGGTGTGAACGTTCGCGAGATCCGCAACAACCTCGACGGCACCGTCGTCGACGAGACCCTCAGGACGGTCGCGCGGACAGCGAACCGCGTCCACCTCGGCGAGCGAACCCACCTCGACCTGCAAGCCTTCCAATCGTCTGACCCGTCTATCTACAGCGAGTTCTATATCGGCCCATACAGGCGGGCTGAGCTGCCGGAGACCAGCGCATACCTGCACCACGCCGATGAAAACCACCTGCTTACCGTCGGGACGCGCTTCAACCTGAACGACTTCAGCTACCGAGACGATCGATCCTTAGCCGACCGATTCATCGAAGAGCTACCGGTGATGACATACCAGTGGCTAGCGCAGCCAGTGGCAACGACTCCTTGGGAGACACCCATCGTCCTCGACCTCGAGACCCAGGTCGGACAGCGGCGAAGCGCCTACGACGACCGCTCGTTGCAGCGCGCGAGTGACCGCTCTCTCCGCGCCGACCAACACATCGAGCTCTCGGCGCCGTTCCGCGTCGGCTCTTTTAACATCCGACCTTACGCGAGCGGACGAGGCACGTTTTTCGACGACACCCCCACCGGTGACGCGGAGGAGCGCGTGGCGATGGAAGCTGGCGTACAGGTCGGAACAAGGCTCTCCAGAACCTGGAGTTGGCTCAACCAAGCAGGTGAACGTGACGGCTTGAGACACGTTATTGCGCCGCGTTTGACCTACAGGAACCGGTATCACGTCGATGATTCACCGACCGACCTTTTCCAATATGACGACGTGGACGCTACCCGCCTTCGTCGACTTGGATACGACACGGTCGACCAGCTCGTCGAGCGCGAGCTCGTGCGCCTCGAGGTGCGAAACGTGGTTCAAAAGATGGTCGACACCGCGAGCGGACGTCAGCCACGCGATGTCATTTTCGTGGACCTCGCGCAAGACTTGCTACCGAACCGCGACCGAGACAACAACGGCGACACGCTTGGGTTGTTGTTCTACGACGTGCTGTTTCGACCAAGCTTTCATTGGCTGCCGCTCGAGAGGTTCGTGCTCGCACACTACGGTGACCTCGATTGGAAGAGGGGGGTCCAGACCTCAGACACCGAACTGACTGTCGGGCCCGTCGCCGGGCTCGACTGGACTGTTGAGTATCGAGAAGACAACCAACTCGAAGGTGTCCTTGGTGTTGGCGCGCGAACTCAAGTTTTTGGTAGATGGTCGCTCTTCGGGAGAGCGCAGCGCGATCTCGAACGCGACGAGCTGCTCAACTACTCCTTCGGCATCAGCAGAAGAGACCAGAGCTGGATCATTGGTGTTTCAGCCACCTACAACCCGTTCATCGACGAGGCCACGTTCCGCTTAGACTTCCAACCGACCTTCGCTGGGATGCGTGGTCGGCGCAGCCGTTTCGGCGGCGCGGCGGCCGACCAGCGGTTCGGCTACGTCTACTAGAAGGTCCAGCCGACGGTGAGTAGAACGCGGTTGTCGGCGTTCTTGCGCCCGGTAGCAGGCGTGTTGTCGTAGTCAATTGTGTGCGCAACAGACGCGACCATGCTGTCGGTCAACGAGGTCGTCAGCTCGGTGACAGCTTGGAGGTAGAAGTCTTCACCGTCTTCGATGGAGGGGAACGCCTCAACCCTGTGGACCAACTTGGTTTCCTCGCTGATCTGGTGCTCAAGCCTGTACGAGATCCGCAGCGAAACGGTCTCTTGCGACGCGAGACCGGACGTGCGGTAGTCCTCGATGTAGTAAGAGAGACCCGCTTCAGACAAGAGCGTTGTCACGCCGTCGTCGATGATCGTGTATCCCAAGCCAAGACCGCTCGTAAAGCGAAGCTGAAGATCGGCGAGTGTGTCGCCCAACGCCCGCGCCGTGCCGAGCGCATACCACCCCTCATTCAGGAAGAAGTCGTATTTCACGCCGCCACCGGCGCGACGCTGTGTCAGCGTCTTCACGTCGGTTGCGACATCCTCATCGGTTCCGTAGTTCCAGATCGCGTCGACGGTGATGCGATCCTTCTTGGTCGATCGGGACGCGTCGAACAACACCCCAACGGATTCACGACGCGTGTTTCCGCTCGTGTATAGAGCGGTCGTCTTAAGGGATCCGCTCCACTTCGGCGCGTCGTCCGCCGGCGGATTGATCATGTCGATGTTCGCCACGAGCAATCCCCCACCCTCCACATCGCCATCGAGGCGGAGGTTGTCGTCTTCGATTCCGACAACGCGACGACGGAGTGTCCGACCTTCGTTGGTCTTCAAGGTCACCTTGTCGCCCGTCTTTAAGTCAATCACCTCAGTGATCGATACGGTGACGTCGCCCATCAAGGCTGATCGGATCGTCACCTTGCCCTCGGCCATCGTGACGACCTTGCCGTGGACGACGTCGCCGTTGCTGAGCGTGACCTGATCCTGACTCCGAATACCGATCGCGCACGTCGCGACAGCGACCGCAAAGAGTGTGCTTCTCATGTTGCGGGCGATGTTCCAGCTTCGCAGAACGTCCGCCAAGCGCAAACCGCCCGGCTCCACCGCCGTCCTCGCCGAGGTTCGGTTGGCCATCGACGCGCGCCAATCTCAGCGCTACGGATCCAAAAGCGACGACCCGGCGGCGCGATCTATCTCACAGGCTATCCAAGAACTTGCCCGGCTCGTAGTTGCCGAGATCCAGGATTTTGGTGCACACGCGGTCGAGGAAGTAGCGGTCGTGGGAGACGATCACCATACAACCGGGAAAGTTTTGAATGCCCTCTTCGAGGACCCGCAGCGTGTCGAGGTCCAAGTCGTTAGTGGGTTCGTCCAACAAGATCATGTTGCCGCCACGACGGAGCATCTTTGCAAGCTGGACCCGGTTGCGCTGACCACCCGAGAGGGACCCTACCGTCTGCTGTTGATCCGGTCCGGTGAAGTTGAACTTCGCCACGTAGCTGCGGCTGTTCATCTCCTGCTTGCCCAACTTGATGATGTCTTGACTGTCAGCGATCTCCTCCCAAACAGTCCGCTCGGGATCTAACGTCTCCCGCTCCTGGTCAACGTGGCACAGATCGACCGTCTTACCCACCGTGACCTTCCCTTGCTGTGGCTCTAACTTGCCAGTGATCAGCTTGAGGCACGTCGTCTTGCCCGTGCCGTTGGGTCCAACAATCCCCAGGATGTCTCCTGGCTGCATGTCGAACGAGACGTTCTCTAAGACGTCCGTGTCCCCATCGTATGAGAAGTAGACCTTCTCAAAGCGAATGATCGTGTCGCCGAGGCGTTTACCAGCTGGGATCTGCAGCTCGACAGAGTCGTCCGACTGCTCGATCTCCTCCTCGACCATCTTGTCGTAGTTCTTCAGACGCGACTTGTTCTTTGTCGCGCGCGCTTTCGGGTTCATGCGGATCCAATCGAGCTCGCGTTCAAGGAACTTCGCGCGCTTTTGCTGCGCCTGCTCCTGTGACGCCATCCGTTTGGCCCGCTGGATCAAGTACTCCGAGTAGTTGCCTTCGTACGGAATGGCGCGGCCATGCCAAACCTCGAGCATCCAACCAACTACGTTGTCCAAGAAGAATCGGTCGTGAGTGATAACGACAACCGTGCCTTTGTAGTTGGCGAGCTGTTCCTCCAGCCATCGGACGGTCTCAACGTCGAGGTGGTTGGTTGGTTCGTCGAGCAGCAACAGGTCTGGCGACTCCAAGAGCGTCCTGCAGAGCGCTACGCGGCGACGCTCACCGCCTGAGCAGTCAGCGACGTTTTTATCGCCGGGCGGCAGGTGGAGCTTTGTCATCGCGGTCTCGACGTAGCGGTCGATCTCCCACGCGTCTTTGGCTTCGATCTCATTTTGCAGTCGCTCAAAGTCGGCCATGACCTTGTCCATGGCGTCCGCCGCCAAGTCTTCACCCAGCTTCATCGAGACCTCTTCGTGCTGCTTGAGCAGGTCGCGGATAGGCTCCACGGCCTTCTCGACGTTCTCGCGAACCGTCAAGTCCTCGATCAACTTGGGCTCCTGCGGCACATAGCCAACGGTCTTACCGTCGGCCAATCGAGCCACGCCTTCATACTCCTTGTCGTCGCCAGCCATGATGCGGAGCAGCGTCGACTTACCCGCGCCGTTCTGGCCAATGACGCCGATCTTGGCGCCCTCTAAGAAGACGAGGCTGATGTCGTTCAGGACAGGCTTCTTGCCCTGATAGCTCTTGGTCAGCTTCTCTACGGAGAAGATCGGTTTGGCGCTCATGTGGGCGGAAGAACGTATGGAGACGGGGCACCCTGGTCCAGTCCTTAGAACCCATCCGTGCCAGGCTCTCTCGCAGAGCTAGGCGCTACCACCTCTCGGCGCGCGCCGTAACGAGACAGGACGCGGCGCGTAGGGACGCCTGCGATGACACCGCAACGTCGCGATCCAAGGGACGCCGGCCTACGGCGAGCTGTTGGCGCTATGATGGAGCGCTCGTGATCGCCCTCTTCTCATCGCTTGGCTGGCAGGAAATGGGCCTGCTCTTCTTCGTCGGTTTGTTGCTCTACGGCAGGAACCTTCCTGATGCGGGTCGGAGCCTCGGCCGGGTCGTCGCCCAGCTCAAGCGAAGCTTTCAGGACTTCAAGTATCAACTCGACCGAGACGGAGAGATCGGTGGCGTCAAAAAGGCGATCACGGACACCGCGCGTGAGGTCAAAAATGTCGCGAAGGTTCCGCGCGCTGTCAGCAACCCGACCGGCGCGCTGAGCGACCTCACCCACGAGGTGATGTCGACATCCATCGACCCTGACGGTGATGATGAGCCTGTTGTTGAGGTTGAAGACCCGTCCCCCGAGCCGTCGTCGCGTGATGGTGGTGATAAAGATGGAGACGAATCTTGAGCCAACCTATCAGCCGCATCATCGCTGTCGCGAGCACCCCTGCGCAGGCCAAGATCTACGTAGCTGTGCTGAGATCCGAAGGCATCCCTGCGTTCGTCGACGGGGATTCGGCAGCCGACGAGTTCGCTATGAGCCAGCGGATGATGAACATCAGCAACGTCCGGGTCATGGTCCCGACAGACGCAGCGAAGCGCGCCGAAGAAATTCTGAGATCGCGCGTTATCAGCGTCGAGGACCTAGAGCGACAAGCTATGGCAGCCGCGAATGACCCGGAGGCCGAGCGTGAGGTGTGAGACTTCAGCTGCGGCGTGATCGCTGGATCGCCTCTTCGCCCGCGTCGAAGATGCTCATCCAATCGCTATCCGCCTTGCCACCGCTTAGAGATGCCTGGCCATCAGGTTGCTCACGGCGCTTGGCGTCGCACTCCAACCACTTGGAGTAGTCATCGAAGAGCTGGCTCAACAGCTTGCGGTTCTCGGACACCAACCCAACGTACGGGAAGAGATCGCAGTTGTGCTCTTTTTGGATCTGTGCGATGTCGTCGAAGGAGAGCATCACAGGCATCACGATCGTCACAATGTCACCGAAGGTGTCGAGCGGGACGATCGTGTGTTCAAACAGCAATTCCTTAGGGAGGCGGAGCTTCGCTTCTTCACTGATTTGGTGGTTCGCGGCCATCAAGAACGGCAGGTTGAAGTTCTCCGTGACGATCTTCGCCAAGTCCCACTCTGTAATGTGCCCGCCATTGATCAGCACCTGCGCGAAAGGCTCTCTGTCCTTGTCTTGCGCGTAGAGGGCGTCCGTGATGACCTCCGAGGAGACCACGCCCCGCTCAGTGAGGATCTCCGCCAGCCTTACAGAGGTGATCTTTTCGATGCCCTTCACGTCCGTGTCATCGACGCATCGCAGGCCATCTCTTGAGGCCATGACTCGCGACTAGACCCTTCTTCGAGCTGCGGCGACGCGGGCGTGGAAGGCTCCACGGCAAGGAAGGTTCCAGCCCGCGCTATGACGTGGCGAAAAGCTGACCAGGTTCGCGGAACGATTTGAACTCAAGGGCGTTGCCTGCGGGGTCGCGAAAGAACATCGTCGCTTGCTCGCCCGGGGACCCCGCGAACCGAATCCGCGGCTCGATGACGAATGCGACGCCGCGATCGCGCAACCTCTCGGCGAACGCATGCCACTCCCCCCACTCCAACACCACGCCAAAGTGCGGTACGGGCACAGCGTCCCCGTCGACCGGGTTTAGGTTGACGGCTGGAAGTTGAGATCGCTCGACATGGTGAGCGACGATCTGGTGACCAAAGAGGTCAAAATCCATCCACAGATCGCTAGAGCGACCGACCCCACAACCGAGGAGCTCTACGTAAAATCGGCGCGCCGCCTCCAGATCGTCTACTGGGAACGCGTGGTGAAACGGCTGTATGTGGTCGGGCATCTAACAACGACGCCGTCAATCAAACGTCGATGTTCGTCGCCTCGAGCGCGTGCTTCTCGATGAAGTCCCGGCGCGGCTCAACCTCTGGTCCCATCAGGACCGTGAAGATCTTGTCGGCTTCGACCATATCGCTCACAGCGACCCGCCGGAGCGTCCGGCGTGCTGGGTCCATAGTCGACTCGAACAGCTGCTGAGGGTTCATTTCACCGAGACCTTTGTAACGCTGGATCTCTACACCGCTGCTGCACTCGTCGGTGACCGTGTCGATAGCCTCGAAGAGGTCTTGAGTCGGGATCTTCTTGTCTTTGACGATGACCTGGAAGGCCGGCTCCTCAGACGGTCTCAGCGTGTCGAAGTGCAGACCCAGGTCCTGAAGACGCGAGAGCAACGGTTGCAACTCTCCGCCTAGGTGGAGTGAGTAAACCTGGACATCCGCATCGTCGCGTGAACAAGGCGAGTCTGGACCCTCATACACGACCGGCGGGCTACCTTTAGCCGCAGCTATCGACTCGAGCTTGCTCTGCATCTGCTCCTCGTTGTCGAAGAACTGACCATCGCCCTCAAAGACAACGTAGTAGTTTGGCAGAACACAGTCCGGGACCGTCGCCGCGGCGAGGTAATCCCCAAACGGCACGACGCTCTCTGCAGGCATCCGCGCCTCCCTTGATCGGATCTGGGTGACGGTGTCCATCAGGTCTCGCAGCGCGTCTTTCGAGAAGACCTTGCCTTCACCAGCAGGGTGGCCGTTGAAGAACTCAAGCTGTAGCTGACCAAGACCGAACTCTGCGAGGATCGCGGCGCGCTCTTCCTCGGTTACCGCGTAGCGTTCGTTCTTGCCCTTCTTGATCTTGTAGAGCGGCGGTTGCGCGACGAAGACGTGTCCGCGCGTGACCAACTCTGGCATCTTGCGATAGAAGAGCGTCAGCAGCAGGGTGCGGATGTGAGAGCCGTCGATATCGGCGTCTGTCATCACGATGATTTTGCCGTAGCGGAGCCTCTCTGCTTCGAAGGGCTCGTCGAGGAAGCCTGTGCCGACAGCGCTGACGATCGTCTGGATCTCCTCGTGATTCAGGATCGAATCGACGGCAGCCTTCTCCACGTTCAAGATCTTGCCGCGCAGCGGGAGGATCGCCTGGTGCGGCATGCGCCCCTGCTTCGCAGTCCCCCCTGCAGAGTCGCCTTCGACTAAGAACAGCTCGGCTGCTTCGCGCGGTGTGCCTTTTTGACAATCGGCGAGCTTCGCCGGCAAACCACCGCCTTCGAGCGCCGACTTTCTCCGCACGAGGTCGCGGGCCTTGCGCGCGGCTTCGCGCGCCTTCAACGCGTCCAACGCTTTCCCATAGATGCTCTTGGCTATCGACGGGTTCTCTTCGAAGTAGGTCCGTATGCCCTCGCCTACGACGGTCTCGACCACCGACTGGACCTCGCGGTTTCCGAGCTTGATCTTGGTCTGCGACTCAAACTGTGGGTCGGGGACCTTGACCGAAACGATCGCTGCGAGCCCCTCCTTAAAGTCGTCACCGCCTGGGACAGGGTCCTTCTCCTTGAGCACCTTTTCTTGCCGCGCCCAGCTGTTTAGCGAGCGGGTCAGGGCGGTGCGGAACCCGACGAGGTGCGTGCCGCCCTCGAGCGTGTTGATGTTGTTGACGAAGGAGTAGACGTTCTCGTGGTAGGCGTCGCTGTACTGCAGCGCGATCTCCACCTCGTATTTCTTGTCAGGATCTTCCGCAGATTGCATCTCGCGTCGGAAGAAGATCGGGTCTTTGTGGATCGCGTTCTTGCCGTCGTTCAGGTCCTTCACAAATTCGACGAGGCCGTCAGGGAAGTTGAAGTCTTCACCCTCCTCTGTCCGCTCGTCGAAGAGCGATATATGCAGATCCGCCGACCCCATTAGGTAGGCCATCTCACGCAAGCGCTTACGGAGGACCTCGTAAGAGAACTCTGTGACCTCCATGATCTGCGGGTCTGGTTTGAACCGCATCATCGTGCCTGAGGTGTCGGTCTGGCCGATCACCTTGAGCTCACTTGTGGGCACACCTTGGCCGTAGGTTTGACGGTGCACCTTTCCGTCTCGGTGCACCTCAACCTCAAGAACATCGGCGAGCGCGCAAACGCAACTAATGCCGACGCCGTGCAGCCCTCCTGAGACCTTGTAGCTGCCCTTGTCGAACTTCCCGCCCGAGTGCAGCTTCGTGAGGATCACCTCCAAGGCGGGCCTGCCGCTCGCGTGCATATCTACAGGGATGCCGCGACCGTTATCGCGGACCGAGATAGAACCATCTTTATGGACGCGGACATCGATCCGATCGGCGCGACCGGCGAGCGCCTCGTCGATCGAGTTGTCGACCACTTCCCAGACGAGGTGGTGCGTGCCTTTCATGCCGGTGTCGCCGATGTACATCGCAGGACGCTTGCGGACTGCGTCGAGGCCTTCGAGCACCTTGATGGAGCTGGCGTCGTATTTAGGTTCTTCAGCCATACGGTTGGATTCAGGCATGTCCCGTTCCGACCAGACGGAAGGTCAGGTCAGCGATTGGTTGGTCTGGGACGAGTTCGTTGATTCGGATACGGAGCTCTTCACGTCGAAAGCCACTGAACTCCGCGTAGAGCGGCGCGGAGTCCAACTGAACGACGAGCTTGCCTCTACGACAGCTCAGGACCTCGCAATGTGGGGCAAGTTCAGGGCCGATGAGTTGTTCGATAGCGTCCAGATAAACTCGCCGCGATTTGCCTGACCCAGCTTGCTTAACGATGTCCTTAAGCAGGTCACCGATTGCGAGCGGATCAGATCCAGGGCGCGGCTTCACGGTTACGGGTGCCCTTACGCGCCGCTGATCGGCATGACGACGTAGGTGAAGGACTCACCAAGCGTGAACTTTGCGGGCATCGAATCGTCCTTGATGTCCAACCTGATCTCATCGAGGTCGGATTGGCGGAGCGCTTCAAGGATGTAGTCTGGGTTGAAGTTGATGCTGCCGCCAGCGCCCTTAACGGATGCGTCGATCGCGATGTCAGCTCGACCTCGCGCGCTGCTCTCGGCGGTCATCTTCATCTGCTGATCGCCGACTTCGAAGCGAACCATCCGCATATCGGCTGAGCAAAGAATCGAGGCGCGGCGCAGCGCGCCCTCCAAGACCGACTTTTGGATCTCGATGGTCGTGTCTGCAGACTTAGGCATAACCCCTTCGTAATCGGGGAACCTAGTGTCCAAAAGCTGGCTCACTAGCTGCATTTGCCCGGTCGTAAACGCTATCTGCTTGTCTCCTACCGATACGCTCAGGGTTTCCTTGCTGTCTTCGGTCAAAGCACGCGCGAGGGTTTGCAGGGCGCGCAGCGGGACGACCACCTTGAAGGCGAGGTCGTTCCCCGTGTCGACGTCGTTCTGATAGCTGATGGCGAGCCGGCGGCCATCAGTCGCTACGAGCCTCACGCAACCGCCACCCACGTCAAGGAGCACGCCGTTGATGGCGTAGCGGGTCTCTTCGCGAGCCGCAGCGAACATCGTCTCCTGGATCATTCGGAGCATCACACCCGCTTCGATGTCGAGACGCTTACCCGAGTTGACCGAGGTTTCGCTCGGAAATTGCTCTGGGTCTTCGCCTAGCAGGACAAACGATCCGCCGCCGCTCTCGATGCGGCAACGCAAATCAGAGCTCTCAAAGGTCACTGTTGGGTCTGTCAACTCCCGCAGCAACGCCGTCGTCTCTTTACCTGGCAAGAGCACAGAACCCGCGGCGCTCACCTTGACGGACTCAAGGCGGACCTTCGCGCCCATCTCTAGGTCTGTCGCAAAGAGCGTGATCCCCTCGTCGTCTGCGCGCAGCAGGACGTTCTGGAGGATAGGTTTCGTGGTCTTGGCGGGAACGACCGAGGAGACGACGCTGACGGCCTCCAGCAGCGCCGTGCGGTCGCAGAGGACTTTCATCTTCGGGGGTGCGGTAATCTCAGGTGCAGACACGGTTGAGTCCTGTCTTCCAGTGCGTTCTTTGGCTTGTAGATCCCGTTACGGTTCCGTTTGGAAACCTGCAGCACGGGGAGAGTGTCTTTAGGTATAGAATTCTCTCTATCCCTCAGTCATCCGTGCCGTCACGAGTGTGGAGAGGATAGCTGCCAAACCCCTCTGGATCGACTCAGAAGCCCCGTTTCGTGGCGATTCAGCGTCGTTGAAAACAGTGGGTAAATCGGTCGGAAAGTGTTCGACAGCGCCGCGTTTCGGGGACAGTTCGAGGGTCGTTTCGAAGACCTGCAGAGAACCATTCACGGTTGTCCGCGAGACCTCCAAAGCGTGTCCGGAGCGTCCTCACGAGTTTCATGACGCAGTCATGAGCGTCGGTGCTACCCGCCGCGTCCAACCCCACCAAGGCGTCAAGAGATCGAACACACGAACCGTACGGCGCTACGGATGGACAGGTGTTGCAGATGACCCATAGAGCTCGGACGGGCGACGCCTGCTTTGACGAGGAGACGGCTGGCGAACCCTGCGCGCGCCGATAAACACCGGGACTCCGCGTGTAGCTATTACGGCTGCGGCGAAACCACAGCGCACCGCAAGACGTCAGGGTGACCGGATCGTGACGACGTCTTCGCTGCTACGACCGGAAAGAACGCGTCATGAGGCGACTGCTCAGGTTGTCGAGCGTCTCCTTGAACATACGGTCCTTCTGAGACCGCTCGCGGATCTTGTTCACGGCGTAGATCACGGTCGTGTGGTCACGGTTCCCGAAGATCTTGCCGATGTCCTCGAGAGAGTTCTCGGTGTGTTCTCGCAGCAGATACATGGCGATCTGTCGTGGCAAGCTGACAGACTGCGTCCGGCTCTTCCCGATCAACTCTCGCGCGGTGATCGCGAAGTCTCCGGTGATCAAGCTCATGATCTCCTCCGCTGTGACCTGTGCGCGCCGCATCGGCATGCCTCGCAGGCAGCTCTCGGCCAACGAGAGGGTGATCGGTTGATCCGTGATCGCGGCGAAACCGACGACCTTGATCACAGCGCCCTCAAGTTCACGGATGTTGGAGCTGACGCGCTCTGCGAGGAACTGGGCGACGTCGTCAGGTAGATCGACCCCGCGGCCGGCCGCCTTTTGGTTGACGATCGCCTTGCGCGTGTCGACGCACGGCGCCTCGACCTCGGCGACGAGGCCCCACTTGAAGCGGCTGACGAGACGCTCCTCAATGGTCGGGATCTCAACAGGCGGACGATCCGAGCTCAGGACGATCTGGCGTTGACCGTCGAACAGCGCGTTGAACGTGTGGAAGAACTCGTCCTGAGTCTTCTCTTTGTTCGCGAGGAACTGGACGTCGTCGATGACGAGCACGTCGGCGCCGCGGTGGTAATCTCGGAAAGAGTCAATGGCGTGCGCCTGAATCGCCTGGATGTAGCTGTTGGTGAAGTCCTCGCAGCTCATGTAGAGGACGCGCGCGCCAGGGTCACGGCGAAGCACCGTGTGACAAATCGCCTGGAGGAGGTGCGTCTTGCCGAGTCCGACGTTGCCATGGACGAACAAGGGGTTGTATGCGTGGCCAGGGTTCTCACCGATAGCCAGGGCGGACGCGTGCGCGAGGCGGTTGCACGGCCCGACGACAAACTTGTCGAACGTGTAGTTGGGGTTGAGCGGGTTCCCGATACGGCGACCCGACCCCGTCGCAGGAGCGTTGGCCGAGGTTCGTGTAATCGGTGGTGTCGGCGTGCCGTCGACAGTTCGCGTCGACGTGCCGTGTCCAGCGAGGCGGCCGCCGTCGTGTCTTAGCGCCTCGCTCCGCGCCACCTCTCCAGCCTGCATCAAGCGATCGACCTCAGCGGCCGGCGACGGCTGGATCAGTCGCAGGCTGTCTTGGCCGTCTTCTGCGCGATACGTAAGCACCAATCGACGCCGATCCGCGCTGGTCGCGCTGTCCACAGCGGTCTGTAGTTCGGTGAGGTAGTTCTTCGCGAGCCAGTCGCGAACGAATTGGCTGGTGACCGAGAGCTCAATCTCGTCGTCGCTGACGCGGAGCACGAGGAGCGAGCGAAACCATGTCTCAAGCTGCTCTTGCCTGACCTGGTTCGCCAAATAGTCCAGCAGCTTTTTGAGGGTCTCGCTGTGATCTTCCCCTTGGGCTACAGGAGACGATGACGAGGTTGGCTGCGTCGACCCCTTCAAGGATTCAGCGTCGGGGGAAGCGTTGGTGAGTCGAGCTTCGGTGTCGGACTTGTTGGCCGCCATGGGGGTCAGGACAGGTCGGGTGTTCTTTGGGGTCGGGAGGGCGGTGTCAGCCGCGTGCTTCGGTCGCAGGGGTTGGTTTCCAGTGAGGCAAGCTGGCTACAGACCGGTGGCGCTAGGTGATACGTGTGATCCTTAGCAACATTTAGGATCTTTAGAAGACGTCGCTCGTGGACAGAGCGGCTGATCCTGTTGTTGTTGCCGTGGAGGGCTGACGGATGACGCTTCGCCACTTCTCCGGAGAGACGTGGCAGAACGTCGTGGAGCAACCGATCAGGCCCAGGCAGACCGTCACAATTGCTCGCGACTGACGCGTTCGTTTCTAACGGTACGGCGAAGCCATGCAAGCATGTGCGAGCAACTTTGCTCAACCTATCAAGCCTACTCCCAACAACACCTGCGTCGGATGCCGACGTGGTTCCCTGGAAACACAACGACTTGGAAGCGCAGCGCACATCGACGTCGACGGTTTGCGGCAGACCTACTTTTTTTTGCGCAGGCGAAGCGCGACCGACCCCACCAACGCGCCGATTTGCGCGCACGCGCTGCCGCGGTCAAACCAGTCGAAGCTGAATCGAGCGCAGGCTCGCGCAAGGTGCTCCGAAACGTTCATGGAAGACAGAACGAGCGGCGGCGTCGGCGACCCTGAGCTGCACGCAGAGCCGTGGGAGGCCTGCACTCCAGCCAGATCGAGCGCCGGCAAAAGGCTGCGACCCTCGACGCCCTCGAAGCACATCATGATGGTGTTCGGGACGCTTCGCTGGAGAGGTGTCAAAACTTGAACCTGACAACCTGTCGCTAGGAGCGCCTCGACGAAGGCTGCGCGGTTGCGCGACATGATCTCTGCGCGTTGACTGCAGTCGCGCACAGCGATCTCAATCGCCAGCGCGTTGGCAGCCGCCAGCGCTACGCTCGGGGTGCCGGGTCGCAAACCCAACTCTTGTCCCCCACCATACATGAGGGGACGTAGGTGCTTGTGGACGCCGTGGCCGACGAGGAGGCCGTTCCCCCTCAACCCGCCGGCTTTATGGGGCGACAACGCGACGGCTGCGCCCGTGTCGATGACGGGGTCGAGCGGCACGCGGCCGAGGGTTTGGGCTGCGTCAACGAACACAGGCGCTCCGCAAGCCGCAGCAATCGCCGCCGCCTCCTCGACCCGCTGGAGTGTCCCGACCTCGCTTTGGGCGTGCACCAACGCGACCAGGCCAACCGACTCTCGCGGTCTTGTAACAACAACGCACCCAGACTCGTCGACCTCCCATGAGATCGTTCCACGTTGCGCGGCCGACTCGCGCACCGCGGGGTGCTCAAGGTCGCCCATCAACACCGGCAGGTTCGTGTCACCGAGACCCCGCACGGCCAGGTTGCCCGCCTCCGTTCCACCGCTGGTGAACACGACGTCTTCGCGCGCCACATGCATCGCTTGGGCGGCGACCTCCCGCGCGTGCTCGAGCGCGCCGCGCGCGCGGCGGCCGGCCGCGTGGGCGCTCGAAGGGTTGGCCGGAAACTCTTGTTCGACGCGGACAAACTCCTCCACCACCTCAGGGAGCGCTGGCACTCCCGCGTTGGCGTCACAGAACCAAGGCCCCTTCTCGTTCGCGTTCACGACAGCACTCGCCGGTAGATCTCTTCATAGCGGCAAACCACGCTGTCTGTGCTGAACAGGTCGATCGATCGCTGACGCGTGGAGGTGGCCATGCGGTCGTAGGCGTCAGGATTCGTGAGCACGTCGATCGCGGCCCTCGCCATCTCGTCAGGCTTGCCCAACGACACCAAGCTCCCTGTATCTCCCAGCACCTCGGCGACGCCCCCTACGTCCGTGCTGACGCACGGTATTCCGCAGCTCATAGCTTCGAGGATCGACAGCCCGAAACTCTCGGTCTCCGACGCCGACAAGAACAAATCCGTGCTGGGGAGGATCTCGTTGAGGTCGTCGCGCATCCCGGCGTGTTCGACGCGGTGACCGCAGCCCAGGTCGTTGGCGACGGCTAGCGCGTGCTCGCGGTCGGGTCCATCGCCGATCAGGAGCAGGCGTGCGGGCAGCTGGCGCTGGATCTTGGAGAACGCGCGAACGACGTCAGCGACCCGTTTGACCGGGCGGAAGTTCGAGGCGTGGACGATGACCCTCTCTTGGTCTTCGCGCTGATGCCACGCCTGACCCTTACTCGGCATGAAGCGCTTTGTGTCGATGAAGTTGTGGACGACCTCGACGTTGTCCTCGACCCCGAACATCTTGCGGGTCTCGTCGGCGAGGAACTGGCTGACCGCGGTCACCGCGTCGGATTGCTCGAGGGCGTATCGTGTAGGACGGAGATAGCTCGGATCTCCGCCGACGACGGTGATGTCGGTCCCGTGCAGGGTGGTGACGAACTTGAGGTCTCCTCCGCACATGCTGCGCGCGAGGCACGCGCTCACAGCGTGCGGAATGGCGTAGTGCACGTGGAAGAGATCGACGCCTGCCTCCTCTTGAACCTCGAGCATGCGCGTGGCCAGCGCCAAGGCATACGGTGGGTATCGGAACAGCGGATACGCGGAGACCGCGACTTCGTGGAAGGTGAGGCGGGATACCCCACGCCGAAGGCGACTGGGCTTGTCGTAGCTGAGCAGGTGCACCTCGTGCCCACGCGTAGCCAGCGCCATCGCCATCTCAGTCGCGATGACGCCGCTGCCGCCGACTGTCGGGTAACAGACAATGCCGATCCGCATGATACGGAGCTTACGACAACTGCGGATCCTGCGACAATCAGGCTGGATCGCCCTGGTCGGTCACCATCGCCCGCGGTATCTCCAAGACGAGGTAGAGGTCTTCTTGTTCACAGAAGACCGTGCAGCTGCCGTCGAAGTCGTTCAGGAAGGCGCGGAGGGTCTCGACACGGTCGTGCAAGCCGTCTTCGAGGTGGCAACCGAGCGCAGATATCTCCACGAGTACGGCGCCGTGCGCGGTCCTGGTGCTGACGCTCAGCTCACTGCCCGCAACCAGAGACGAGGCCGCCAGCGTTAGGGCGCGCCGTACGGCGACCTGTATCATGCTTGCCGGCGCCGAGACTTCAGCGTCTGTATCACACAGCGTGTGGCGCTGCACAATCGGCACGTCGATGTTGTCGAGGCACTCAGCGGTGACGTTCGCGACGATCGCGTTGACGTCTGCTGGCGGCTCGAACGGAGCGACGACCAGCATCGAGTCGATGGCCTCTACGAGCTCGTCGGTCGCATACGTGATCCTTTCGACCTCGTCGAAGTCGAAGTGATCACCTTCTCTCGTCTGTAGGCGAAAGGCCTCCTCGTCGATGCGACCGAGACACTGCATCAACCTGGAAGAGAGCTGTTCGAGATCCGATTCGTCGCGCGCCATGCCATGGTCGCTATCGGCACCTCAAGCGTAGGATCTTAGCTCTGGTTCAAAAACGTCAGGCGCCCGATTCCGCCTCGGCCTCAGCGGTGGCCGGCGGCTCGTCCGGACGCTCTACGAGCTCGGGGTCATCGGTGATGTCGTCTTCCGCTGGGGAGGACTCTCCGATCCGCTCAAGGAACTCGAGGCCAAAGGCGGCGTAGTCCTTAGCGCCGTTGCTGTCGGGGGCGTGTTCGAAGATTGTTCGGCCGAAGCTCGGCGCCTCCGCCAGTTTGACGTTGTTGCGGATGCGGGTTTCGGTGAGCAAATTGCCGAAGTGCTCCTCGATCTCGTGAAGCACCTCCGCGGAGAGGTTGGTGCGAGAGTCGAGCATGCAAGGCAGCACGCAGGCGATCTCGAGTTCAGCGTTGAGTTGCTTTTGGACCAGGTCGATCACCTCCAGCAGCTTGGCCATTCCCTGCAGTGACAGATACTCAGCCTGCATCGGGATCACGACGTAGTCGGCGGCGACCAGGGCGTTTGCGCTTAGAACGCCGAGCGAAGGAGGACAGTCGAACAACACAAAATCGAAGCGCTCATCGGCGCTAGCGTTCTCTAGCGCTTGCCGAAGAATCGTCTCGCGGCCGATGCGATTAGCGAGCACCTGCTCGACGCCGGCGAGGGACGTGTCGCTCGGGACCACCGACAAACCCTCAAGCGAGGTGTCTTGGATCAGGTCGTTGAGCGGCTTGTCGTCGATCAGCAGGTTCGTCAGCGTTTCGGTCTCCATGTCGGGTCGCTTGTCGACGTGGACCGTCATGTTCGCCTGGGGATCCAGGTCGAGCAGCAGCGTTGGGCGTCCGTGGTATGCGAGCGCAGCGCCCAGGTTGACCGTGGTGGTGGTCTTGCCGACGCCACCCTTCTGATTGATGACCGCGATTCGCTTCATGAAGAACCCTCCGAATGACCCATATTGACGAACGGCGGTCGTCGGCGCGAGCCCGAATCCGGTGACATCATGCGTCTGTTGTCGCGGCTCAGGACCCTGAGAAGAGGAGGCTGGTGTCCGCGACCCGCAGCGGGCCGTCGTGACAGAAGCCTTCTCCGGCGGCGGCCGCGATCGTCGCGCCCATGGCTCGCTGCCGAACGATCGTGCGTTCGAGCAGGTCGAGGCCTTGGACGAGGTGGCGTTTGTCAGGCGGCGCGAGCTGCGATTGGTAGCACCGGACGGCGTCGAGTTTGCGGTCGGCGACCGACGAGATGTCGACGACCACCGTGGGCTCCACCAGCTGATTGCTGGGGTAGCGCAGCGTCGTCGCAGCGCGGTGAGGCTCGCCGAGCTGCGGCCGATAGTTCTTCAGACCTGACAGGAAGTGCGCTCTCTGCAACAGGTTCGAAGCGTTCGTGTGGTCGGGGTGCGCGTCGCGATTATGCGGAATGAATAACAGACGAGGCCGTACGGCTCGTATCGCGGTGACCGCGAGGTCGGTCGAGGGGTCGTCGTCGCGGATCCCGGTGTCGGCGAGCTCTAGATTGCTCCGCGCCGCAAGGCCGAGCTTTGCGGCTGCGGCTGCGGCTTCGCGCTCCCGCTGCTCGGTGGTGCCGCTGGATCCCATCTCGCCACGGGTGCAGTCGACGACGGCGATCTTCATCCCGGCCTGCTGCAGGAGCAGGATCGCGCCGCCGCAAGCGATCTCGACGTCATCAGGGTGCGCTCCGAAGGCGAGGACGTCGCAAGCGGGCATCATGGTGAGCTCTTCGCTGTTCACAGCTCCAACACTCCATGCTCGATGCTGAACGGATCGGCGGCGCTGACGAGCTCATCAGCGAGTCGCGGGCCGTGCGCGTTGAGGTAGGACACGGGTCCGAAGACCCTCTCCTGCATGCGCGCGCGAGGTCGCAGCGCGCTGCAGAGCTTGCGCAGTTGTTTGATGCCTGTGCCCTCGCGGTTTTGACGGGCGTTTCGGACCTTGTTGACCAACCGGTCGAGCTCTTCGGTGGACTTAGTCCGCGCCCGGTCCAGCGCCCCCGTCAGGGAGACGTCGAGGTCTCTGATCTTTCCTTCGACGGTGTCGAGGTCGCTGCGTAGCTGGCGCTTGATCTGCTCGATCATGTCCTCGATATCTCCGCCGCGTTCGTCAGTGCTCTGCAAGAGCCGCTCTGCGAGCCGTTCGGGTCCATCAGACAGGTCGGGCAGGTCGAGCGCGAATCGCTGTAGAGATCGCTGTAGCGCAGGCTCAACCACCGTCAGCGAAGCGCGCGGGATGAAGACAGGTTGCGGCACCCCTAACAAGCGGTAGAGCGGGGCGCCGGCGGCGAGGTAACTAAGCTCGCCTGGGCCGACGACGAACCCAAGGGTCGGTAGGCACGCGTCCTGCCAGATTGGTCTGAGCAGTACGCCTGGTGAAAGGTTGCGCCGGTCGTCGAAGGCTTCTCCGTCGGCTAGCGGCTCGCGGCCGTGACCCTGCATCGAGAACATCATCGTCGCGCTCGGATCGAGCGTGATGTCGACGCCGAGGTCATGGAGGTCGTCGCAGGTCTGCTTGACGCGTTCGCGGATCTCTTCGGCTTTCGTCCACCACCGCTCCAACGGTTCAAACGCGCTCTCGGGCAGATCGCGCGGTTCGATCGCGATCAACCCGTGTCGGCCGAAGACCTCGAACATCATGCGCGCTTGGAGGTCACCGAGGGTGTCCTGATCGCGCTTGGGTTTGAGCGTCTCGGCGAGGTCTGCGTGGAACTCCGTCTCGGGCAGCATCGGCATGACCTGATCGAGGAGCTCTCCGACGGCGCGGCCCACCTGGATGCCACGGATCGATTCGTTGTGACGGGTTATGTCCAGACGGAACCGCTGCACCTCCTGGCTCTGGTTGATCAAGAACGCGCGGTTGCCCTCTTCTAGGTCGTGGTCGTCGCTGTGGTTCCAAAACAGCGGAACACAGCGCGGTCCGCCGCCTCGCTGGATCTCGTCACACAGCCGGATGGCTGTCGCTGCTTTGTGCAAGCAGAACAGCGGCCCGCCGAGGAGCCCAGGCTGCTGGCCGGTCACGATGACGTGGGTCTGTGGGTCGAGCAGCGCGTCGATGTTCGCGAACACCTGGGGCGGCGCGCCGTGGCGTTTGGCGTAGGCCCGCAGGGCGCCGACGAGGTCTTCTCGCGGCACGTTTCGCGCTTCGCCGATTGGCGCTCGTTGGAGCAGTTCGTCAACGGTCTGCGCCCGCACGCCCAGGAACCTCGTGAGGTCACGGTCTCCCTCAAGAAAGCGCTGGTGGACCTCGGTGGTGTCGAGGTTTCGGAACGAGATGTTTCGGATCGTGGCGGTCACGTGGATGGGTCAGCGGGTGGGAACGGCGACGGCGCGGCATTCGGTGGCGAACGTGGAGCACGCATGCTCGACGCGATCTAGCCAGTCCTCGTTGGATGGTGCGAAGCACTGCATGATGCCGCGGCTCTGGTTGATCAAGGCGCCAAGTCCTCGGTCGTCGAAGGCGACGTTGAGGTCTTCAACCTTGCCGCCCTGCGCCCCCACTCCGGGGATCAATAGCCATGAGTTAGGGAGCAGTCGGCGCAGGCGGGCCAGCTCTGCCGGCCACGTCGCGCCGACGACGGCCCCCACGGCGTGGTAGCCGTGCTCTTGCTCAAGGCCCGCGCCCCAAGCGTTGACGGCGCGCGCGACCCGGTCACAGAGGGGCTCGCTGTCGACCACGAGGTCTTGCAGGTCTTGGGCGCCAGGGTTGCTGGTCCGGACCAGCACGAACACGCCTCGGCCGCCGCCGCTTCGTGGGCACCACTTCAGGAACGGCGCCACCGAGTCGCCTCCCAAATACGGGTGAAGCGTCAGGGAGTCCGCCATCCGGAAGTGTCCCTCTGCGTAGGCCTCTGCCGTGCTCCCGATGTCGCCGCGCTTGATGTCGCCGACGACCAATAGGTCGTTTTCGTGCGCGAGCTTGCACACCTCTTCGTACGCCCGGTAGCCGTCGGCGCCGTAGGCCTCGAAAAAGGCGATGTTGGGCTTCACGGCCGGCGCGTAGCGCGCGAGGACCGGCAAACTCTCCCGGTAGAACGCGACGATGCGCGCCGCCGGCGCCGCGCCGGGCAGCAGACGCTCCGGTAGCGCTGAGAGGCGTGGATCCAGACCGATGACGATGGGCGCTTGGCCGCCGAGGATGCGATCCGCGAGTTCACCTACGAAGCTCATGAAGGCACCCCAGCCTACCGCTGTTTCGCGGTGGCGCGACGCTGGGGCTTCTGTTTCTCTTGGGGGCTCTTCATCCCCCACTGGGACCGAGGCGAGGACCGTATGGCAGTGATTTTTGTTCCAAAGGAATCGGCGGCAGGCGAGACACGCGTCGCGGCGATTCCTGAGACCGTCAAGGGCATGCTTAAGATGTCATTGACTGTGCAGGTTGAGCGGGGCGCAGGCCTCGCCGCTGGATTCATGGACAGCGACTACGAGCAGGCGGGCGCGTCGCTCGTCGACGCAGGCGGCCGGGCTGCTGCGGACATCGTGCTCGGCGTCCAGGTGCCGTCGCCCGACCTCTGCGCACAGCAGAAAGAAGGCTCGATGCTGATCTGCACGCTGACACCTGGTGACGCGCCGGACTCGATCCGGGCCCTGCGCGACAACAAGGTCACCGCGATCGGCCTCGAGTTCATGCCGCGCATCACNCGCGCGCANAAGATGGACATCCTCAGCTCACAGGCGAGCTGTGGCGGCTANCAAGCGGTGCTGCTCGCCGCTGTTCACCTGCCGCAGATGTTCCCGCTGATGATGACNGCNGCNGGGACGATCACGCCCGCCAAGGTGCTGGTGCTCGGCGCCGGCGTCGCTGGCCTGCAGGCCATCTCCATCGCCAAGAAGCTCGGCGCGGTCGTAGAAGCCAATGACATCCGCCCGGCCGTCAGGGAGCAGGTCGAATCGCTCGGCGGTAAGTTCGTCGACACCGGTTCGCCGCCCGACGCCGAGACGTCTGGCGGCTATGCGAAGGAGGCTGGCGAAGAGTTCCTCAAGAATCAGCGTGAGATCCTGACCAAGCACATCTCCGCGTCGGATGTGTTGATCACGACCGCGCTCGTCCCTGGCAAGAAGGCTCCTGTGCTGGTCACCGAGGCGATGCGGCAGGCGATGGCGTCTGGCTCGGTCATCATCGACATGGCAGCTGGTCAGGGTGGGAACGTCGAGGGAAGCGTCGCTGGAGAGACCACCGTGGTCGACGGTGTGACGATCGTTGGTGAGGCCAACCTTCCCGCGCAGGTAGCAAACGACGCGTCCCGTATGTATGCGCGCAACGTGATCGCCTTCCTCGGCGAGTTCATCGACAAAGAAGGCACCATGACGTTCGACGTCGAGGGCGAGATCCTCGGGGCGGTCAGCATCGTGCACGACGGCGCCGTCCGTCACGAACCTACCGCTAAGGCCTTGGAGAGCTAACGTGGACCCTTTCCTCCTCATCTTCATCTTCGTGATCGCCGCCTTGTTGGGCTTCGAGTTGATCACCAAGGTGCCCCCCACTTTGCACACGCCGCTGATGTCAGGGTCCAACGCGATCTCTGGCATCACGATCGTCGGTGCGATCATCGCGGCCGATAAAGGCGCTGGCATGACGACGCAGGTCGTCGCGTTCTGCGCGATCGCGCTGGCCATGATCAACGTAATCGGCGGCTACATGGTCACCGATCGCATGCTCGGGTCGTTCAAGAAGAAGGAGAAGAAGTAGCGATGAACTACCTCTACCTCCTAGCGACGTTGCTGTTTGTCTTCGGCATCAAGCGGCTCACGAACGTCAAGTCTTGCGCTTCGGGTAACCGGCTCTCTGAGCTCGGCATGTTGGTGGCGATCGCGACGACGATGTTGATCCACCATGAGTCGATCAACTGGCCTACGATCGCCGCAGGGGTGATCGTCGGTGGCTCGATCGGCCTGTTCCTGGCCAAGCGGACGCCGACGACGGAGATGCCAGAGCTGGTGGCTGCCCTCAACGGCTTCGGCGGGATCTCATCTGCGCTGGTCGCAGCGGCAGCGGTCATGAAGACCGTCGTCGACCGGCCGATCGCGGCTGACGGGCCGCTGTCGTCTGTTGCGACCGTTGCCGCGATCTTGATCGGCATGGTCACGTTGACGGGGAGCTTTGTCGCCTACGGCAAGTTGTCCGGTAAGTCGCTCAATCACCCGCTCGCGGGGGCAGTTCGCCACGTCTTGCACCTCGTGTTGGGTCTCGGCGCGGCAGGTCTTGGTGTTTGGATGGCGACCGCCACTGGCGAGTCGACCCCGCTGCTCGCGTTGCTCCTGCTCGCGCTTGTCGCGGCCGCGCTCGGGGTGTTCCTCGTGATGCCGATCGGCGGCGCGGATATGCCCGTCGTCGTCTCTTTGCTTAACAGCTACTCGGGCATCGCGGCGGCGTTCGCGGGGCTGGTGATCGACAACCCGCTGCTGATCGTCGTTGGTTCGATGGTCGGAGCGTCCGGTCTGATCCTGACCCAGATCATGTGCAAGGCCATGAACCGGTCGCTCGGCAATGTGTTGCTGGGCGGTATGGGCGGCGAGGACGAGGTCGCCGAAGACGCGCGCGACTACAACAACATCAAGCAGTCTGGACCAGAAGAGATCGCGATGCTGCTCGATGGCGCCTCGTCGGTCATTGTGGTTCCGGGTTATGGGTTGGCTGTCGCGCAAGCGCAGCACGTTGTGCGCGAGCTCGGCGATCTATTGATCGACCGCGGCGTCGAGGTGCGCTACGCGATCCACCCAGTCGCTGGACGCATGCCGGGCCACATGAACGTGCTGCTCGCCGAGTCCGACGTGCCCTACGACCAGCTGTGGGAGATGGAGCGCATCAACGGTGACTTCAAGAACACCGACGTGGTCATCATCGTCGGCGCGAACGATGTCGTGAACCCCGCGGCCCGAGAGCCGAGCGGGCCAATCTCAGGGATGCCGATCCTCGACGTCGACCACGCGCGCACCGTGGTCGTCATCAAGCGCTCGCTGAGCCCCGGCTACGCCGGGATCAAGAACCCGCTGTTCGAGCTCGACAACACCCTCATGGTCTTCGCGGACGCCAAGGAGGCGCTGGAGGGCATGGTGCGCGAGGTCAAAGACCTGTAGGGGTCGGTGTTCACTCGTCGCAAGTCGTTTGTCGATAGATGTCTAGACATCATCCTCGAAGGCCAGCGAGCGGTTTCCGCGAGCGAACGTGCAACTTCGCTAGCGTGGCTCTCTAGAGGAGGTTGAGAAGGCTGTGCCGGAACACTTCTCGACCTTCTTTTGAACGAACACCGGGCGCAGCCTTCTCGTTTTCTGTACTCCGCGATCGTCGCGCGCAGGGCTTCCGCGGGCCTCAGCGCCGGCGAGACACCGCGGGCGGGCTGGGGCGGCGCCCGGCGTTTCTTCGCCGCATGCTGTGACCATCCTCCTCGTAGCCGGTCCGCCTTGGCGGACGGCCTCAGCTGACGGGCGCCGTCTCGGGCTCTGTGGTCGGCTCGCTTGGAAGCTCAGCGGGCAAGTCTTTGAGGGCGCGCAGCGCCGCGTCAATGGCGCGCGGCGAGACGTCGCCAACCAACCACCGCAGCGCTGGGGTGCCGAGGCTCTGGTCTAGGTCTGCGTCTTCTGCGTCGGGATAGAGCACGGGCTCCTCCGGCACGTCGTAGGCGAGCGGCGGCAGGTCTGCGTCTGGCTCGGTCTGTTTGACCTTGGTCAACGTGTCGTGCAGGTCGACGCCGCGGAGCATCAGCAGCTCCCACGGTTTCTCGTCGAGTCGCCGCGCGAACAGCTCGTGCAAAGCGAGCACGTGCCGACAGGGGGACTCCTGCAAGTCGCAGGAGCACCCGTAGGTCACGCTGCGTGCGTCGGGGAACAGCGGCTCGCCGATGATGCGGGCGACCAACCGGTCGAACGAGCGCGGCACGCGGGCCTGGCTCAGCGCCTCGATGATCGATTTGCTGCGTCGCAGCACTCGGATCAACGTCGGCCAGTCTTTCATCGGCAGCGTGCGGATCTGCAGGCTGACCTCGTGGATGGAGCCCATGGCCCCCTCCATCTCGGCGTTGATGCCGCCTGCGCGGATGCGCACCATCGGTTTGCGGATGTTGGGCAGCGCCTCAAGCGCTGCAGCGAGGCGCTGGTCGTCGATATCTCGCGTGGCTTCGCGCCGCCAGCGCTCGCCGAGCGATACGACCTTCCGTTCGCCTGCGTTGTTCATGCCAGCGCCTCCTTTCGATCTAGCGTGAGCAGGCGCTTGAGGTCGTCGTTGCTCAGCTCGGTGATCCAGTTCTCGCCGGCTGCCAAGAGACCGTCGGCGACCTCGCGCTTGCGATCGAGCATTTGTTGGATGCGTTCTTCGAGCGTGCCGCTGCAGACGAACTTGTGGACGAAGACGTTGCGCTGCTGGCCGATGCGGAACGCACGGTCGGTAGCCTGGTCTTCGACCGCTGGGTTCCACCAACGGTCGAAGTGAAACACGCGGTTCGCCGCGGTCAGGTTCAAGCCGGTTCCTCCGGCCTTCAACGACAGCACGAACAACTGCGGTCCGTCGGGGCGGGCTTCCTGGAACTCGGTGACCATCCTGTCCCGCTCCTTTTGCGGGATGCCGCCGTGGAGGAACAGGACCGTCCGGCCGTAGAGGTTCTCGAAGTGGGTCTTGAGCAGCGACCCCATCTCCTTGAACTGGGTGAAGATGAGCGAGCGGTCGCCTTCTTCGACGGCCTCCTCGATCATCTGTGACAGGTAGTCGAGTTTGCCCGAGCGGCTCGGCAGCGAGCTGCCGTCCATCAGGTAGTGCGCCGGGTGGTTGCAGACCTGCTTGAGCCGCAGCAGCGTGGTGAGGATCGCGCCGCGGCGCTGGATACCCTCGCCGGCGCTCTCGACCTCCTGGAGACCCTTGCGTACGACCGACTCGTAGAGGATCGCTTGCTCGCGGCTGAGCGTCGCTGTGACGATCTGCTCGGTCTTCTCTGGCAGATCTGCGACGATCTCCGGGTCCGTCTTTAATCGACGGAGCACGAACGGTCGGACGAGCCTAGCCAGTGCCGACATCGACCCTTGGCGTCGCTGCTTCACGATCGGGTGCTCGAGCGTCTGCGTGAACTGCGTGCGGGAACCGAGGAGGCCTTCGTTGAGGAAGTCCATGATCGACCAGAGGTCGAGCGGTCGGTTCTCTAGCGGGGTGCCCGTGAGCGCGAGGCGGAAGTGGCCTTTGAGGGTGCGGGCGACCTTGGATTGGCGCGTCGTCGGGTTCTTGATGTTTTGGGCCTCGTCGAGGACGACGCCGTCGAAGGTCACCTCCTGCATCAGCTCTTCGTCCCTCTGTAGGAGGTTGTAGCTGGTGAGGACGATGTCGTGCTCGCTGACCGTTTGAATGAACGACTCGGGTGTGTTGGCGCGACCTTTGCCGTGGTGCAGCGTGACGCGCAGCGACGGAGAGAACTTGAGCAGCTCCCTGCGCCAGTTGCCGAGCACCGACACGGGGCACACGATCAGGATGGCGGTCTGGCTGTTGCGCTGCTTTCGCCAGTCAAGCATCACCGTGATCGCCTGGATGGTCTTGCCGAGACCCATGTCGTCTGCGAGGCACGCGCCGAAGCCTTGGTCGACTAGGAAGTGCATCCAGGCGTGACCTCGACCCTGGTAGGGACGCAGCTCTCCGTGGAACTCTTCGGGCACGTCGCGGTTCTCGACAGCGCGCGACTTCTCCAGGTTTTGGAGCAGGTGCTCGAGGCGCGGCGTGCTCGCGATCGACTCCATCGCGAGGCCGTGTAGGTGGGACGCGCCGCCCAGGCGCAGACGGAGCGCCTCGAAGAAGCTGATTCGCTCGCCGCCCTCGAGCATGCGCTTCTTGAAGTCCTTGAGGGCTTCGCGGTCTTTGGGCGAGAGCAGCACGGGGCGTCGGTCGATGAAGACGAGCGGCGTCTTCGCGTCGACCAGTTGTTCGAACTGCGACTGATCTAGCTCTTTCTCGCCCAGCGCCAGCGTCCACTTGAACTCAAACCACGGGCGCGGGTCGTTGTCTTGGCCGTTGCCTTCGACGATCGCGACGCGAGCGCTGAGGCGCTGCATCGACTCAACGCCCGGCAAGGTGATCTCAAACCCTTCGGTCTCCAGGAGCGGGATGTGGTCCAGGATCTGGTCGAGCTCTTGTCGGGTCAGGCTCGCGCGTCCGTCGCTGAGGTTGCGAGCGCGTCGCAGCGCGGGGAGCTTGTCGGCGACCCGATCGAGCTTGTCTTCGACGCGGTGCACGCTCTCGTTCGCGATCTCGTTGCGGAACGGCGAGGCCTGCAGCCGTTGGTGGAGGCTCTCGATCGTCTCTGTGTACGCGATATCGGGGACCGGTCTGACCAGGATGGAGAGTCCCCACGGCGCGCCTTCCTCGAGCGGTTGCTCGGGGACAAGGATCTCGAGGACCGGCGTCATCGGTGTCTGCCAGAACTCTTTGGGCAGCCGATCGGCGGTCTCTTGCCCCGGCGTCGCGCCGAGCTTGCTCACGTGCCGGTCGAGCGCGTGGCCGATGAAGCTGACCAACAAGTTGCGCTGCGTCACCGCGTAGACTGGGTCGTCTGGCACCGCGAAGCGCGCTGTGCAGAGGTTGCCCGGGACGAGGTCGGCCAACGCCGCGACGAGCCACTGGGTGTCGCTGCGCCAGAACGGGATGGCTTCGAGCACTCCTTCAGGCGCCGGTGCGAAGTCGCCGCGCTGCACCATCTTGTCTACGAGCTGCCCCGCCGCTGCGAACAACCTCATGCTCGGAGGCAGGGTCGCAGGGTCCATAGACGCCAACCACGGTATGGCGTCCTCAAGGGGGATCCCCACGGCTGGGATGGTCCAGAGCGACGGCGCGATCCTGGCTTGGCTCTTCGACTCTTCGTTCTCGGAGTCGGGGATGGCCGTCAGCGGCCGCAGCGTCGACTCCTCGGTCGGCAACAGCAGCTGCGCATCAACGTTCGACGCGTTTGAGCAGACCTCTGGCGGGAGCGCTGACCGCGCGGCCTCGACGCCGTCGTCGGACCAGATCGCGATCCGCGCGTCGGCGGGTTGGCGAGAGTGCAGGTAGGCGGCGTGCAGCTTAGTGCCCGCCTTGGAGAGTGCTCGGGTGCACCCACTGCTTGTCGACTGGCGACTTGGTGATGTGCATTTCGTTGTCGAGTCTGCGTGTGAACAGATCGGCGAGCGTGAAGATAAACAGCAGCGAGAGGAACAGGAAAGAGCTGAGGAAGACGATCTTGTTGATCGCAGTATCCCACTTCACGTGCATGAAGAAGGCGATGACCAGCGATGCCTTCATGGCGGCGATCCCCATCGCGATCAACATGTTGGCTGCGCCGAAGTCGAACTGCGCGACCGCCACGGTGATAAAGGTCAGGAACAGCAGCGCCATCAGGACGCTCACGAACATCGCCGTGCTGCCGACATGGTGATGCCCCATGTCCAGCTCGCCGTGGCCGTGGGCGTGCGTGTCGTGTGCGTCGGACATCAGGGAACCAAGTAGAGCAGCGGGAACAAGAAGATCCAGATCAGGTCGACCAGGTGCCAATACAGGCCGACGAGGTCGACCGGCAGGAAGTAGCCCGCGTGGAAGCGGCCCTTCGCGGTGCCGAACATGACCCAAACGATCAACGCCGCGCCGATGATGACGTGGATCCCGTGGATCGCCGTCATCGTCAGGTAGATGGCGAAGAACATGTGGCCGTGCGGCACGTCTGCCATAACGCCGTCGTGGTCGGTAAACCACGGGAGCTGGCCGGTCGCTTCGTTGTAGCCGTCAAACAGGTGGGCGAACTCGATGAGGCCGTGTTCGTTCTTGGCGCTGTACTCCATGTACTTGATGCACATGAAGATGACCGCCCCCAAGACCGTCGCGCCCAGGTAGATGAGCGTCTTCCTCTTCTGGCTGGTCTGCGCCGAGCGGACGCCCATCACCATGGTCCACGAGCTGAGCAGCAGCACCGAGGTGTTGAGGGCGCCCATCTTCCAGTCGAGCTGCTTGCCGCCGAGCACGAACGTTTCGGGGTAGACCTCGTGGAAGTAGAAATAGGCCGCGAACAGCCCGCCGAAGAGCAGGATCTCCGTGGCGAGGAACAGCCAAAAGCCGAGCTTGCCGGCCTGGAACTCCTGCACCGGCGTGTTGAAGTGGTGCGGTACCTCGTGGTCGACGAACTCCGGCCCAGGGGCCGGGATCATCACTGCATGGTGATCGTCGTGACTCATGTAGAAATCTCTAGCGGTGTGAGCAGCTGAGCGACGGACGCGTGGCGATCAGGTCGCGTCGCGTCGCATCGAGTCGTAGTCGAGGGCCGAGTAGTCGTAGACCTCGTGCACGACGGTTGGGTCGTCGTCGAAGTTGAGGTGCGGCGGCGGGGTCGGGCACTTCCAGTCGAGGGTGACGCCGCCCCATTGGTTCTCCTTCGCCTTCTTGCCGGTGAACAGCGAAGTAACGAGATAGGCGACCATCAGGGCGATGCCCGAGCCGAGCACGACCGCGCCGATCGTCGACGCTTGGTGATACGGCATGTATTCGGGCACGTAAGTGGCGTAGCGGCGGGGCATGCCGCGGCTGCCCATGACGAACTGCGGCAGGAAGGTCGCGTTGAACCCGACGAAGATGATCACTACGGCGATCTTGGCGAGGGTCTCGTTATACATCCTCCCGAAGATCTTCGGCCACCAGTGGTGGAGGCCAGCGAAGAACGCGAGCGCGATGGAGCCCATCATCACGTAGTGGAAGTGCGCCACCACGAAGTAGGTGTCGTGCAGGTGCAGGTCGACGTTGAGCGATCCGAGGATCACGCCGGTGAGGCCGCCGATCGCGAAGATGATCAAGAAGGCCAGCGTGTAGAGCATCGGCGAGTTCAGCGCGACGGAGCCGCGCCAAACCGTCGCGACCCAACTGAACTCCTTGATGGCCGTCGGGATGGCCACGAAGAAGGTCAGGAAGGAGAACGCAAACATCGCGTAGGTCGATTGACCTGACGTGAACATGTGGTGGCCCCACACGAGGAAGCTGATGACCGCGATCGCCAGGGACGAGAACGCGATCAGCTTGTAGCCGAACAGTGGTTTGCGGCTGTGGACCGTGACCAGCTCGCTGATGATTCCGAAGGCCGGCAGCACCATGATGTAGACGGCCGGGTGCGAGTAGAACCAGAAGAAGTGCTCGAAGAGCACTGGGTCGCCGCCCAGGCGCGGGTCGAAGATGCCGATGTGGTAGAGGCGCTCAAACGCCACCAACAGCACCGTGATCCCCAAGACCGGCGTCGCGAGAACCTGCAGCAGCGACGTGGCGTACAGCGCCCAAACAAACAGCGGCAGCCGGAACCACGTCAGCCCCGGCGCGCGGAGCTTGTGAACCGTGACGATGAAGTTCAGGCCAGTGAAGATCGAGCTGAACCCCAACACGAAGATGGCCATACCGATCGTCACGACCGCGTGATCGGTGTAGATCGAGTAGGGCGCGTAGAACGTCCAGCCGGTGTCAAAGCCGCCCATGATGATCGCGAGGGCAGCGAGCACCGCGCCGATCAGCCAGAAGTAGAACGAGAGCAGGTTGAGGCGCGGCAGCGCCACGTCCTTGGCCCCTACCATCAACGGCAGCACGATGTTGCCTAATGAGCCCGGGATGGCCGGGATCACGAACAAGAACACCATGAAGGCGCCGTGCAGCGTGAAGATCTGGTTATAGGTCTGGTTCGTGAACAGCATGCCCTCTGGTTCCCAGAGGTGTAGCCGCACGAGCAGCGCGAAGGCGCCGCCGGCCAGGAAGGCAAAGCCGACTCCGATCAGGTACATCAGGCCGATGCGCTTGTGGTCGAGCGTGCCGAGCCAGGACATGATGCCCTTGGAGCAGTTGAGGTAGTCCTCGCGCGGCGCTGCCGGCTCGGCAACCTGAACGTCAACGGGAGGGGTGTTGGTCGTCATGGTTGAAGGTCCTCTTCTTTAGTTTGCTGCGAGCGACTTCATGAAGTCGATCAGACAGCTCAGCTTGTCTTCGCTGAGGTTGGCTGCTGGCATTCCGCCCTTCTTGTATGGGTCGCGCCAGACGATCTTCTTCGCCGGGTAGGCGATGGATTCCTTGATGTATTCCTCGTCAACGGTGACGAGCTTCTCTTCTCCGTCCTCGAACACGAGGCGCTCCGTGCCGACGATCTCGCCGGCTGCGTTCTTCCTGTAGAGGCCCATCTCGCCAGAGCCTTCGACGCCGGCTTTCCAGCTAGGCCCCGTGTTCGCGATGCCCTCTACGGAGTGGCACGCGTAGCAGCCTGCGCCCTTCCAAAGCTGGCGACCGTATGCGATCCGGTCTTCAGGTGGGGCGTCCGCCTCCGGCACCTGGTTCCACGGCTGTGAGGCAAAGGTCTCGCTGTCGACGACGTGCACCTTTGCATACATGCGGGAGTGGTCCTTACCGCAGTATTCGGCGCAGAAGAGGTGGTAGTCGCCGATCCTCGTGGGCTTAAACCACACCGACTGATAGCGGCCGGGGACGACGTCGCGCTTCACCCGCATCGACGGCAGGTAGAAGGCGTGCAGGACGTCTTGCGACTCCGTGACGACCTGAACCGGCTTGTCGATCTCGAACCACACCTCGCTGTAGCTCTGGGTGCCGTCCGGGTAGGTGAACGTCCACGCCCACTGCTTCGCAGAGGCCTTGTAGGTGTTCTGCTTGGCCGCTTGCGGGACCGTGGTCATGTCGAGCGCGCCCTTGAAGCCCCACGCGAACATCACCATCACGATGATCAGCGGAATGATCGTCCAGATCACCTCCAGCGGGGTGTTGTGGGTGAAGTTCGAGATGGGCTTTTGGTCCCAGGTCTTCCGGCGGTGGGCGACGGCCGAGTAGAGCAGCACGCCCGTGATCAGAACGAAGAAGAAGATGCAGACCGCGTAGGTGAAGTAGAACAGGC
>NYVR01000002.1 GCA_002684655.1 Planctomycetota bacterium | reverse complement strand
ACCAACGGCCCGACCGCCTGGCTCTCCAGCGCGCCCCCTTGGCTCACGACCACGTTGCCGGTGTCCGGATCCGTGAACGTCGAAGAGGCGCGCCCGTCCCAAAACAGCTCGGTGAACCACGCGGCGGTCAAGAAGCCCTGCGACTGACGACCCGTCACTTGGTTGCGGAAGCCGAACACAGGGTCGGGCGTGTAGCGGTTGGCGTCGTCGCTGCGGCGCAGCGACGGCGAAGCCCAGACGTCGTCTGCCGTGTTCTGAACGCCGTCTGGGCCAGGGTTGCGGTTGCGTCGAAGATCGCCGCCGCCCGCATCGGAGCGGTGGCACGTGCCGCAGGCGACGCGGTTGTTCGACGACATCTGCTCTTCCCAGAACAGCAACTTGCCCAAGATGGCTTTCTCGGCAGTGATCGGGTTTTGAGCTGGCACCGGAACGGGCGCCAACGCTGGCGGCAGGGGCGGCGGCCCTCCACCGCCTGGTCCACCGCCGCCTGGTCCGCCTCCGCCAGGCCCGCCTGGACCGCCCGGGCCGCCGGGACCGCCGGGACCGCCGCCACCCTGAGCGGCCAACGCAGCCGAGAGAAAGAGGATCGTCACCAGGCGCATCAGATGATTCCGAAAGGCATTAATGAAATATACTTATGCGCGCCGAGAGCACTCTATAAGCCTACCCGACGGGCGGCGCTCGCGTCATCGCCGCGTCACGCATAGCCATAAACGAGCAGACGGGCCGCTCCATCACAGAGTTTCTCGCGCTAGCCGACGGAGCGCTGCGAGCGGCTTTTACGCTTTGACGCAAACCCGCTCCGTGCCACCGACGGTAGATCGCGGGCTCCCGCGGCTTGCGCCGCTCGGTCGGCCCCGAGGGAGGCGCGGCGGTGCTCGATCAGATCCACGAAGTCTCGGCGCACGTCGACTCCGAGGGCTCTGCGGTAGCTCCTCGCGGCCTTTCGCAGGTCGCCGCCTCGGCGCTGCGCGTCGCCGAGCCCGATCCACGCGGACGCATCCCACGCGTCCGTCCAAACGAGTTCGCGATAGGCGCCCTCTGCTCGGGCCTGCTCTCCACGCAGTAACAACGCGAGGGCGGCGCGATGCCGCGCGGCGCGAGCGCGCCGCCCCCCCCGCCGCCGAAGCCTCGCCCAGACGTAGGACGCCGCCGTCGCGAGCGCGACGCCGTGGAGGAGCAGCAGCGGCGCCCACAGCCGCGCCGGCCCGACTTCGAGCAAGAAGCGACTGACCAACCACCAGTCCGCAGCCACCCACAGCGACACCGTGGACACTGCTCCCACCCAGAACCGGCCGCTGCGCGCGTAGGCCCAGGCGGCCGCCTGTCCGGCCCCGAACGCTACGACGTGGATCCAAACCGCTTCGACGAACACGTACCAGAGACTACGCCTGCGCGCGACTCGGAGCTAGGTTTGCGATCCACATCGATGTCGTTCGACCGCCGCCTCTATCTCCTGTTTACTCCCGAGCTCTGTCGTCACGACCCGGACGAGACGCTCGAGGCAGCCTTAGGCGCCGGGGTCGACCTCGTCCAGTGGCGCTGCAAGCGCCCCAACCGCGAAGGTTTCGAACGAGCGCACGACCGCTGCCTGGCCCGCCGCGTGCCCATGATCGTCAACGACGACGTCATGCTCGCGCTGCGCAGCGAATCGCACGGCGCCCACGTTGGCCAGGACGACATACCCGCCGACGCCGCGCGCAAGCTGATGTTCGGCAGGCTGCTGGGCGTCAGCACCCACGACCTCGCACAGATCCGCGCCGCGCGCGACGCGCGCGCCGACTATGTCGGGTTCGGACCTTGTCATGCCACGGCGACCAAAGGCTACGAGACGGGGCTCTCGGACGATGCCATCGCCGCAGCCGTCGAACTCTGCGGCGAGCTCAGGCTGCCGATGTTCGCGATCGGCGGGATCGCCCCGCAGAACCTGCCGCGCCTCGCGATGCTCGGCGTCGATCGTATCGCGGTAAGCAGCTTCGTCCTGGGTCACGAGGATCCGGCAGCCGCCGTACGTCAGCTGCGGCGCGGAGGCCGCTGACTCACAGCAGCAGCATAGCGTCCCCGAACGAGTAGAAGCGGTAGCGCTCTGCGATGGCCTCCCGGTAGAGCGCCATGGTCTGCTCATGTCCGGCGAAGGCTGCCACCAGCATCACCAGCGTCGACTCCGGCAGGTGAAAGTTTGTCAGCAACGCGTCGACGCATCGAAAGCGGGCGCCCGGATACAAGAAGAGGTCCGAAGCGCCGCTCCCAGGCTGCACGCCGCCGGCCTCGATCGCACAGGTCTCTAGGGTACGGCAGCTCGTGGTCCCGACCGCGACAACGCGCCCGCCCCTAGCCTTTGCGCGCGCGACCGCCGCTGCGGTCGCGCGGCTCAGCTCGTAGACCTCCCGGTGCATCCGGTGCTCTTCCACCTGCTCCGTACGAATCGGCGCGAAGGTCCCCTCGCCGACATGCAGCGTCACGAAGGCGTGATCGACGCCGCGCTCCGTCAGCCGCTGCAGCAGCTCGGGCGTGAAGTGCAGCCCTGCAGTAGGCGCTGCCACAGCGCCCGGCTTGCTAGCGAACACGGTCTGGTAGCGTCTTCGATCCGCGGCGATGTCTTCCTCCACAGGACGGTCAACGTACGGCGGCAATGGCGCCCGGCCACAGCGGTCGAGCGCCCCCTCGACGTCTCCTCCGCGCACCCACAGCCGCAGCTCCCAGCGACCTCGACCTAGATCGCGAAGGAGCTCTACGTCCACGACGCCGTCCTCCATCGACAGCCGATCCCCGACGCTCAGCTTCTTCGACGGCTTCACGAACGCCTCCGCGATGTCGCCGCGGACCTGCAACAAGAGGCACTCGACGACACCGCCGCTAGCGCGGCGACCGCGGAGACGCCAGGGACGGACCCGGGTGTCGTTGAGCACGAGCAAGTCCCCAGGCTGCAAAAGTTCGGGGAGATCAGCCACGACCTGATGACGACGGGCGCCAGTCGCGCGGTCGTAGACGAGCATCCGCGCCTGGTCACGTGGCTCGACCGAACGGGCTGCGATCAACTCCGCAGGCAGATCGAACGAGAACTCGGAGACACGCACTCCCGCGTCATACCGCTTGATGCAGCGCGACGCCACGACGAGCGCGTCGACGGCGCGCCAGCGCGACGCTTTGCAGACGGCGGCGAGGAGGCGGAGCCGGCGCCGGTCAGCGCGACCAGCGACCGAGGTCAAACAGCAGACCGATGCCGCCGCCGATCAGCGCGCCGGCGTCGCGCCGCCCCGACTGATGACCCAGGATCGCGCCGACGCCGGCGCCGACCGCCGTGTGGGTCGGGAACGGATCCGGGGAGCGCTGGGGCGCGTCGATCGAGCGACGGGCGTAGTCTTCGTAGCCGTATTCACGGGATCCCTGCTGGGCCTCGACGCCGCGGTCGACGGGGACCTCCACGCGCTCGATGAAGCTGCGATGAACCGGCGCGGCAGGTCGCGCCGCGCTCGGATCGGGCGCTGTTCGAGCAGCAGGCGCGGGATCGGAGCGCTCGAGAGCCTCGACAAATACGCGCTCAGCTCCGAGCGACGACGTCGGGCGCGCGGCGGCTGGAGCCAACGAGCGCCGCGGCAACGGCTCTGCTGTCGCGCAGGCGCCCAGCGTCAGCACGACGAGGATCGCGAACTTCGTTCTCATGGTGCTCAGTTGTTAGGGGTGATCCGCATCGTCCAATCCCTCGCCGCCGAAGTCCTAGACATCACGGTGTGGGTGACGGTCATCCCGGGGCTCAGGATTTGCACCTGCTGGTTGGTCTCGTCGCCGATCGGCTGCTTCTGCAGATTCAGGAAGCTGGTCTGCACGCGGACCTGGAGCGTATCGCCCGAGATGTTGCGGATCGGCACCATGACCTTGATCTGGTCGCTCCCGGCGACGCGCTCGACGCCTGCTCGACCGACACGGATCACTTCGTAGAGGTCGGGGTCGGTGACGACGACGTTGGAGACCTGCTCCGCGTCGTCCTCGATCGCGAGGGCTGCATACGGGCGGACGCCGCCGCAGGCGGTCAAGAGCGCCAAGATCGAGAGAGACAACAGTTTGGAGGTCGTAGACATGAACAGTTCCAGAGCAAATGAGGTCGTAGTGTAGTTCATCGGATCGGACGTATCTCGCATACGCCTACCTCGACTTGTGCAGCGTCAGGTAGCTGTCCGACCCGAAACGTCGAGCTGACCGCGCTGCCCCCGACGAATTTCGCCGTCGCCATGCGACGCCAATCGGGGGACGCGAGTGAGCCGTCCTGGCCCAAGACGAACTCTTGGAAGCCCGACGCGATCCGCTTGGAGATCCTCGCCTCGACGTGCCAAACACCGCCGTCACCGACCCATTTCCGCAGCACAACAGGCGGTCGCAACGTGAAGAAGATCCTGCGGGCGACCTGCGCCTTGGCGACGTCGACGAGGTCTGTGACGAAAGCGTCTAGACGGTCGATAGAGAACGTCTCCGGGCGCACCGCAGGCACCGAGATCTTCTCGTCCAAGAGCGTCACTCCTTGGACGACATCATCGACGCGCAGGGCGACATCGACGGCGCCGCCGCTCATGAACTCAGGTCGCGGTCCGTTCGTCGGCCGCGCGCGGTTCGGCTTCTCGACCGTCGATCGCACGACCAGCGGCTGCCACTCGATCACAACGCGGTGGGAAGGTAAGCATCGCGTGGCGGCGGAGTCGTCGCGCTCCCGCGACGCGATCCGCACGGCGCCGCTCCGACGCAAGTATGAGCCGATGTGTGGACCTTCAAAGCGGCCGCGTCGCTGATCAAAGGCGCGCCCCGGGCCCGACTCTTCGAAGCGCTCAAGGACCCAACTCGTGAGGTCGTTGTCCACGAGCTCGACGACGATACTAGCGTCGGCGTCAGCCCTGCTGGACACCAGCGCTCGCAGCCGAACGTCATAGCCTGACTCGCCGCGCGGCCGCTGGTCCAAGACTTCGAAATCGACCACCAGGCCCGCGAGCTGGCTAAGCGTCCACGCGCGGTCGAACGCTTCGTCGCCTTCGCCGCCGCGCTCATGTCTTGCGACGATCTCTAGGCGACTACGGACCGAAGGTTCGAGGACGAAGGCGGCGCCTCGCACACGAGAGACAGCGCTGCGCAGAGCTTGCGCAAGCGCGGTCCTCAGCGTCGGCCCGCTCCCGGTGGCCTCGTGCCAAGACGCCTCGGCGGCGGCGGCGCGTTCAAGCGCCTGCTGCTCGGGCGGCGCTCCCTCCTGCGCCGCGAGGCTGCAGGCCATCAGAACGGCGAGGGCGAGGCTTGAGATCTTGGTCATGGTGAGGTCGTGAGACATTCCGCGTCAGGGCCTCCAGCGCAGCGCGCGCGGCCTCGTTGCAAGATCATTCGATTACGGGCGAAGGCGGCGGCAACGACGGGACGAGCAGCCAAGCCTCTCCTGTCGCTGGGACATCTACTGTCAGGCGACGCTGGATGCCCGGCAGCGCAGCGCCGCTGCCGTCGACGAAATCGACGACGAGATCGTGTCGGCCGGGCGAGACGTCGGCGACCAGGACTTGGACCGTCGCTGGCAGCGTCGGCCAGTAGCGCACATCGGCAGCGGCTGCCGTCAGCGCGCTGATCAACACCAACGCGCCGCCGACGACGGCCTGAGCCTGCGCCTTCTCCCTGTCACGTCGGGAGTTCCGCACAGCCTGATCGAGTAGGACCACCCCCGCTGCGCGGGAGGCGCTCTTGAACACGGCCTTGCCCGCGCGGATACCCTCCATCGCGGTCCCGCCGCGCGTCTTGGCTTGGTAGACGAGGTCGCTGAGGATGGTCGACGGCCCGATGTTGACACCGTCAAGGCTGGCCTGGGCCGCCACCGCCGGGTGGGGCTGCGCTCGAAACCTCGCCAGCTCGCTCTCCGCACCGTCGCCGAACTTGGCAGGGCCTAGCCCGACGGGCAACAGCAGCACGAGGTTGCCGCGCTCTGGGGCCTCCAAGATCACGTTATCGGGAGCCCCCCGCGAGCCGTGCTCAACCGCGAAGCGATGAGCCTCGCGCGCCTCGTCAAAGAACTGCGCGGCGCCGGAGCCGCCGTATAGCTGGGTCATCCGGCCCGCCATCCAGAACAGCAGCGCGTTGTCGGCCTGATATTTCTCGTCGCCGACCTCGGCGTCCATCAGGATCCCGCGCTTGAGCGCGGCTCGCGCGTTGTCAGGCTCTCCCTTGGCCAAGTAGGCGTAAGCCAAATAAAAGGCGTTCATCGCCTTTTCGTAAGGGTCGCCCTTGTAGGTCTTGCTGCTCTCACTGCCTATGACCGCAGCCGTGGCTTCGCCCCCCGAGGTGGCCCACGTGCCCATAATCTGCGCAGCGCGGAGCAGGCTGCGGCGCGCTGCGTCCTCATCGCCGAGATAGAGATCACACTGCCCCTGGACGTTGAGCACCAGCGCGAGGTTCTCGGGGGCGCCGTCGAGGACCTGTTGCTCGGCGTAGCTGCGCACGACCGCGAGGTCGCCGCCCAGATAGCTGTCGACAGGGATCTTAGGCTGCGGGACCGCGCAGCCCGCGAGCAGCGCTGCCGCTAGCGTCGTCGAGGCACGTCGCATGCGCAGCCTACCGATTGATCACCGACTTCTCAGACTCGGTCTTCATCTCGTAGTTGTCGAGGAAGACCAGCTCACCCGTCACGAGGTCGACCAGTTGGATGGTGACGACGATGTAGGAGGAGCGCAGGCGACCCGCCTGACGATCGCGACTCTTGATGGTCCCCTTGAGCGCGAAGTCACTGCCCGCGACCGGACGATCATTGGTGCCGGACACCTGGCCTCGATCCTTCATGCGACGCTCCGCGTCGACGAGCTCGTTGGCCTCGGGGGAGCGGTCGAGGAACCGCACGCGCCGCCCGTAGGACCGAAACAGCTCGGTCTGCAGGTTGGAGAGGATCAGCTCCTTGTCGATGACGTCCGAGCTGTCGTTGCGCAACTCCGTCACGTAGAACGACACGCGCGCGCCCTCCTTGCCGGGCGACAGGATGTTGTCGGACTGCAGCGAAGCCGAGAAACGCTGCGCCATGGTGCGAATGTCCATGCTCTGCAGGCCGGTGCCGGTGACAGAGTCAGCCGCGTCGGGGTCGACCCGGGTGTCGCGGGTGCTGCCGCAAGCGGTGAGGAGAAGGCCGAGCAGGCCAACAGCGAAGGAGCGGAGGAACATGGTCTTGAATCGATGCGGGAAGCCGCGCGACGAAATGGGCGCAGGGCGTGCCTAGGTAGGTGCCAGCGCAGGCCAGCGACCCACGTTGCATCATCGCAGAGCAATCTCCGACAAGCATTGGCGACGGCCAGTTCAGGTTCATAAACTTTTCTCGTAGCGCCGTGTCTCCATCCACCCTCCTAGTCATTCCTGCCTACAGCGAGTCCGGGCGCGTAGGCGACGTCGTCCGCGCCGTGCAGGAAAACGCCCCAGGCGTCGACGTATTGGTCGTCGACGACGGCAGCCCAGACAGCACCGCGGCCGAGGCCCGCGCTGCCGGCGCGCGGGTGTTGCGTCACCCCTTCAACATGGGCTACGGCACCGCGCTGCACTCGGGTTACTGCGCGGCGATGCGCGGCGGCTACGACCGGGTCCTGCAAATGGACGCCGACGGTCAGCACGACCCGAAGATGCTCCGACACCTCGTCGCAGAGCTCGACCGCGGGACCGACATCGCGCTCGGCTCGCGGTACATCGGCAGACAGGCCCCGCGCAGCAGCCTCGCTCGGAGGGTCGGCACTCGCTTCTTCTCCTGGATCGCCAGCGGCTGGATCGGCGCGCGAATCACCGATCCCACGAGCGGGTTCCAAGGGCTCTCGCGGCGCGCGCTGGAGTCGGTCGTCAACGATGGGTTTCCGGAGGACTACCCTGACGCCGACGTGTTGGTTCAACATCACCTGCGCGGACTCGTGGTCCGAGAGATCCCCGTCTTGATGCACGAACGGATCGGCGGCCTCTCGATGCACCGCGGCGCGCGTATCGCGTATTACGGCTACAAGATGCTGTTGACCCTGCTGTTGATGCCGATTCGCCGACCGACGCCGCTCCGGTCCGCGGACACCGTCGCGAGGACCTCGGCATGATCGGAGCTACGATAGATTTCGCGCTGACGAGCGCGTCGTGGTCGTTTGCCGACCTCTCTCCGATGCACCAACGCCAGCGCGTCGTGGCATTCATCGGCGCGCTCACCGTCGTGATCGTGGTGTTCGAGTTGGTTCGCCGGCGAAAGCTGCGCGAAGAGTACTCCTGGGTCTGGATCGCGACCGCCGGCATGGTGACCTTGCTGGGTCTCAACCAAGACCTGCTGATGTGGCTGACCAAGCTGATCGGCGCCGCGAGCTCGGCATCAACGATGTTCTTTGGCGCCATCATTTTCCTGATGGCGCTATGCATCCAGTTCTCCATCCGGCTGAGCCGCCTGACCCACCGACAGCGCACCCTCGCACAGCGGATGGCGCTGCTTGAGGAAGAGGTGACGGAGCTGCGGCGGCGCGCCAAGCGGAGCGCGCCCGACAAGGCCCAACGGAGCGACCAAAAGGGCGAGGTCGCGTGACCGGCAACGGCGACCTGCTCGCCGCGATCGTCCGTAGCGAGTTCCGCCGGCGCCTGGTGGACGAACAGCTCCCGAGGATCACGCGCTGCGTCCAGCTGCTCGGCCAGGAGCGGGTGTGGCGGCGACCGTCCAAGAACTGCAACTCCGTCGGCAACCTCATCTTGCACCTCTGCGGCAACACGACGCAGTGGATCCTCGCCGAGTTCACGGAGCTGGCAGACCAACGGCAACGCAGTGCGGAATTCGCTGCTCGCGAAGACGCCTCTGTCGCCGAGCTCTCCCAGCAGCTGCGCGACGTCTACCACAGCGCATGTGACACCGTGGACGCCGTCTCCGACGAACAGATGTTGGCGCCGCGCACGATCCAGGGCTACGCCGAGAGCGGCTTGTCGGCGATCCTGCATGTCCTCGAGCACACCTCGGGTCATGCAGGCCAAATCTATGCCTGGACCAAACAGGTCATGGACGTCGATCTGCGCTTCTACGACATCTGACATCGAGCGCTGCCGCCTCCGAATGATGAAGAGGCAGCGTGGATCACCGCAGCGCATGCCTCGACGAGGCTGCATCGACCAACCGTCAATCGGAAGCTTTACTTGTGATACGGGTGCCCGTCGATGACCGACGCCGCTCTGTATAGCTGCTCGACGAACACGACCCGGACGAGCCCGTGCGGCATCACCATCGCAGACAGAGAGAGGCGATGGTCGGCGCCTTCTAGGAGTTCACGGTCGAGTCCGTCCGCGCCGCCGATCACGAACGCGAGGTCTCGGCCGGTGTGCTGCCACGCCTCGATCCGCGCCGCGAACTGCTCGGTCGACCAAGACGTGCCGCGCTCGTCGAGCGCGACCGTCAGCGCGTTCTTCGGCGTCAGCTGGCGCACGCGCGCGGCCTCAGCGCGCTGGATCCGCTGCGCTTCGACCCCGCTCGTGCGTGGCTCAGGGCGGACCTCGACGACCTGGAACTGCCACGCTCGCGGCAGCCGCTTCGCGTATTCAGCGCAGCCGTCCTGCACCCAGCGCGGCTGGCGGTTCGAGACGGTCAGCAGACGGACCTTCACGGGCGTCCCCTCGCCGGCGTGCTCGCGATCCAGCCCCAGATCAGCGGCGATGCCGTGGCGCGCCCAAGAGTGAGCGAAGACCAGGGGGCGCGCGGGACGAGGCGGGGGTTCATAGCGACGACGCGATCCTACGCCAATCCGCGCGGGTCGCGAGCGCGACCTAGCCCACGGAGGCGTTGGCTGCCGGCGCAGCGGCGTGGCCGCGCACAGCCTCGACGACGCCGTCCCATAGCCCGATGCGGGCGCGGAGCGCGTTGGCCGCGGCGGTCTCGGCGTGTCGCCAGTTGACGTCGTCGTCGCCGCAGACGTTGATGAGCAGTTGTTCGGCCATCGGACCGTGCTCGCCGCCATCGACCTCGATGTGACGCTCAAGGTAGTCGATCAAGATCGACGTATCTGCGTGCCCTTGCTCGTTCAGGTCCCGCACAAGCTCGGTGAACATCAGCGGGATCAGGTCCTCGCGACCGATCGTGAAGGACGCTGCGATCGCAGGCAGGCAACCGCTCTTCACGACGTCAAAAGTGGTCGTCGAGAAGTGCCGAGCCGCGGGCGGCGCGGCGTTGAGCGCTTGATGGATCGTCTGCCCACGATCGAGGCGCGAAAGCACCTCGTCGATATGGGCCATGCTGCCGCCGCTCTGCCGAACGGCAGCCACATACATTTCAAAGTGGCTCGTGAACTTACCGCGGATCTCGTCGCTCTCCTCGCCGAGCACGATGTCGTTGATGAGTCGACACGAGTTTGAGTCGCGGACCGGTCGCCAGATCTCATCGACGCAGGTCAGGTTGCGCTGGAGCGCCTTCAGCAGCGACATAAAGTCCCAGACGGCGAAGACGTGCAGGCCAAGGAACGTGTGGACGTCCTCAAGGCTGCGCAAAGATTGGTAGACAGGGTGCGCACCCAGACGCTCACGGAGCGGGCCAATGTGGCGTTGGAGTTCTACGATGCGGGAGGACGTCATCTCAGGCGTTGGGTAGATCAACTCAGGCTGCTGACCAAGAATTCACGAATCTTCGCGATCTCTTCGATGCAAACCGAGTGCTGCATCGGGAACGTATGGAACGCAACATTATAGCCGAGCTTGGTTAATGATGTGTGGGCCGCCTCGCCCCGTTCGCACGGCACCATCGGATCCAGGGTCCCGTGCGCCTGCAGGACCGGCACGCTCGCGTTCGCCTCGCTGCGCTCGGCGTCCAGCGTCTCCTCGGAGACGAGATACGTCGACAAGGCGATGACACCGGCCAATCGCTCCGGATGGCGCAGGGCTGTGAACAGCGCGATCGCGCCTCCCTGCGAGAAGCCGGCGAGCACGATGCGATCCCAAGGCACCCCGCGCGCGTGCTCGGCAGCCATCAGCGCGCGCACCTGCGCGTCGGTCCGGCGGATGCCGGCTTCGTCGTGCCGCCGCTTCAGGTCGATCTCGGCGATGTCGTACCACGCCGGCATCACGTAGCCGCCGTTCAACGTCACCGGGATCGACGGAGCGTGCGGGAACACGAACCGCACGCCCAGCTCGGCAGGCAACGCCAGCTCCGGAACGATCGCCGCGAAGTCGTGGCCGTCGGCGCCGAGGCCGTGCAGCCAGATCACCGAGGCTCGCGCGTCGCCGACCGCGTCGACCTCGACCGTCTGCAAGAGTTCCACCATGACCCCATGGTGCCACGCTGCGCCGACGCGGCAAGCACGACTCCGCTCCTCGACTGCGGCGTAGGTTTCGGCCCCGGCGACCCGCTTTCGACGCCGCGACGCACGGCCGCGCAGCGTAAGCTGCAGACCATGACCTTCACCCCACTAGCGGCGCGGAGCGCCGCTCGATGAGCAAAGACACCAAAGACTTCGCCTCCCTCGGCGTCCGCGCAGAGATCCTCTCGGCGCTGCAGGCGCGCGGCTACGAGACCCCCACCCCGATCCAGGCTGGCTCAATCCCTCACCTGCTGGACGGCGCGGACCTGCTGGGCATCGCGCAGACCGGCACCGGCAAGACCGCGGCGTTCTCGATCCCGATGCTCCAAATCCTCCATGAAGAGGACGAACGGCCGCGACCAGGCCGACCGCGAGCGCTGGTGCTCGCGCCCACTCGAGAGCTCGCGCTGCAGATCAAAGACGCCTGCGTCTCGTATGGCGGCGACCTGGACCTCAAGACGGCGCTGGTGTTCGGAGGCGTCGGCCAGACCCCGCAGGTCAAAGCCCTTCAGCAAGGCGTCGACATCCTGATCGCGACCCCCGGTCGCCTGCTCGACCTGATGGGCCAAGGCCACTGCAAGCTCGGCGACGTCGACATCCTGGTGCTCGACGAGGCGGACCGCATGCTCGACATGGGCTTCTTACCCGACGTACGCCGCATCCTGCAGAAGTGCCCCAAGGAGCGACAGTCGCTGCTGTTCTCGGCGACGATGCCCGAGGACATCACCAAGCTCGCCAACAAGTTCCTGTTCGAGCCTGTGCGCGTCGAGGTGACGCCGCCGGCGAAGACCGCAGACCGCGTCGAGCAGACCGTCTACCACGTTCAGAAGTCCAAGAAGCGCGAGCTGCTCGCCAAGATGCTGCAAGACCCTGCGTTCGTGCGGACGCTGGTCTTCACTAGGACTAAGCACGGCGCCGACCGCGTGGCCAAGCACCTGCTGCGCGCGGGCATCCCCGCGCACGCGATCCACGGCAACAAGTCACAAGGAGCGCGCGAGCGGGCGCTCGGCGAGTTCCGGGACGGCAAGGCCATCGTGCTCGTCGCGACCGACATCGCCGCTCGCGGGATCGACGTCCCGGAGATCTCGCACGTCGTCAACTTCGACCTGCCCAACATCCCCGAGAGCTACGTGCACCGCATCGGCCGGACGGCCCGAGCGGGCCGAGCGGGCATCGCGATCTCGTTCTGTGACGAGGGCGAGCACGACTACCTGAGGAGCATCCAGAAGCTGATCAAGCAGCGCATCCGCGCGCTGCGTCAAGAGGACATCGGCAAGCCCCAGCACGACAAACAGACGGAGGACGACGAGTTCCCGCGGCCGAAGCGGCCGGTGGACACGCGCGACAAGCCGCGCCGCCGACCCAGTCACGCGCCCGTCGCCGACGAAGCGCGCCGGCCGCGTAAGCCCGCCCGCGGTCGAGGCAAAGCCAATGAAGAGCCCCGCCGGCGACGCGGTGAGACCAGACCTGGCAGCCGTCGTGGCAGCAGCGCGCCCGCGAAGAAGGCGCCCAAGGGGCCATCGCAGCCCAAGCGCGGCGCCAAGAAGCGGCCGAGCAAGGCGAAGAAGAAAACGTCCGGGTCGCGGCCGCGCCGCTAGGCGGCGTCGTCCTTCACCAGTCCTTCGCTGCTCGCGACGATGGTCGCGACGGTCGCGTCCCCGGTCACGTTGAGCACCGTCCGGCACATGTCGAGGGGCCGGTCAACAGCGAGGATCAGGCCGATGCCAGCTTCGGGCAGGCCGACCTGTTTGAGCACGATCACCAACATCACGATGCCGACGCCCGGCACCGCAGCCGTGCCGATCGAGGCCAACGCCGCGGTCAGCACGATCATCAATTGCTGTCCAAGGTCGAGCGGCATGCCGAGCGCATTGGCGATGAACACCGCGGCGACGCCCTGGTAGAGCCCGGTGCCGTCCATGTTGATCGTAGCGCCTAGCGGCAGCACAAAACTGGACACCTCTTCGTCGACGCCGACGCCGTCCTCAACCGACTTGATCGTCACCGGCAGCGTCGCGGCGCTGGAGCTCGAGCTGAACGCGAGCAACTGCGCAGGCACCATCGCCTTCGCGAACTTCGACCACGGGACGTTGGTCAGCAGCTTCAGCAGCGCGGTGTAGACGACTAGGTAGTGCACGAACAGCGCGATGACCACGGTGCCCATGTAGCCGCCGAGGCTGGCGAGCAGGTCGCCGAGCTGCGCGGGGTCCTTGCCGAGGTCCGCCACTACCGCGGCCAGCATCGCGAAGACGCCCACCGGCGCGATCTTCATGATCAACTGCACCATCTCGATGATGGCATCGCTGAGCAGCTGGAAGACCTTGATGACGTGCGTCGTGCCCTCCACCTTGCGCGACAGCCGCGTCAGCGCGATGCCGAGCATCAGCGCGAAGAACACGACCTGCAGCATCTGGCCGCCGGCCAACGCCCCGAACGGGTTGGTCGGCACGATATTGACCAGCTGCTCGACGATGCTGACCTCGGACGCAGCTGCAGCCTTCTTGGTGGCGGTGTCTCCATAGGCGCTCATCAGCTTCTCGCGCGTGGCCTCCGACAGGCCTGCGCCCGGGCCGAAGAAGTTCACGACCACCAGACCGATCGTGATCGCGACCGCGGTCGTTCCCAAGTAGAGCCCGATCGACTTACCGCCGATGCGACCGAGCTTGCTCGAATCGTTGAGGCTCGCGACGCCCGCGACCAGAGAGAACAGCACCAGCGGCACCGCGATCATCTTCAGCAGGTTCAAGAACAGCGTCCCGACCGGCTTGATATAGGCGAGGACATGCTCGCTGGCGCCGTTGGCCGCAGCCACGTAGCCATACGCGACGCCGAGGACGAGGCCGATGAGGATCCACCAGTGCATCGCGAGCTTGGGCATGCGATCACGGTAGCTGGTGAGGACACGGGATTGCTAGCGCCGGTTGACCACGTGCGGCGACCCGGCGCGTATGCTGGCGTCCCGACCAGCCATGAACGTCGCGCTCGCCCTATTTCGTTACTTCCCGCACGGCGGGATGCAGCGTGACTTGGCCGCGACGGCGCGCCTCCTGCGCGATCGCGGCCACGAGGTGACCGTGTTCTGCCACACGCTCGATGGGTCGCCGCCTACCGACGTTGAGGTCGAGGTGTTGCCGGCGCCGGGGCGCAGCAACCATAGCCGCGCCCGCGCCTTCGCGCGCGCGCTCGAGCATCGCCTGAGCGTGCGTCGTCCCGACGTCGTCGTGGGCTTCGACAAGATGCCCGGACTCGACCTCTACTTCGCGGCCGACCCTTGCTTTGTCACGCGGACAGCAGACAGGCCGTGGCCATATCGGCTGACGCCACGGTCCCGGTGCTTTACCGCGCTTGAGAGCAGCGTGTTCGGCGACGGCGGCGCGGACGTGCTGCTGCTCGACGAGCGCGAGCGGGACAACTACCAACGCGTCTACGGCACCGCAGACGCGCGCTTCACCCTGCTGCCGCCCGGCGTCGCGCGCGACCGACGCATGGACGCAGACGCGGCCTCCCGCCGCGCGCGCGCCCGAGCGGCGCTGAGGCTAGAAGACGACGTGTTCGTGCTGCTGCACTTGGCCGCGAACTTCCACCTCAAGGGGCTCGATCGCGCGCTGCACGCCTTGCGCGCGCTCCCCGAGGCGCTGCGCGCGCAGACCCACATCCTCGCTGTCGGCGAAGGGCCGACCGACAAGTGGTCACGCGCCATCGACCGGCTCGGTCTCAGCGGGCGCTGCACGCTCGCGGCGGCGAGAGACGACGTGCCCGACTTGCTGCAGGCTGCAGAGCTGCTGATTCATCCCGCGCGCCACGACACGACGGGCACGGTGCTGATGGAGGCAGTGGTCGCGGGCCTGCCCGTGCTTTGCACCGATGCGTGCGGCTACGCCACGCGAATCAACGACGCTGGCGCAGGCGTCGTGATCCGCGAGCCCTTCACGCAAGCTGCGCTAGACAGCGCGCTGGCGTCGATGCGCGCAGCGGCGCTCGATCCATATCGGCGCGCCGCCCTGCGCTACGCCGACGCCGTGGACTTACACAGCATGCACGACCGCGTCGTCGCTCAGATTGAGCGAGCCGCTACGAGACGGTGACGTCTTTCCAAAAGGCGACGCGACCTTTGATCTCGGCAGCTTCTGGCTTCGGGTCGGCGTAGTACCACGCCGCGTCCTTGGAGGTGTGGCCGGCCACGACGACGTCGTGGTAATTCGCGGTGCCTTTCCAACCGCAATAGGAGGTCGTCTCACTGGCGCCGAGGTGGTCGCGCTTGACCGAATCCACAGGGAAGTAGTGGTTACCCTCGACCACGACGGTGTCCTCGCTCTCCGCGATGACCACCCCTCGACACGTTGCTTTCACCATGACCGCGTCTAGTTCGTCGCTGCGAAGACCACAAGACCGGCGATCAAGAGCGGCAGAGGCGCCCGGCCGGGTGCGCTCACGGACCAGCGCAGCGGCGCCCGAGCGCCACCTGCAGACGGCGCTCCGCGCGGCGCTTCCGCGAGCGGCGCCGCCGTTCGCAGCCTGCACACATTTTGATCGCCGCAAACCACATCCGCACGAGCGCAAAATAGGCACGCGTCGGCTCTTGGGCGTGACCACCCGATGCAGCCAATGCGCGGTTTGCGGCCTGCCAAGTTGAGGATCTGCTGCTATCGTGTGCGCGGCAAATTGGGCGCGGCAACCGACCCGCACCTGTCTATCACGTAACCAAACTGCTCCCGACACCCCCCCATCATGAAGCATGTACTTTCCCTCGTCAGCGCGGTAGCGATCGCGTCGACGGCTTCTGCGCAGATCTACGCGTCTGACAACTTCGGCTACAACGGCGCGCTCACCTCGAACGGTTGGTCGGCCCACAGCGGCGCCGGCAACAAGGTGATCAACGCCAACGGCTCCTACGCGACGCTCGACTTCAGCTCGGGCTCGGGTGAAGACATCAACCTGCCCTTCACGTCGGGCGCGCTCGGCGCAAGCGACGACGTCTACGCGTCGTTCACGCTCAACGTGCCATCCGGAAACCCGGTCAACCCCAACGGCGACGGCAGCTACTGCGCGCACTTCAAGGACAGCAGCTTCGGCTTCCGCGGGCGATTCGGGCTGCTGAGCCCCGCCGGCAGCGGCGACTTCACGGTCGCGATCAACACCAGCTCGGCGAACCTCGGCGCCGGCGGCGTGTGGGCGACGGACCTGTCCTTCGACACCAACTACACGATCATCATCAGCTACGACGCCGCCACCGGCGACTCGAACCTGTGGGTCGACCCGACCAGCGTGTCCAGCACGTCGGTCACCGCCAATGGCAGCGCTGGCACCCTCATCGAGAGCGTCTGCCTGCGACAGTCCAACGACCACACCGGCTTCATCTACATCAGCGAGCTCGTCGCAGGGGACACGTTTGGTGACGTCCTGCCCGTGCCCAGCGGCGGCGCCACCGCGACGCCCTTCGGAGCAGGTTGCTACGACTCGGCCGCGTCGTTCTACGAAGAGCTCGACCCGATCGCGATGGACCTGGCCGGCCAGACCATCAGCGGCTTCGACAACGGCCTCGGCTACACGGTCACGACCAACCCCGGCACGATCGTCCCGCTAGGCGCAGGCGCTGTGAACTGCAACCTCAACGACGACGAGGAGGCCCCCTTTGGCACGCTCGGACTCTGGGTAGGCTCCAACGGCTGGGTCGCGCTGGGCGGCGGCAACGACACGTTCTACGGCGCTGGCCTCGGCGGGATGCTCAACAACCCCTCCACCGGATTCTACGCCTGGAATGACCTCCAGACGGCGACCGGCGGCGGCGGCGGTGACATCTACTACGAGGAGAACGGCACGGTCGCGACGGTCACCTGGGACGGCGTGTTCGGCTGGAACACGACGCAAGGCAACACCTTCCAGATCACCTACGACACCGCCAGTAAGAACTTCACGATCACGTTCGACACGGTGAACAGCCTGAACAGCCGGGACTGGGTGATCGGCTACTCGCCCGGCGGCTCGAACCTCAACGACGGCGGCGTCGACTACACCGCCGGCGCGTTCTCGACGTTCGTCAGCGCCGACCAGTTCGCCCTGCAAATGACCAGCAACACCCCCGTGCTGGCGAGCAACTGGGACCTGACCTGCGACAACATGGAGTCGATCGCCCCTGGCGCGTTCTTCCTGTTCGGTTCTACCGCGATCAACCCAGGCGTCGACCTGGGCGTCCTCGGCGCCCCTGGATGCTCGGCCTACACCAGCAACGACCTCGGCTTCTCGGGCTTCGCGCCCGGCACGGGCTCCGCGACGCTCTCCCTCCCGATGCCCTCGAACGCGGTGTTCTTGGGTCAGTCGGTGACAGTCCAGGCCGCCGCGCCCTCGACGCAGAACGCCTTCGGCATCGTGACGTCGAACGGCATCACCGGCGTGCTCGGCCTGTAACCGATCACGTCGCCGATCCGGCGGGCAGCGCTCGCGCGCCATGCGCGCGAGCGTGACCCCGACAAAGCGACAGCGGGCGCGCGGCGGAGACGCCGCGCGCCCGCTGTCGTTTGGCCTCTGGCTGACGGCGCGCCGCCGCTGCACGCGCGCAGACCGCGCCCCGACCGTGAAAGCGGTGATGCCAAGACGAACCACCCGCGCATCGATCAGCGCAGCTTCGCGCGCACGTCGAGCAGCTGCGAGTTGGGGACCGAGTTCCCGAAGGTGTCAAAGTGGTCGAAGGTCCACACGACCGCCTTGGTCGCGGGTTCCACCTCGACGAGGAGCGGCTGTCCAGGACCGGCGTGGCAGTTACCGATCACGTAGTTGCCGTTGGGCAGCACCTCAATCGTGGTCACCCAGGCGAGGCGAACGCCAGGGAGGTCATCTTGCCGCAAGTGCCAGACGATCTCCTTGGCGGGCGTGACCTCGATCACGCTGTGGCCGTTGCCCGTCGCGATGAGGGTGTTGCCGTTCTCCAGGCGCAGCGCACCGAAGCACTTGTCGCCAAAAGAAGCAGGGCCGTGCCCGCCCTGGGCTTCGCGACCGAAGAGCGGGACGTCATACTCCCAGACGACGTCACCCGTGACGCGCTCGTATTCGCGGACGACGCCGTCGCCTTCGTGGCAGACGAGGTAGCGGTCTGCTGCGATTTTGCGGACGAGGCGTGTGTCCGTGTGCGGATGCGGCCGGTTGACCTTGAGCCTCGTCACCGCCAGCAGCTCCCCGTCGCGGTCGACCTCGATGATGCGCGCTGGACCGCTCTCGGCGATCATCACACGACCGCCCTCAAGCGGCTGGAAAGCGTGGACCTCCACGCGCTCGCCCGCGTTGCCGTTGGCGCGGGCCGCGTCGTAGCGCCAGACGACCTCCTTGGTCTCGCGATCGATCTCGACCACGCGCGCCGCTCCCTCTTGCACCATGATGTTGCCCGACTCCAAGGCGTGGATGTCGTGGATCGCCCCCCAGGGCATCTCCCATTCGACGGAGCCGTCGACGTCGACGATGGCCAGCTTTCCGTTGCCCTGGGTCAGGACGCGGTGGCCGGGAGCAGCGCAAGCAGCGAGCGCAGAGGCTGCCACTACGAGAGAGGTCCATCGAGGTCGTCGCATGCGGTCTCCAGGCTGTGAATCACCGGCCCCGACCCGCGCGGGGGCGCCGGCCGCACTTATAGCACGGCGGGCGTCTCCGTCGACCCAAACGACGCCGCGGCGCGCGCAGCAGCGACCGCCCGACCTGCGACGGCTCAGGCGACCGGAGGCCGCGCGACGCCGGGCACCACCGCGCCCTCGATCAGCTGTTTGAGCCGACCCTGCGCTGTCGCCTCGGTCTTGCAGACAAACCCGCTGGCGTGTGCGAAGCGCACGTCCGGTTCGTCTTCGACGCGCGTGAAGTCGAGCCGCGGATCGTCTTCGTAGCGCTGGATGCCGTAGCCGTCGCCGCGTCGATCGGGGTAGACCATCGCGCCGACGACGTCCTCGAGCCCCTCGGCGCGCACGTAGCGGGCCGCGCTCCCCGACGGGTCCTCCAACTCCGCGACCCCGCGCGGCACGAACACCGCCTCGATCACCTCACCGTGCGCCTCTACCTGCCACCGCTCGGCCACCGCACGCACGCGCTCGATGCCGGCGCGGACATCCGCGAGATAGTCGAGCAGGTCCCGGCCGACCAACTGCATGTAATCGTAGATCACCTCACCGGGACGGTGCTCCGCACGCGAGGAGAAGCCTCGCAGCAACGTCCCGTCGACCGGCGAGTGCAGCTGGGAGATCGCTCGACGGGGCACGCTGAGCCACTCGGCGGTCTTCTTAGGACCGCGAGAATCGAACCACTCGGCGGCCTCAAGCCAGTCACAGAACCTGCGCGCGTCCTCGTAGACTCCGGCGGCGTCGAGCACGAGGCTCAGCGCGCAGATCGGCGCCCGCTCGCGTGGGAAGTGGTGATGGTCGAAGTTGTTCAAGGCGACGTCGTGCTGGCCGCCGACGTCGACGACGGCGACCGATGGGTCCCCGAGGTCGTCTGGCGTCGGGTCGCGGCGCTCGATCGGGCAGCTCTGCTGAGCGATGAGCACGCAGCACGCCAGCACTTCGTCCTTGTGGGCGCCCCCGGGATGGGTCACGACGAGTCGTAGCTCAGACATCGCGTCGATCCTACCGGCGGCGACGCCTCGCGGGCAGGGCGGGCAGGCTTGAGCGCCGAAGCCCGGGTCTGACGAGCGGCGGCGCCTGCCGCCTACGACAGACGCGCGGCGCCGCTTGGCCCCGCCGAGACGCAGCGTGTGTCTCGAGCGCGCCGCAGCGCGCGCACCTCGCTGCTCTGGGTCGCCGGCGTCGAGGGTGACACACCCCCGACGCGCGCCAAGTCACTTGTCGCCTTTGTCCTGCTCGGAGTAGGGCGCGGCGCCCGGCATGTTGGCGGTGTCGTACATCGCGACCTCATAGGTGAAGAGGTTTTCTTCGCCGATGAGCACCGAGAAGGCGCCGCATCGCTCGTCGATCTCGCCGGACTTGTACTTCGCGCGGAACTTGATCCAGGCGTTCACCTTCTTCGTGCCGTCCTTCGTCGTCACGCACTCGAAGTTGTAGTTCACGACCTGGACCTCCTCAGCCGCTTCGTGGAACCGACGATGGATGTCGGCGAGCTCGTCGATCGGGCGGTTCGCGCCCCACTCGTTGTGCGTCCACTCTGCGTCCTTGGCGTAGCACGCGCGCCACGCGTCGATGTTGCCCCCGACGTACATACGCACCGAGTGCATCACGGCGTCGATCTCCTTGCAGTCCTTGGAGTAGCCGCTCTTGTCTGCAGGGGCTGCCTCCATCTCGACAGCGACCCGGTTGGGCTTGACGCCCTCGGCGCCCGCGAGCTTGGACCAGTGCTCGGTCTTGCAGTGCCAACGACCGAACTCCTTAACGAACGTCTGCGTGACGCGGGTGCGGTAGTTGGGGACCAGCGAGCCGCCTTTCACCTGCAGGCTGCCTTCGGCGTAGTAGACGGCCACGGCCGCCTCGCCGTCGACCAGCGGGATGATGTGGATATCGCGCGGCCGGACCGTGGACACCGGGAACTCGACGGCCTGGATCGGCGAGACGTGCGCCAGCATGCCCCCGTTGGAGTTGAAGACGTGCGTGCCGTTGGCGCCAGCGAGACCGCGGTTCTTCTTACGCCAGTAGCCGAAGACGAAGTCGATGCGCTGCTTAAGATTCTGCGCCATCTCGGAGTCAGGCAGCGCGTCGCGCGTGCTGTAAATGATGGGTGCGACCTTAGCGTCATCCTCGCTCTTGCTCATCGAAGCCTGCGGGAACACCTTGACGCCCTCCCCGCCGGTCATCGGCGAGTAGTGCGCCGTCTTCATCATCCACCCGTCTTCGCCCTTGGTCCACGTCTGCGAGACGCGCGTGCGGTAGCCGCGCACCATGGGCCCGCCGCGGAACTGGACGTCACCTTCGGAGTAGAACATCGCGACGGCGGCTTTGCCTTCGACCAGCGTGGTCACGTGGATGTTGCTGGGCACCAAGTCGAAGTGTTCGAAGTACACCGTCGTGGCGCTCTCGCGCGGCACATACTTCAGCAACGAGCCGTTCGAGTTGAGCTGGAACTCCGGCGCGTGTACGGCGTCTAGCTTGAGCGCCTGACGCGAGTGGTTGTAGCTCTCGATGATGCGCTGGCGGACCTCGGTGGCCGTGTCTGACTGGCTGGAGGCGAAGTTGACGACGCACGTTGCGGCGAGCAACGCGCTCACGATTCCCGGTGTGCGAGCGAAGCGATTCATAGTTCTTCTCGTTGGAGGCTGACAGCTGTGTAGGCACTCGGCCACCAATGACCGACGCCTCGTATATGAAGAAAGAAATCCCGACGCCTGGCAAGCAACTTCACGACGCCGCGTTTATCGGATCACAAACCTGATCGTCGCCTCCGCAGCGCGACGCCGACCAAGACTGTTCCACAGCGCGCGATGCGCGGCCCGCGGATCGCCACGCTATTTGCCGGAGGCTGCAGCCGCAGGCAGCTTCGCGATCACACAGTCGCCCTTGCCGTGCTCATCGGTGATCGACTGCACAGTCCATAGATCGAGCCCGTTGTCGCCGTCGAGGGCGCAGCCGCTGTAGTCGCCCCAAGCGACCCCGTCGGTCGCGCCGCGTCCTTCGCCGAGGCTCTGCGCTGCGCGGAGCGTGCCCGGCGGATCCTCGGCGCGCCGATAGGCGAGCCGCGGGCTGATAAACATGTCGGGGCTGGTCTCTTGGAAACCAACCAGGACGTCGAGGCGGTCGTTCACGGCCAAAGACGTCTGGATATAGCTCGACGTGTCGCTGCTCAGGCGACCAGACTGCACGAAGGTCCCATCGAGCCGCACCTGGTGCCACTGCACCGCGGCGCGGCCGTCGCACGCGACGGTGTGGCTGAACCACAGGAACCCGCCCTGAAGCACCAGATTCTTGGGGTTTCGGTCGCCCGAGGCCGTGCGCTGGTCCGTGCCCTTCTGCGGCGACTGCGGCGGCCAGCCGAAGTGCTCAAAGCGATGCGGCGCGCGCGCCACCTCGGCTGCGACGGGCGCGCCTCCTTCATCTGCAGAGACTCGTCGGATCACGATGTCACGCCGCGTCAATTGCACAAAGTAGAGGTCATCCTCCTCGTCCTGGGTGAGCACGGGGTGTCCGAGGCTGCCCGGGAAGTGGTGGACGGTGACGGGCTCGCCCGCTTTGGCTCCTGCGACCGGCAGCACGAAGGTGCGCTCGTCGCCGCCGGGGAACGAGTATCCGATCCAACGTCTGCTCACGCCGACGCCGCCGCCGTCCACGCCGTTCGGCGCGGGCACCGCGTAGGTCGCCCACGCGCCGGTCGGATCATCAGTGCGCGAAACCGAGATGTTGACCGGCTTCTGCTTCGCCTTGTCCCAGGGGTTCCAGAGGTCAAAGCCGAAGACGCGGTTGTTGCGACAGAAGAATAGCTTTGGGTCGATGCCGCCCGCGAAGCCGCGCTGCGAGACCCCATCGACGAAGGCGCCGTCGCGATCGTAGATGTGAAGCCCGTGATTGGTCGCGTGCAGGACGTGGCCGCCGCCGACGGCGATCTGCGGGTCAACCTGCCGGTTGCCGTCGGTCGCGCCGTCGAACACCAACAGGCCGCCGCGGCGGCGCGGGTTGCCGCCCTGACGACGCTCGGGGGTCTCGCCGTCCCTGTCAAACGAGCGCATGAGCAGCGGCTCGATCACCTCGCTGCGCGTCGGCCGGATCAGGGTGCGCGCGGCCTCTCGCTGGCACGGTAACGCCGCTGTCAGGATCGATGCGACGAAGCAGAGGCTGGAGGCGTTCATGACGGCATTCCATAGCCGCCGCGCGCCGAAACAAGCCAGAAGTCCGCAGCGCGCGACGTTTGGCTTCAATCCCGCGGGCAGAACGCGTCCTGCGCGCAGAGGTAGCCGTAACGCTCCGTGAACGCATCCGACGTCATGTTCGCCGCCGCCGCGAGGGCCCTGAGGCGATCTTCATCAGCGAAGTCTTCTGGCTCTAGCCGGATCTGGTATTCACGCGCCACCCGGTAGGCCTCCGAGTTGGGATTGACCGTGCGCACCTTCGGCCTGCCCGTCGCGGGGTCGTTGAATGTCCCGAACCGTAAGGGCACCAGCTCGCCGCGCTGGATCGTCACCATCGCTCCGAACTCGTCCTGCCGGTCTGCGCGGATCAGCCCGCGCAAATAGTCGATCGCGCCGTAGCCCAGGTCACGGGTGTATTCGATGTCGAACGGGATCGGCGGCGCGCTGCGTAGCTCGTAGCCGATGTTCTTCGCGACGATGGTGACCTTGTGGCCGTTTTCGGCGAGACGCGCGCGGACGATGTCGGTCAGCAGCCGGTGAAGGTGTACTTCGGAGAGCCGGACGTGGCCGTGGTCGTCGCGCTCGCCGTGAGGCATCGCGCGGTCTAGGTCCTCCGCAGGGAAACGCAGGCTGAGGCCTTCGGCCAACACCGCGACGCCGAACGGTCGTCCGTGCGCGATCCGCTTGTAGATCGACGTCTCGAGGATGTCGACGACGTGGTCCAGGCGGATCGGCTGGTCGGCGCCGAAGTCCTCGGGAATCACGGTCAAGGTCGCGCCGGCGGACTTGCCGATCCCTTGGGCGAGGTGGCCCGCCTGGCGCCCCATCGCGACGACGAAGAACCAGCGGCGGGTCGTCAACGCGTCGGTCATCAGGTTCGACACCTGCTCAGCGCCGACGTGACGCGCCGTCTGGTAGCCGAAGGTCGGCACGTCACCGGGAAGCGGCAGGTCGTTGTCGATGGTCTTCGGGACGTGCGCGACGCGAAGCCGACCAGCCGCGGCCTTAGCGACCACCGCCGCAGAGTAGCCGGTGTCGTCGCCGCCGATCGTCAAGAGCGCGTCGAGCTGCAGCTCTTGGAGCGCCCGCACCGTCGCCTCGAGCTTGTCGGGCTCCTTGGTAGGGTTGGCGCGCGACGTGAAGAGGACCGAGCCACCCTGGAGGTGGATGCGGCTGACGTCGTCCATCGTGAGCGCCTGCGCGTGCGCGGTCTCGCCCTCCATCAATCGTGAGAACCCGTCCGGGATCCCGACGACCTCCCAGCCAGAGTTGAGCGCCTCGATGGTCGCTGCGCAGATGACAGAGTTCATGCCCGGCGCAGGGCCGCCGCCGCAGAGGATGCCGAGCTTCACTTTGTCAGCCATAGACATCGTGGCATACCCGGGGACGCGCGGGCGCTCAACGAAGACCCGGTGACCAACGCAATCCGCGTGCAGCGGCAGGTCCCCGCGCCCGCCGCCGCGCGCCCTTCGAAACGACGCTTCATCGCCCGGGTGTGCCAGGCGACCGCTCAGAAACCCATAGCCTGCGCAAAGAAACGCGCGTCAGCCGCTGGTCCGAAGCGTCGGATCACGCGATCCCATCGGCGACTCAAGTTCGAGCGCGGTTCCTCCGATGGTGTGTAGGTGCTGAGAGGTTCCGACCTTTCGCGATCCGATCTGGCCGCCGACGCGGCGACCTCCGCAAGCCCGCGAGACGAGAACGAACATGTCTACGCTACAACCAGCCCCGCGAGTCGAAGTTGAGGCGCTCCCGCGCCAGCGGCGCTACTACGAGCCATCGCCGACTTCCCACGCGGTGCTAGAGGTCCGCTCCTCCGTCCAGGAAGAGGACCGCGCGGAGACCGACGACCTCGTGACAGAGCAGTCCCTGCCGGAGTCTTGCCGCAGGTGTCCGCTCCTCTCAGCGGGGTGTCGCCGACGCTGCGAGTGACCGCCCCGCTGCGCCGATCTTCGCGGTCGCGCGGCAGCAGCAACAGCAGCAACACCCGACGCCGGCCGCGTGGCGCGCGTGACTCAGTCCACCTTCTTCAAACCCATCGCGAAGAAGATCCGCGTGAAGGTGCGCTGCAGGGTGCTGCTACGAAAGTCACGCATCTCCAACGCGTCTTCGGCCACCTCGACCCGATCACCGACGGCGACTTCACACTCGGGCACCGCATACCACGACGCGGCCTCGCCGTCTTCGAGCATGACGTAGGTGTAGCCGCCCGAATTCATCGTCTCGAGGATCTTCGCGCCCGCGCGGCCTGACGTGGCATCGACCGGCGACGATGAGCACGCCGCCGCGAGCAAAAGGCAAATCAGCGCCATCACAGGCAGCGGGAGAAGTCGCGCGTCGTTTCCAAACATGGAGCCAGCCTACCCGCGCCGAAAGCCCGCGGCACGACCGCACTCAGGCAGACGCCGCACCAAACTTCCCGCCAACGTCATCGGAGCGCGCCGGCTACCGACGCGCGGCGCTCGTCACGCGCCGCGCCTTTCAGCGGCGATCTCTAGAGCGCCGCTCTGCAAGGGCCGCCCCCTCCATTAGGCTTTGCCCGACGTTGTGATCGAACCGGACTCGGAGCACCGATGACGAACCCTGACTCTCAGACGCCGACGTGGCGAATCGCCGTGATCGGCAGCGGGCCCTCGGCCTTCTACGCAGCGCAGTTCGCGCTGAACCAAAAAGACGTCGACGTCCGCTTGGACATGTTCGAGCGCTTGCCGGTGCCCTTCGGCCTGGTGCGGCTCGGCGTCGCCCCGGACCACCAAGTCGTCAAGCGCGTCGTCAACATCTACAACAAGGTCGCCGCAGCGCCGGGCTTCCGCTACTTCGGCAACGTGGAGCTCGGTCGCGACCTGCAGATCGAGGACCTGGAGCGGCGTTACGACCAGATCATCTACGCGTTCGGCTGCTCCAAGAGCAGCAACATCGGCCTCCCTGGCGAGGAGCTCGCCGGCGTTCACGGCGCCGCTGAGATGGTCGGCTGGTACAACGGTCACCCTGACTTTCGCGGCGAGCGCTACGGCCTAAGCGAGGTCGAGCACGCGGTCGTGATCGGCAACGGCAACGTCGCCCTCGACGTAGCGCGGGTGCTGCTTCAGCCACCGGAGCGGCTCGCGCCGTCGGACATCAGCGACGCTGCGCTGGAAGAGCTGCGCCGCAGCTCCATCCGCGAAGTGTCGATGCTCGGTCGCCGAGGCCCCGCGCAGGCGGCATACTCCGCAAAGGAGCTCGAAGAAGTCGACGAGGTCGACGAGGTCGAGCTGGTGGTGTCCAAACAAGAAGCCACGCCGGACCCTAAGAGCGCCGCCTGGCTCGAAGAGCACGGCTCGCGCGGCAAGCAACGAAGCGTGCGCTATCTGAAGACGTGCTCTGAGCGAGAACCCGACCAACACAGCCGAAAGTTCCGCTGTCGCTTCTTGTTGAGCCCGGTGGCGTTCCTGGGCAGCGAGCGGGTCGAGGCCGTGCGCGTCGAGCAGATGGAGATCTACGAGGACGACGCCGGCGTGCTCCGGTCAAGGTCGACAGGAACGACGCAAGACATCCCCTGCCAGATGGTGCTGCTTTCGGTCGGCTATCGCGGAGACCCGCTGCCGGGCGTGCCCTACAACGAACGCAACGGCGCGGTCCCCAACGTCGACGGTCGCGTACAGCACGAACCTGGCGGCGACGTGCGCGCTGGCCACTTCGCGGTCGGCTGGTCGAAGCGCGGCCCGTCAGGCATCATCGGCACCAACATGGCAGACTCGCGCGCGACCGTGATGTGCATGATGGAGGACCGACGGAGCGGAAGCGGCCTGAACCCGTCTTCCGACCAAGACACAGCCGAGCTGCTGCGCGAGCGCGGCGCCGAGGTGGTCACCTGGGCAGACTGGCTGCGCCTGGACGCGTGGGAAGTAGCCGAGGGCAAGAAGCGCGGCAAGCTCCGTCAGAAGCTCGAGACGGTCGAGGAGATGATGCGCGTGATCCGCGAACTTCGCGACGCCGAAGCAGACAGCTAAACGGCTGTGCGCGAGCGGCGAACCGCTCGGATCTCCGCGACCGTCGCGGTCATTGCCGCTGCGGCGAAGAGGTGTCACACCCGCTGGTCGCTGCCGCCGCGTGCGCTTCAACCGCCGTCGGCAAGCATGCCGCGAGCGCCGCAGGCACGCTCGTCGGGGCCGCGAGGCCACAGCTCAGTGGCTGTAGAACTCGATGATCAGGTTGACGTCGATCTCGAGCATCAGGTCTTCGGGTGTCGGGCGTCCGACGACGACCGCGCGCACTTCATCTTTCTCGACCTCGAGGTAGGTCGGCGCGAAGCGCATGAACTCCTTTTGACCTTCTTGAACCGTCAGCGACTGCTTCGCCTTGTCGCGGAGGGTGATGTTGTCACCGGGGTTCACGCGGAAGCTGGCGATGTCGACCTTCTTGTCGTTGACCAACACGTGGCCGTGGTTGACGAGTTGTCGCGCAGCGGGGATCGTCGGCGCGAAGTTCGAGCGGAAGACGACGTTGTCGAGGCGGGACTCGGCCAGCATCAGCAGGTTGACGCCAGTGTCTCCCTTCATCTTCTTTGCGCGGTCGAACAGTCGCCGCAGCTGACGTTCGCCGAGACCGTAGTTCACGCGAAGGCGTTGCTTTTCGCGGAGACGAATTCCGTAGTCGCTGATCCTCGTTCGTGCGTGAGCGTGCTGCCCGGGGGCGCCGGTGCGGGTCTTCAGCGGCTTCCGAGTCAGGCCAGGCAGGTAGATGCCAAGGCGGCGCAGCTTGCGCAATCGGGGTCCAGTGTATCGAGCCATGCCCAACAACTATTCCACATGAGTCTGCTTCTCAACTCGCCGCTCAAGAATCTGTGGGAATCCTGGTCTGGCCGGATCAGAACCGCTGCCTGAAATACGGCTTACGCTGCGTCCAAATGCCGCTTCCGCCGCGACGAGCCGGCTCCCTCGCGCCGCCATCGCGGCTAGCCGCCCGGCCGACGTCACGCCGACCACTACCCTGGGACCTACGCAGCCCGACCGCGGGGCGACCGCCGGCCCCGGCGCCCATAAGCCCGCCTCTGCCCAGCGACCCCGGCGAGCCTGGGCAGCCCTCGCCCAGCCGCGTGAACAGGCCCTGGACGTAGGCGCCAGCTACCACCGCTACGGCAAGCGCTCCCGCTGTTGGCGACCGCGCGAACGCCAGCGCCGCGATACAGAATCACCGCCCGTTGCTGGGGCGGCGCATGCGTCGCCCCGCGCAGACCAGTACAAGATACGCAGCGCGGCGCGCGCTCGAACCGTCGAACCAACCACGACCTCAGCATGAAGATGACCCCTCGACGCCTCCTCTCGATCACCCTTACCGGACTGCTGGCCTGCAGCGGCTGCGGGCTGACGCTCCAAGACCGGGCTCCAGCCAACGGGCTCACGGATCCGGACGCCCAACACGCACGCAGCGAACCCGCGCGCGCGATGTTCAAGCGCGCGGGCCTCGCCAACACCGTGCTCGGATTCGTGACGCGGGACGGCGACCAGGAGTTCGTCTCGATGGGTACACGACGGCTAGGAGGCGAGCAGCCGGTCGACGCCGACACGCTGTTCGACGTCGCCTCGATGACCAAAGCGATCACAGCGACCGCCGCGCTACAGCTCGTCGAGCAGGGCAAGCTGAGCCTCGACGAGCCCTTGGAGGCGCTGATGCCCGAGCTCAAGCAGATCAAGATCATCCAGTCAGACGGCAGCCGCCGCGCGCCAACGAGACCGCTGACGCTCCGCGACCTGCTGCGTCATACGTCGGGCTTTGGCTACTTCTTCAACACGCCCCTCATCGCGGCCGAGATGGAGCTCGATCCAGCGAGCGGGTTCCCCAAGCCAGAGACCGTCGAGCAGGGGGTCTACGACTGGGGCTTCGGCGTGCAGCCCAGGCGCGTCTTCGACACCGGCGAGCGGTGGTGCTACGGGCGCGGCGTCGGCGTCGCAGGCAAGATCATCGAACGCGTCGCCGGAGTAGATCTAGACACTTACTTCAAGCGACACATCTTCGGCCCGCTCGGCATGACGCGGTCCGGGTTCAACGTGTCCGAGGACCTCATGAACGCCCGCGCCGCGATGCACGCGCGCGTCCCTGCGACGGGCGAACTCGTCGCGATGCCCGACATGCGCCCAGCGCCGATGAAGAGCTTCTACGGCGGCGGGTCTCTGCTGAGCACGCCGCGCGACTACGCCACGTTCCTCAGGTGCATGCTTAACGGCGGTGAGCTAGCCGGCGTACGCGTCCTGGGCGCCGATATGGTGGCGATGATGACCTCGGACCAGCTGCCGACAGGGGTCCGAGTGAAGATGGAGGCCACGCCAGGCGCTCGCCCTGAAGACCGACGCTCCTTCGTCGGCGAGGAAGACGACGGCTACAGCCTAGCCTGGGCGATCGAGGTCGGCGGAGATGACGGCGTGCGACCCGAAGGCGTCGGCTACTGGTCGGGGATCTTCAACACCTACTACACGATCGATCCTGAGCGCGGCGTAGCGATCTTCAGCTTCACGCAGGTGATGCCCTTCGACGACCCCGAGGCCTACGAGCTCTACCGGCGCTACGAGGACGCCGTCTACACCGAGCTGCGCTGATAAGCTCCGCTCATAGCCGCTCAAGAAAAAACGGCATCAGCCGCTTTGTGCGCTCGACGTTGCCCGCGACAGAGAAGTGCTCGCCGTCCGTGAAGAGCGCCTTGCTCGTGAGCGCCTGCTGCATATCAACTAGGCCCAGGTCGTGTCGACGCGCTGCGTCCCGCACGACCTCGTTGTAGGCGTCGATCGCAGCGCGGACAGCTGCGTGTCCGACGTTGGCGTTGGCCGGGAACTCCGCCGAGTAGGCGAAGGTGTTGAGGAGCACGGACACGCCGTGCGCCTTCGCCACCGCGATGAAGCTCTCGAGGTTGCGGCGAAATATCCCGGTGCCGTTCTCGCGCAACACGCGCTCGATGGGCACGTCTCGGAACACGCCCTCTGGATACGTGCCCTGCTTTCGCTGCTGACGAAACGTGAACGTCCGATTGCTAGGCGCTGCGTCGCCGACGACGCGCAGCATGCTGCTGTGCGGCTCGATCGAGCCGGCGCGCACCATAATGATCCGCGCCAGGTCGCTGCGGTCCAACAGGGACGCGTCGATCGCCCGCGTCTCTCGCACCAACCACCCGGAGTGGTCGCCGCGCAGGGCTTCAGGGGGCCAGACCATGCTCGCCAAGACGTCGTTGATGCCGTGGTAGAAGACCACGAAGTCGGGCGAAAGATCGAGCACCCGCGACTCGAAGTTGAGCAGCGTCTCGAACGTGGTCCAACCCGGACATCCGGCGTTGATCACCTCGACTTCTTTACCGGCCTCACGCAGCCCGTACTGCAGCATCGACGGCACCGTGAGCCGAAAATCATCCGTCCCATACCCATACGTCGTCGAGCCACCGCAGCACACGATGCGCGCGACGCCTGCGGGCTTTTCGATAGCGAACTCATCTCCGCGGAAGCCCAGGGCGTTGTGACGGTTTGCGCCTGCACGGTAGTTCGGCGTAAGGCTGAAGCCGAGGTGTCGATGCGGCCGGAAGCGATCGAACACCCCATATCGATCTCGCAGCTGGCCGAGAGACGCGAAGCGGCGAAAGTCATCCTCGTCAGCGAGCCATCGCAGCCACGCCGTCGCCATGAGCTCGGCGACGACCAGCGCCACCAGCACGGCCCCGAGGCCCAACCCGAGGCGCTTCACCGCTCTGTTCGCTCGCATGATCGAGCCACCAGCTTACCGGATCGTCTGCGCCGTCACGATTCGCCGCTCGCGAGGGCGGGCTGCTCCTGGGGTCACTCCGTGTCGCGGCTGTGCTGCAGCGCCTCTTTCGAGATCGAGAACCCGGCCTCTTGGAGCTCCAAGGTCGGCATTTCGAGGTAGGCGTCGTCCTCGAGGCGGTATTCGAGGTCTTCCTTATCCTGCGCCGAACCTTCGGCCTGAGTGAACGTGTATTCAGCGAAGTCGCGGCACCACTGCTCGTCGACGTTGAGGCACTCGACCGGGTGGACGTTGCCGCCCCACTCTTTGGCTTCGTTGACCAGCTCGTGCCCGAGCTCGTCGGTCGTCTCGAGACAATCGACGACGAAGCTCGGTGAGTAGACCACGATCTCTTTGTTGCCATCGGCGATCAGCTGCTCGACGACCTGCTCGGTGTAAGGCGTGATCCACTCCTCAGAGCCGAAACGGCTCTGGAAGGTCATCATCGCCTTGTCCGAGTCCAGGTGTTCCAGCCGGTCGACGATGAGACGGAAGGTCTCGTAGCAGTGGCGGTAGTAGTCGTCGCCCTTCTCTACCACGCGGCGCTTCTGCATCCCGTGGAACGTCAGCAGCAGCTTGTCGACGTTGACGCCTTGGTGCTTCAGCTCCGCGAGCTTGGCGTCGAGGCGTCGCACGGAGTTGTCGATAAACGCGCGGGTCCGGTGGAAGTTGGTGATGACCTCAAAGGTCGGGATCTTGACGCGCTGTCCCAGCTCTTTGGCGAGGGCGTCGATTCCGGACGCGATCGTGCTCTCCGAATACTGCGGGAACATCGGGATGACCAGCAGCTTGGTCGCGCCGACGCCGTCCTTCAGGTCCTGCTCCCAGCTGTCGTAGACGTCGCTGACATACGGCGGCGAGAGCAAGAACGCGTGGTTCACCTCGACGTATCCGTGCGGGTCGATCTCGCTCAGCGCTTCGCGAACTTGGTCCGTGAAGTCCGCGGTGTTGGTGATCAACGGGAAGCTCTGTCCGTCCCAGATGCGCTCATAGAGCTTGGCTGACTTCTTCGGACGGAACGGCAGCACGAAGCAGTTGAGGATGAACTTCCACACCCAAGGGTTGAGGTCGATGACGCGCGGGTCGCCCAGAAAGTCCCGGAGGTACTTCCGCAGGGCCTTAGGCGTGGGCGCTTCCGGTGATCCCAACTGGACGAAGACGACCTTGGTCTTGCGCTTGGGTTGCTTGAAGTGGGGGTTCATCGTGGTCGACAGTCTCCGCTCGTTGGCGCTCCTTAGGCGCTCTGACTCGGGTCCTCAAGGGCCCAGGCGGCCGAAGTCTACGCGCCGCTCGCGGCGATCTGCACGGCCGCGCGCAAGTTCCGTTCGTCCGCCCCCCTCACCTAGCCCCTGGGGCGGCGCTCGTCACCCGAGATCGCCCGGCTTGACGCCGAGCGGCGCCAAGAGGTCACGGCTACGCTGCTCTGGTAACCCGAGTTCAATCGCGCGTCGCATCTGGTCACGGGCGCGAGCGCGGTCGGCGCCGGCGATCGTCGCGGCCGCGCCGTCACCGCACCATTGTAGTCGAGAACAGCCGCGCCAGGCAGCCGCTGGGCGCGCCGCGGCGCCCAGAGTGAGGGTTGAGTCAGGCGCGACTAGCTGCTACAGGGAGTGGTCGCAGCGAGGCTAACATGCGCCAATTCCTGAGAGCAAAGATCCACAAGGCGAGGGTCACCGACGCAGACCTAGCATACGTCGGATCGGTGACGCTCGATCCAGACCTCATGGACCGCGTAGGTCTTGAGCAGTACGAGAAGGTCTTGATCGTCGACAACACCAACGGCGCGAGGCTGGAGACCTACGCGCTCACGGGAGCGCGCGGTTCGGGCGAGGTCAGGATCAACGGCGCTGCCGCGCACCTCGTGAGTCGCGGTGACGAGGTGATCATCATGGCCTTCGAATACGCCGACCGCCCCGTCCGCCCGCGACAGATCCTCGTCGACGGCGAGAACCGCTTCGTGCGAGAGATCGTCAACGACGACGACGTCGCCGTCACCGGCGGTCACGGCCGATAGAAGCGAATGGCCTCGAGCGGCTTCTTGCGCCGCTGCGGCACCTCCGCGGCGTAGCCGACCTTGATGAACCCGATGATGCGCTCCTCCGCGGGGTCCAGGTCGAGCGCGCGATAGGCGGCGTCCCCTCGGGTGATCGAGCCCGTGCTCCACTGCGCCCCCAGGCCCTGGTCCCAGAGCGAGAGGACGAAGTTCTGGATCGCGCAGACCGTGGCCGCGTAGTCCTCTTCCTCGCGGAAGGCGTCGTCCGGCGACCGCGCAGAGGTCACCGCGACGAGTCGAGGTGGCAGCATGATCTTGCCGTGGGCATTCTCGCGAATCTCCGGATCCGGCTCGCCGTTGGCCGCCAGCATCCGGTCGACCTCGGGCAGCAGCGATGCGCGCGTCTCGGGCCCCATGACGTAGAACCGCCACGGGTGGGTCTGCCGGTGACACGGCGCGTGGCGCGCTGCCTCAAAGGCCTGCTCCAGGCAGGCTTGGTCGACCGCGTCCGCCTTGTACGAGAACACCGACCGGCGCGAGATCAGGTTTTGTTGCACCTGGCTTGGTTGCGTTGCGTCCTTCTCCATAGGTGGACTCTTAGAACAACCATGGTCGAGTGTCCATCGCGTGCGCTGTCCGATCCCGCACTGGATCCCGAAGGTCCCATGGTGGACCATGCGACGAACCGCAGACTTCGGTCGGAGCGCGCGCTCCGTCGACGCGGCGAGAGGACAAGAGAGAGCTCGGCAAAGGTCGCCGCGTGAATCGCCGGAAACAACGAGGAACATCATGGTAGACGCGATCTGGCCATTGCTACGCTGGATGCTCTTCCGGTTCGACGCTGAGACCGCGCACAACTTGACCTTCGGCCCAATCAGCGCGGCGCCGGACCTGATGGCCCGCGTGCTGACGCCGCTGCGAGGCCGCAACCCAGCGCAGCCAACTGAGGTGGCCGGCCTGACGTTCCGCGGCCCGGTCGGGCTCGCCGCCGGCCTCGACAAGAACGGCGTCGCGCTACCGGTCTGGGACGCGCTGGGCTTCGGCTTCATCGAGGTCGGCACGGTCACCGCGCACCCGCAGCCAGGCAACCCTAAGCCGCGCCTGTTCCGGCTCGCCCCCGAGCGCGCGCTGATCAACCGACTCGGCTTCAACAACCAGGGCAGCGAAGCCTTGGCGACGAGGCTGCGGCGCCGCCGTGAGCGCGGCCGTTGGCCGGCGATCCCGGTCGGCGTCAACGTCGGCAAGAGCAAGATCACGCCGATCGAAGAGGCGACCGACGACTACGTCACGTCGGTCACGCGGCTGCGAGGGCTCGCCGACTACTTCACGGTCAACGTCTCCTCGCCGAACACGCCCGGGCTGCGCGACCTGCAGTCACAGGAGCACCTTGAGCGGCTCCTCGCGCCGGTCGTTGAGGCCGCCGACGGCACCCCCGTGTTCCTCAAGCTGGCACCCGACCTAGAGGCGCAGGACCTCGCAGGCGCCGCGGGCCTCGCCGAAGCGGCCGGCGTCGCCGGGCTGATCGCGACCAACACGACCGTGCAGCGCGACATGCTGCCGAGCGATCCGGGAGAGCAGGGCGGGCTCTCCGGACGTCCGCTCTATGCGCTCGCGCGCGCCAAGATCGAGGACCTGCTGCGGGACGTCGGCACGTCTCTGCCCGTGATCGGCGTCGGGGGCGTGGAGACAGCCGCGCACGTCGCGTCGTTGCTCGACGCGGGCTGCGCCGCGGTCCAGCTTTACTCGTCGCTCATCTTCGAGGGCCCCGGTCTACCTGCCCGCATCCACCGCCAGCTGCGCGCCCGGCGATAACGCGGCAGCGCGCCCCAGCGACAACCGACGTCCGTGTATACTCGGCGTTCGGTTCGACCCCTGATCTATCGCGACCTCTTCAGACACCAACAATGACCCGCCTCTTCCATCTCTTCCTCATCGCCGCTGTCGCGCTCAGCGCCAGCACCGCCTCCGCGCAAGACGTCGACCTAACCGGCGTCAAGTGCCCCGTGAAGGGCGGCCCGGCGAAGGCGGACGTCTACGTCAACTACAACTACGGCGTCGTCTACCTCTGCTGCAAGAAGTGCAAAGCCGCGTTCACCGCGGACATGGCCAAGCGATCCAAGGGCGAGTATGTCACCAAGGCAAACCACCAGCTCGCTTTGACCGGCCAGTTCACCCAGCGCACCTGCGTCTCCGGCGGCGACGAGCCGCTGAACGACAAGATCACCAGCGACGTCGGCGGCGTCGCGGTGATGTTCAGCAGCGAAGACAGCAAGAAGCAGTTCGACGACGCCGGCGGCCTAGACAGCAAGCGCGAGCTCGCCTTCGCCTACACGCCGTTTCGTAAGCACTTCAAGCGAGTCACGTCGCCGTTCTTCAAGACGGGCCTGAAGTGCTTCATGATGCCGAAGAAGAGCGTGCGCAGTAAATACACGGTCTGCCACAACGGGGGCACCGTCTTCTTGTGCTGCAGCAAGTGCTACCGACGCTACATCCGCGAACCGGACACCTACGCGGCCCAGTGCAACCACCAGCTCATGATCACGGGCCAGTTTGAGCAGCAGAAGTGCCCGCTCAGCGGCGGCGCGGCCGACCCGGCCCACCAGGTCGAGGTAGCCGGCGTCGTCGTCAAGCTCGGCGACGCCGCGACAAAGGCCAAGGTTGAAGCCGCCGCGGACGACAAAGCCAAGGTCGCGATGCTGTTCTCCGATGAGCGATTCGTCGCCGCCTTCGCCAAGAAGACCAAGCCTGCGTCCGCTGACGACGGCAAGTAGACAGCAGACGGCGCCGCGACGCTGGCCGCCGGAATTTGTCAGAGACCGGCGCGCGATCCGCAGCGACGGCCTCTAAGGTCGACGGGATGACCAATCGTCGAGACCTTGTCGTCGCGCTGCTGGGCCTGCTCAGCGCCGCGTGCGCGAGCGCGCCTGCGACGCCGCTCGAAGTTCCGAGCTACGCCGCGGACGACCCACGTCCGCAGCAGGGCGGCTTCGTTCGCGACGTCCGCCTCGAAGAGGTTGAGCGCGACGAGACCAAATACATCCTGATGGCGTGGCGGGTAGGACACGTCCTGACGATCGGCGCGATGACGCAGGGCCCCTTCGTCGGCAACGTGCACTGGTCGCTCGACGAGGCGTTGCTGGACTTCGAAGTCGTCGCGAAGCCGGCGTCCCAAGACGTTCCGGTGCGCGTCACCAACGCCCCCGCCGCCGCCGGCCCGCTGCGCGGGGAGATCGCAGGGTTCCGCGACTACCGCTGGACCAACATCGACCTCGCTTCGCCGGTCTGGCTGAGCGACGACCGGTGCACGCTCTCGGTCACCTTCGAAGCTGCCGACGGCGCCGTGGTGAGGCTGCCGGACCGCGGCGTATACGCAGTGCAGATGATCGAGCGCTAAACGGCGACGATCCGGCCCGCGCGCAGCGGCCCAACCCACCCGCCCCGATCAGTTGCCGCCATCAGACGAGGCTTCGTCGTCGGCAGCGGCGCCGTCAGACGGGGCCTCGCCAGCCGCCACAGGCGCCCGGATGCAGATCAAGCGCTCGCCCTCGCGGACCAAGAAGGTACGGTCGACGACCGCGACGCCATAGACGGTGCCTTCGGTAGGGAGTTCGTTCTCGGCGACGACCTCGGCGCCGTCGGCGCCCGGCCGGATCACCGCGGTGTTACCGCTCTTGCCGAACATGTAGACGAGCCCGCCGGCGACGATCGGCGACGCCCAGCAGGACTCGCCGAGGCGCTGCTTGTAGCGCATCTCCCCGTCGGCGAGGTTGACGCAGTAGAGCACCCCAGCCTTGTTGACGATCAACACGTCGCTGCCGAACACCACCGGGGACGCGAAGCTCGACGGCCGCGCGCTGCTGGCCTCCCACGCGAGCGTGACGTCGCCGCCGTCGCGCCGCAGCGCGAGGTTCGCGCCCTTGGACGCGCCGACGAGGATCCAATCGCCCGCGACCATCGGCGACGGCACCGTGTTGCCCGAGATGTCGCCCACGGTCCACCGCTGCGCGCCGTCAGACAGCGCGTAACCATCAACCGAGCCGTTCGAGCTGACGATGACCTCGCCGTGCTGTGGCGACGCCGCCGGGGTCGACCACGACACGCGCGACGTCCGCGGCGTGCTCCAGCGCACGCTGCCGTCAGCGCCGTTGATGCTGGTGACGAAGCTCGGGCCGTTGTGATCAAGCGACAGCACCACGCCGCCGTCGACCGCGACCAGCGAACTGCCGAAGCCGTGCCCGCCCTTATAACCGCCGCCCATCGCCTCGACGAAGCTGCGCGTCCAGGCGGTCTCGCCGTCGTGGTCGAAGGCGAACAGGTCGCCGCTCTCGAAGAACGCGTAGACCCGCGCGTCGTCGACCACGGGCGTCGGCGCGCCGCGCGACGTCATCTTGCTGTTCTTGATCTCGGTCCCGGCCGAGAACCCACGCGACCAGAGCAGGTAGCCGTCCTCGAGGCGGTAACACGCGACCTGGCACCGCTCCTTGTTCGGACCTTCGATGGACGTCACGAAGACGCGATCCCCGAAGACGACCGGGCTCGACTGGCCGTGCCCCGGGAGCGTGACGGTCCACGCGACGTTCTGTTCTTGGCCCCAGGTGATCGGCAAGTCGACCGCCGCCGTGTGGCTGGTGCCGACGCCGCGGAAGCCGGGCCAGCGGTCGCCGGCGCTCTTGGTCACCTGAGGTGACGACGGGTCGCTCTGCGCGAACAGCGCAGCAGCCGTGAGGATCAAACAGATCGGGCGGGTGGTTCGTTGCAACATGGGACGTCGGGGCGGGCGATCATAGGACGTCTCCAGACGGGTCCAAGCGCCGCGGATCGCGACCGCGCCTCAGCGCGCGTCGCTCGCGCTAGGCGACGCGACGCGCCGACCCAACCACCAGAGCGTGACGAGCAGCACCAGTTGGATCGTGAAGCGGATCAGGTGTCCTGTTGGACCGAACCGCGTGCCGTTAAACGCCACGTCGTTCCACCACATGTTGATATTCGCCAGTGACATCAAGATGACGAGGCATACCAGCCAGCGCGCGGACCGCGCGCGCGTCGCGGGCACAACGAGCCCCAACCCCAGCACCACCTCGAAGACCCCGCTCGCGAGGGTCCAGAACCGCGGCCACCCCAAATACGGCGGCACGATGTCGTCAAACTTCTGCGGGTCGATGAAGTGCTCCACGCCGATCCACGCGAACGCGGCGCCCAGCGGCGCGGCGACGGCGAAGCGGGCGAGGCGCTTGAGCTTGTCGTTCATGGCTGCGTCGTAGAGCCCCGCGGCGCCTCAATCAGCCTTCGGCTCCGTAAAGACATAGAGCAGCAGGTGCGTCTTCTTCTTTGAGTTGAGCTCCGAAGGTCCGGTGTAGATGTAGCGAACCTTCAGGTCTGGGTGCGCGTCCTTGAACGCGTTGATCGTCTTCTCCCAGACCCGCTTATCTGCGAGGAACGGGAAGTCGAACTTGTAGACGCCGTCGACGACCTCTTGGCCGCTCACCGGCGAGTCGACGTCGGCGATGGTGTCGTCGGAGAAGCTCCAGATCGACGCCGTCGTCAACGCGGTCAGCAACACGCCCGTGACCGCGACGCCTCGCGTCGCCGACGACCGCGGCGCAGCGGGCGCGCGCTCCTCGGGCATCGGGACGTGTCGGAAGACGATCCAGGAGGCGAGCAAGATGAGCCAGAACAGGCCGTGCTCCAGCAGCTGAAACCGATCACCGAACACCTGATCGCCGATCGAGAACAGGCTGAACAAGGTCATCGACGAGAGGATCGCGCGGAAGAACCAAGTGTCGGTGACAGACGCGTCGCGGCCCCGCACGCTGACCAGCGCGGTCAGATACAGGCCGAAGTTGACGGCCTCGAGCGCCGAGACGCCGGCGAGCGCGACCGTCGCGAAGATTGGGTCCTTCAGTCCCAAGGACCCGAAGAACTTGACGAACAGCGCGAAGAAGTCCTTGCCGACCCACAGGAACTGCACGTCGGGGATGATCTTGTCGACGACGCTGAGCCCCCAGAAGAGCGACCAGAAGACGAGGATGGCCAGCCGGATCGCGGCGCGCTCGCTCATGCCCGGTCCTCCGTGACGATGTAGAAGATCAGCGCGTCGGCCTTCTTGAGNTTNAGCGGCCCCGGCACGGTGTAGATGTGCTGGATCGCCTCGCCNGGGTGCTGCNCCTTNAACTGCCTCANNGTGTTCTCGAACACGGTGCTGCCGCCGAGGAACGGGAAGCTGACNTTGTAGATGTGGTCGCCGACNGGCTCGGCGGCGACGGCCTCGCTCCGCTTGACGAAGTCNGTCTGNTTGTGCCGGAAGATCGCNACCGTCGTGATCAGCAGCAGCNCGGCGGCGACCCCCACCGCCAGGGATCGCTGCCCCTTGGGCACGGCGACCGTCGACGACGCNGCCGGCGCNTCNAGGCGCACGAAGACCACCCAAGACGCCAGCGAGATGAACCAGAACAGCGTGTGCTCCAACAGCTCGAAGCGGTCACCGAACCAGTGGTCGCCGATAGAGAAGAAGGTGAAGGTGCCGAGCGTCAACAAAGTGCCGTTGAGCGCGCCGCTGCGCGCACCCGCGGCGTCGCGTCGCAGCTCGCAAAAGAGGGCGCGGACGAAGAACAGAAAGGCGAACGCCTCCAGCGCGGCAGTGACGACCAGCGCGAGGTTGGCGACGGCGGGCGCGCCGAGGCCGACAGACTCGAAATACTTCTGAAACTGCGCGAACCGGTCTCGCCCCACCCACAAGAAGTGGGCGCCGCCGATCACCTTGTCGAGGATGTTGAAGAGCCAGAAAACCGACCAGTAGAGCAGGATCGCGTAGCGAACCAGCTGGGTCGACGTAGCGGGGGTGCGTCCGTTGTCCATGAGCAGGTGGCTGCGCGCACGCTAAACGATGGCCGACTTGATAGAGCGGAGAAGCGACGGACGCCCGATTTTTCGTGCGCGCGCCCGACGCGCAGCCTGGGGCCGCGCGACTCAGCAGGTCGGCAGCGGCTGCACGCAGGACCGACTCGCGCGCACGCTCCGCGGGATCCCAAATCCCTGTCATCCGCGGCGTGAGACCCGACGAAGAGCGCGTCGCGCGGTGGTCGTCTATGCTGCTCCTTGGTGGGCGCCGCTGACCTGCGCCGTGATATCCGACCCGCGCCCGCGCGCCAGACCCCCGACATGATCCGCACCACAGCGCTGACCTCTCTTATGCTGTTCGCAGGCACGACGACCGTGTGCTGCGCCCAGACCGCCCTCGACCTCGCGCGCGCGGCCGCCGAAGAGTTCTCCAGCAAGTCCGCCAGCAAGCAAAAGAAGCTACTCCAGCAGGTTTGCGCGGCTGCGGGCGACGCCCAAGCGCCCTACTTCGACGCGCTGCGCGCGTCGATTGAGGACGTCCGTGCGAGCGAGCGCCTCCACGCCAAGAGCAAGCTCGGCAAGACCAAGAAGGCGCGGCGCCGGGCGCCCGACGCGGACGCGAGCTGGCGCCTGCCGGCGTCGGTCACCTATCGCTACGGCGTCGCGCGGATCGAACCGGTCATTCGATCCGGCGGCCGTAGCCAGCGGCAGGCCGCCCAGCGACGCGCGACGGCCGAGCTGCTCTTGCTCGGCATGCTGCCGGATACAGACCTCGTCGTCGCTGACCTGCAGTCGCGCATGGACAGCGACCGCTCCGCCGACGCCTTCATGCGCTTCTTGGAGCTCTGGCGCAACGGGGACGAGAGCTTCTACGAGGCGCTCGACCGCACCGCCGGCACCGAGGACAGCGTCTTCTTTTACGACGCCATGCTCGGGGACTACGTGAGCGAATTCGGCAAAGGCAAGACCGAGGCCGCGAAGCAGCTCGCTCGCAGCCTCGACGCCGCGCACGACGCGCTGCACGAATCGTTCCTCGCCTACCGTCAGTACCGCGCGTTCCGCGAGGCGCTCGCGCTGTCGATGGTCCTGCCGCCGGACGTGCCGCTGCCCGCGCACCTCACACGCTACGAACGCCAAGAGCAGGGGCTCTACTCACTCAGGCAGCAAGTCACGATGCTGCTCGCCCTACACGACTACGACCCGCGGCCGGTAGCCCAGCTCGTCAGCGAGTCTGCGCCGCCGCTCCCCGCCCCGCTGTGGTCCGGCAGCTACGACCCCTACCCGGCTTGGAACGCGCTGTTCCAGCGCGCCATTCCCGACATGGTCGAAGCGAGCGGCGAGACCACGAAGTTCCTTGAGGAAGCCGAAAAGCGGCGCACCGCGCGCGCAGAAGAGCTGCGGCTCTTGGCCCGAGGCGTCCTCGGGGCGGCGGGCACGCGAGGCTGAGGGGACGCGGGCTCGCGTCGAGCGCGTGGACCGGACAACCTCGATCAAGCAGGCGGGCGTACACGCGGAAAACCCGCACCGAGGCGGGCGGAGCGCATCGCTGGCATCCCGGCCGTCTCGCGATCGCCCGAAACATCGCGGTCGCCCAAAGCAGCGTCACCGCGTTCGATCGACCGCGGGCGAACGCCGCGCTAGCAGCAGCAATCCGTCTTGCAGCAGGCGCAAGACTTCTCTTTGCAGCAGGCTTGATCGTTGCAGTTACAGGTGCAGTTGTTCTTCGACATAGCTTCTCCTTGGGTCGGGCCTGACGAAGCAGGCCGGGGTCACGTTGGGTGTTCGGTCAGCCCTCGATCTGGTCCGCGAGCGCCCGGAGCCGAGCGGCCACCTCGGCGCGGTTGAGGGAATACATGCGCTCTCGCCCCTTGCGCTCGATCCGGACGACGCCCTCCTGGGCGAGCACCTTCAAGTGGCGCGAGGCGACGGATGAATCGACGCTGCAGCAGTCACACAAGCACATGGCGTTTCTTGGCTTAGCGCACTCACAGAGCTCGTAGACCAGCGACAGCCGGTTGAACTCTCCGAGAGCCTTCAAGAGATCGGCCATTTGTTGCTGCTGGGTGGCGTCCACAAACCCAATAGTTGCACATTTGCACAAATAAGTCAACTAGCGTTTCGACGGCGGCCGCGGAACCGCCCGTAGCAGCGGCCCGCAGGGCCCCGCGGTATCCTGCCGCCATGTTCGCCGCTGCGTCGCTCTCTGCGCTCCTGCTCACGGCCGCGCCGGCGAGCCAGCGCGCCGCGGAGCTCGACGCCGTCACGGCGCCGCCCGCCGGCGAGGTGGAGCGCTTGGCGCTCGACCCTTTCTACGAGCGCTACTGCAGCGCGTCGGGGATCCCGGTCGTGGCCTCCGCGAAGGTCTCCCCCTACGCCCTGCTGGAGGCGCGGCACCTGATCGATCACATGCTCGAAGGACGCGACGACATCCGAACCAAGCTGATCAAGAACAAGGTGCGCTTCGCCATCATGGCCGTCACCGAGATGACGACCGCGGTCCCCGAGCACGCGACGCTCGAGCCCGGCAAGTATTGGGATCGTCGAGCTCGCGGCCTCGGCGCGACCAAGCACCGCCCGTGCGTCAGCTGCGGCGAGGAGAACCTGCTGCGCTATCCCGGCGACCCCTACTTCGAGGAGTCGATCTTGCTGCACGAGTTCGCGCACGCGATCCACCACATGGCGCTGGTCGACCTGGATGAGACCTTCGACGAGCGGCTCAGCCAGGCCTACCAAGCGGCGATGAAGGCCGGCCTGTGGAAGGGCAAGTACGCCGCCAGCAACCGCGCGGAGTATTGGGCAGAGGGCGCGCAGTCGTGGTTCGACGACAACCGCGAGAACGACCACGACCACAACCACGTCAACACGCGCGAGGAGCTGCGTGCATACGACCCCAAGCTCGCCGCGCTATGCCAGGAGGTCTTCGGCGATCGTTGTTGGCGCTACCAGAAGCCTCAGCACCGCGACGCAAAAGACCGCGCGCACCTTGAGGGCTATGACATCAAACGCGCGCCAAGGTTCCGCTGGCCCAAGGGGCTTGAGGCGTGGTACCGCGACTACATGCGCAAAAAGAGACGGCGGGACTGAGGCCCCGCGCGTCGTTTCCGGCGGGTGTGGCCTTCACATCGCTGATGTGATTCGAGTTCGTCGCTATCTTGTGCGCATGAAGAAGGCGCTCGCGACCTGCACGATCACCTGCCTCGCGCTGGCTTGATGGGGCAATGCGCGGGCTTTGGCTTGCAGAGCTTGTTCACAACCGCTGCTTACGCGGACGCTCACGTCGACACCGCCGATGTCGACGACGAGCTGCCGAGCTTGTTTCGCGACGCCAATTACGCCGCGAAGCTCGCGCCGCTAGAGGCGTCCGCGCGCGCGCGACACACGGACTGGGGTTCACCCAGAGCCAGCGCGCCTGCGATGCCCTGGAGCGGCGACCAGATCCTAGGCGTACACCTACAAGTCGGGACCCGAGCGCTCGACGACGACGCTTGGGCGCCGATGGACTCGCACACCGCGTTCGGGGCAGCGTTCTTCTCCGAGGACCCGTCCAGCGTCGGCTTCGAGGCCGGGTTCCTCATGGCTGCTGACAGCTTCCGCCAGCGAGCGCCGTCTTCCTGGATCCGGACATCGAAGGCGACCTCCGCGTGGCCGAACTGTATGGCGGTATCCGCAAGACGTTCACCGACTGGCTGTTCTACGGCGCGGTTGGCATACCCACGCCTTATGTCGGCGCCGGCGTGTCGCTCAACCACGTCACCTACGACGGCAACGCTATCGGGGGAGGCGGCAAAGACACCGACTTCGTCGCGGCTGGCTACCTCCACGCAGGTTTGCTTTGGCCAATTGGCGCGCACGCCCGCATCGGCTTAGACGGCAGGATGGTGCTCGGTTCGGATGCGTCTCTCAACGGCGCGAGCACGGCGATGGACTACGAACAACTAAGCCTCGTGTTCGAGTATTGGTTCTAGCCGAACCAACGAGCGCCCGATCACCGCCGCGCCTGTCCGATTCCTATGAGCTCGCGACCTACAGTTGGACACGCTCATGGCCGACCACAAAGGCGACCCGGTTCGATGGGTCGCGCGCACCAGCGACGCGTTGCGCGATCGCTTTTGTTCACGATGAGCGAACGTAACGACGACTGGGAGCGAATCAGAACGGGGCATAGGTCGCGACGTCGCCACACAGCTGGCCTAGCTCCGACGGAGATCGAGCAGACGGTCTCGCTGTAAAGGCGCGCCCAACAGCAAGGACGACGCCACCGGCAGCGACAGGTCGTGGGCTACAGCGAACTCATCTTTAGACCGCGGAGCTTCATCAGCGGCCCTGATGCCTTGCCGTTGTGCACGCTGATCCGGTGCACCCCAGGTAGAAGACTCACCACGCCGACCGAGATTTGCCGGTAGTCCGCCCATGTGCCAGTAGAGGGCACGGCGGCGCTCAAGCGCAGCTCGCCGCCGTCGAAGCGGACTTCGAAGGCGCCGCCGTGATCTCCGCGACGGCACGCGACGACGGCGGAGACCTCATAGCGGCCAGCCTGCGCGACCTCGACCTCCCACTCGACGTAGTCTCCTTTGGTGCGCCAATAGCCGAGCGCGTCGTGGACCTGCTCGTAGCGCACCTGCTGGCCGCGCGCAGCGGCAGAGCGCCCAGAGAGCTCGGTCGAGCCAGTCGCGGCGATCCGCTCGCGATGGATCCGACCTGCGCCCGCGCGCATGAGGGCCTGCAGCTGCTCGAGGTGATCGGTGTAGACCGCGCGAGGGTCGCAGGCTTCGGCCTTACAGACGGCAGCGGCCATACCCACGATCTCACCCATCGCGCCGGTCGTCTTCATCACGCGCACCGCGCCGAGCGCCTCATGGGTGACGCTGATATCACGCCCAGCCATGAAGAGGTTGCGTACATTGCGGCTGTACAAGCAGCGGTACGGGACCCAGTACGGCTGCTTGTAGGTGAACCCCGGCCCGTGGGTGGCCTTGGCGATGAACTCATCCCCGTCGTGGCCGTCAGAGTAGCGCTCGTCCGGGTAGTGGGTGTCGATGCCCCACGTGCAGGGCACGCAGCCGTCCGGATAGTCGCGGCCGCTCCGGAGGTCCTCGCCGGTGAGCACCACGTCTCCCATCAGCCGCCGCGACTCGCGCTTGCCGGCGATGTAGGCGACCCAGTTAAGGCGGTGCGCGGGGTAGCGCTTCTCGACGTTCTTGATCGCGTCCCACGCGCCATACATCGCGCGGAAATTCATGTCGCGCACCCGCTCCATGTCGCGGATCGGGTCGCGGTCAAAGCCGTTCTCCCAGAACCAGTTGCCCAGCGTGATGGGGTTGGCGCCTGCAGCCGGCGCAGTCCCCCCTTTCGTACGCCCAGGGAAAGGCTTGTCGCTCAGGTCGACCGCCCAAGGACACCGCGGGAACGTCGCGTCCTGCGCGGCGGCCGCCAGCGCCGAGGACAGCGGGTACTCGTCCTCGCAAAGGCACTGGATGTTCCAGAGGTTGCTGGCGCCCATGTGCCCGCGGTCGGTCTGCTCGAAGTCGGCGCCGCCTAAATAGCCGACGCAGCCGTCGCCGGTGCTGTCCAGGAACCAGCGCCCGCGGATGACGACGCGGCGCCCCGTGCGGACCTGCTGGCAGGTCACCGAACGGAGCGCGCCGTCCGCGGCGTCCACCGCGTTCATGCGATGCTCCAAGAACAAGGTGATGTTCGGCTCGGCCTTCACGACGCGCAGCTTGCGGTCGTCGTCAAAGACGTCGGCGTCCTGGCCGTTGGCGGAGTCGGCCCGCCGCTCGGGCACGAGCTCCGTGACGACGTCGCCAATGCGAGGATAGGGGCGGTGGTTTAGCTTGCCCTGCGGCCACACGCGCACCTCAGAGCTGGAGTTGCCGCCGAGAACCGGGCGGTCCTGCACGAGCGCGACGAGCAAGCCGCGACGCGCGGCCGTCACCGCGGCGGCCGTGCCTGCCACGCCTCCCCCGACCACGACTAGGTCAAAGGCGCCCGCGTCGACCGGCTCCGCCGGCAGACCGAGGACCCCGCGGCGGAAGCGCTGCAGCTCGGCCAACTCTTCGGGCGGCCGCCAGCTGGGGCTCGCGCTAAAGATGATCGCGTCGCAGCGCCCTTCAAAGCCGGTCAGGTCGCGCAGCGCTACCGAGGTGCGCCCCGCGACCTCGATGAAGCCGCCGTCCTGCCAGTGCCACTCGGCGCCCTCCGTGCCGAAGGTGGTCGACAAAGGCTCGCCGCCGATCAGCACCTGGAAGCGGCCCGGCGCGCCGGGCGCCTTCCACGGCGCGACCCAGTCCTTGGTGCGCACCCAGACGCGCCGCCGGCCCGCGGCGCCGAAGTCGACGTGGGTCGTGGCGTCCGCAACGGGCACGCCCATGCCGTGCGCCAGCAAATACGGAGAGCCCATGAGGTCCATGAACTGCTGATCCAGGACCCAGCCGCCATGCTCCTCGAAAGCTTCGGCCTCCAGCAGCAACGGCGTCGCACGCCCTGGCGATTGGCTGGGCGCTGTGGAGTGGACCGCGAGGGTCGCGGCGAAGGCGACGAAGCAGAGTCGGCGGAGAGGCGCGCGAGACATGATACACATGACGGAGGAGGAGGAGCGACGGCGGAGCTCGCATCGCCCAGCGCACACTTTAACAATCCTCCGCGTCCGTGCTGCACCGCGTCCGCGAGACCGCAGCGGGCGAGGCCCTGTTTTTAGGGCGGCGCGCTGCAGCAGACACCCCGAGCCATCTTCACGCCCGCGACCGCGTGATCTTCGCCGCGATCATGCCCGCGCCGACCGTCCAGAAGCATCCCCAGAACCCGAACTGGGCTAGCGCCGCCACGCCGATCTTGGCGCCGCTTGAAGCGTCTGCGATCGGCGGAGGGAACTTCTCGTAGTGCGTCCCCCATTCGAAGAAGACCGCTGGGATCGTCAGCAGAAACACCGGCAACCTCGCCCAGAAACCGTAGACCAACAGGGTCTTTAACAGCGAAGGCTGTGACGACGCGCCGGCGGCCGCGGCCGCGCGCAGTCGCCGGTCGAACCACGGACCCATGATGAACGGTAGCCAGGCGATGCCGACGACGGCGAGGCGACCTCCCATGCCGTCGTTGCTCAGCCACGCGGGCGCGCCAAACAGCTCGAAGGTCAAGCGCGTCAGCGTCACCGCCAGGGTGATCAACGCAGGGAAGAGGACGAGCGAACGGACGGTGATGCTGTTGCCTGGCTTCATGGCTCTGAAACGGAGTCGATGGCTTGTAGGGAGCGCGCACGCGGCGGTCGTGTATCGCCTCTGCAGCCGCCGCGTCGTGCGCGGCCCGGGTCTAATCGAGGCTGCGCAGGACGTGTCTTCGTGTAGCCTGCCCGGCGGGATTCACCGCCAATTTCTCTCTACGCCATCATGACGAGCGCGACGCCGCGCGCCGTTGATATCACGTGAACGATCACCACTGCATCGACCTGGAGCACATGGACCTGCCGGGCGCCATCGCCTGCTACCTCGTCGCCGGCGACGAGCCAGCGATCATCGACCCGGGGCCGACGACGACGATGGAGCGGCTGATCGCGGAGTTGGCGCAGCGCGGGGTCGGCGCGAAAGACCTAAAGCACGTGCTGCTGACGCACGTGCACCTCGACCACGCCGGCGCTGCCGGGTGGCTGCTCGATCACTTCGTCAACGCGCGCCTCTACGTCCACGAGGACGGCGCGCCGCACATGATCGACCCAGCGCGGCTGGTCGCGAGCACTCGGCGCACGTTCGGCGACCTTCACGACGAGCTTTGGGGAGAGGTCCGCCCGGCGCCCGCCGACCGGGTTGATACTTGGAGCGCGAGCAGCGACGCGCGCGTCGCCGCGCTGCTCCCGGTCGCGACGCCGGGCCATATCGCGCACCACCTCGCCTACCTCGACGAGATCGACGGCACCATGTTCTGCGGCGACGCCATGGGCATCGCGCTGGCGGGCGGACCCGAGCACCCGCCGACGCCGCCGCCCGGCGTCCACCTCGAAGACTGGTATCAGACCCTTGAGACGATCGGCCAGATCGCCCCCACACGGTTCGCAGCGACGCACTTCGGCTTTTACGCAGACGTCGAGGCGCGCAGGGTTCAGCTCCTGGAGCGGCTGCGCGCGCTCGAGGCCCGGGTCCGGGCGGCGGTCGCCGAAGGCAGGGAAGCAGAAGACGCGGCGGCCTTCGAGCGCCAGGTGCGCGACGAGCTGGCGCCTTTCGTGGGGGAGCGGGACGTACACCGCTACTTCGACGTGTTCCCGGCAGCGACCGACTGGGCAGGGGTCCGGCACTACGTCAAGAAGCACCCGTGAGCGCGACGCCGCGTCCGCAGTGCGCGCTCAGAAATCGTAGTCCGCGTCCACGGCGGGGTCGCGCGTGATCGGGTCCTCGCCGGTGTCCTCTAACCAGTAGCGCAGGAACCGCGCCACCGCCCGCCCCTCAGCGCGCGTCAGCGCGCACGCTGGCTCGCCACCTCGCCGCCACGCCTCCTCCTCAAAGACCTGCAGCTCAGCGCCGCGGCAAACGATGACGTGGGCAGGGCTCGAAGACGGCGACAGCCGCATGTGCATAGGGATTCCGCCGTTTGGCATGATGACGCTCCTGTGGTTCGTTCGTTGACGCCGACACCGGCGTCGCGCGTGAGGTTACCCTGAGCGTTCGTCAAGCGCGCGTGGCGGCGCGGCCGCCCCAAAGCGTGCCCAGCACGGCGCCGGCCACGCCAGCGACCAGCCCCCACATCACCGGCAGGAAGCCGAGCCAGGCAGGTTCCTTGGCGCTGCCGATCCCGCCGGCGCGCGCCAGCGCGAGGAAGTAGACCGCGTTGGCGATGAGGATCGAGGTGACCGCCCCGCGCGCGTTGAAGCGCCGCCAGCGCATGCCAAACAGCAGCGTCGGCGTCAGGGTGACGTAGCCAGAGAACGCGATCGACGCGAGCGAGAAGATCGACTGTCCGCCCACCTGCCAGAGCAAGAAGACCGCGACCGCGATCACGACGCTGAAGACGCGCCCGCGCCAGATGTCTCGGCGCTCGTCATCAGCGGGCGTCATGACGTCCCGTGAGAGCATTGAGCCCAACGTCAAGATCTGCGCGTCGAGCGTCGACATCACCGCGGCGAGGACTGCCAAGAAGCCGAGCGCAGACAGCGCCGGCGGCAGATACTCCGCGGCCATCATCGAGAAGATCTGATCGGAGTCTCGCCCCTCCAGCCCCGGGAACGCGACCGCGCCCCAGACGCCGATCATCACCGCCGGAACCCAGAGCGCGATGATCGCGATCGGATACAGCCTGCAGACGTTCTTCAAGGCGCGGTCGGAGTCTGCGGCCATCAAGCGCACGAGCATGTGCGGGAACGCGATCACCGTGAGCGTGATCGCGAGGCCCCAGGAGGTCCACGCGGTCGGCGCGTAGAGGCCCGCGTCCTTTACGCCCAAGAGCGCCGCGTCGTGCTCGCGGACCTTGCGCATCGCCCCGCTGACGCCCGCGCCGTCGCTGACGCCGTCCGCGAAGACGAAGAACACCGCCATCATAAAGCCGAGGAAGATCGCCCCCTGAACGACGTTGGTCCACGCGGTGGCCCGCATGCCGCCGAGCGAGGTGTAGACCACCGCGACGACCAGCACCGCCGCGCCGCCGACCCACTCCGGGACGCCCCCTTCGGTGACGACGTTGAGCGTCACCGCCGCGCCGCGGATCGCGGTCACCATGTAGAGCAGCGTGTACAGCGTGTAGAACGCAAACAGCAGCACGCCGACCGCGCGGGAGCCGAACCGACGCGAGTAGAGCTCAGCCGGCGTCATCGCGCCGTACTGCGCGGCGAGGCGGCGCGCTGGCGCGCCGATCGCCCAGAACGTCAGCGGGATCCCGAGCGCGATGATCGGCGCGTTGACGCTGAAGACGCCCAGCCCGTCGTGGTAGGCCTGCCCCGGGATCCCCACGAGCACGAACGCCGTGCAGTTCGTGCCGAACAAGGCCATGAACAAGACGAGGGTCCCGAGCCCGCGCCCGGCGAGAAAGTACTCCTCGGACGACGCGCTCGCGCGCCGCGTCGCGAACCAGCCGACCGCGAGCACCAACAGCACGTATGCCGCCAGCGCGACCGCGAACGTCGTTGCGGGGTCCATCAGGCGGCCTCGTCTTCGACCCAGACGACAGCGCAGAACCAGACGAGGTAGCCCAAGGTCAACAGCATCCACGCCAGACGCCACGCTAGCTCCTCGGGCAACCAGCCGAACCACAGCTCGACGCCACGCTCGCGCCAGAAGTCATGGTGCAGCACCAACAGCACGGCGGCGCCGAGCCATGCGAGACGTTGTCGATTCGTGGTGCTCATCAACAGGGCCGAGGCAGCATACCGCCAGAGAGCCTCGCCGCGCGACGAACATGGGGGCGCGCGGCGCCGATCAGGCGCTGGTCTAGGCGCGCGACCGAACGCGCCCGCGGTCACGTAGACGCTCGAGCGTGATGAAGCCACCCACGAGCGCATGCCGCCAACACCTGCTTGATCTTCCAGGCACCTTCCGTGATCGTTGTCGGGCACAAAGATCGGCCCTCGATCAAGACAACTACAGCACTGTGGAAGGTTTGCGATGACAGCCCGCGATTACGATGACGTCCCTGGGACCTACGTGCTCGACAGCCGGACATACCGCAAGGGCTACCACCTGAACATGTTCTTGATGTCGCTGAACAAGGCCGAACACCGCGCCGAGTTCGCGGCCGACGAAGAAGGCTACCTGCTGCGTTACGACCTCAGCGAGGCCCAACGGGAGGCGGTCAAAGACCGGCAGTATCTGGAGATGCTGAAGCTCGGCGCCAACGTCTACTACGCCTTCAAGCTGGTCTCACACGACCGACAGCCCCCTCAGGTGATGTACGGCAAGATGTCGCAGCCAGAGATGAGCTTCGACGAGTTCCAGCAGATGATGCTGGCCGGTGGTCGACCGATCGAAGGCAACCGCAGCAAGCAGGAGAAGCCGAATGGCTAAGATCGTAGCTGGCATGGGAACGTCGCACGTCCCCGGCGTGGGCGCGGCGATGGACAACGGCAAGACCGACGAGGACTACTGGAAGCCGCTGTTCGAGGGCTTGGTGCCGCTGCGCAAGTGGCACGCCGAGAACGTCCCGGACGTCAACATCATCGTCTTCAACGATCACGCGACGTCCTACTCGCTCAACAACTACTCGACGTTCACGGTCGGCGTCGGCGAGCGCTTCAAGCCCGCTGACGAGGGCTGGGGCGCGCGTCAGGTGCCAGACATGCGCGGCAGCCCCGAGCTGGCCTGGCACATCGTCGAGTGCCTGATGGCAGACGAGTTCGACATGGCGGTCGTCGCCGACGTCGACCTCGACCACGGCTTGACGGTGCCGCTCTCGATCGCCTACGACCAACCCGACGAGTGGCCGACCGAGGTCGTGCCCGTCTGCGTCAACGTCATCCAACACCCGCTCCCGACCGCGATGCGTTGCTACAAGCTCGGGCAAGCGATCGGCAGAGCGGTCGCCAGCTTCCCCAAGGACATCACCGTCGGCGTCTGGGGCACGGGCGGGCTGTCCCACCAGCTCGGCGGAGAGCGCGTCGGCGTGGTCAACCCCGAGTTCGACACCGCGTTCCTGGACAACCTGACCGCGGACCCGCTCGCCAACGCGAAGCTCACCCACACGGACTTCATCCGCGACGCCGGCTGTGAAGGCGTCGAGATGATCATGTGGAACGTCATGCGCGGCGCGCTGAGTGACCGCGTCGAAGAGGTCTTCCGTTTCTACCACGTGCCCGTTTCGGCGACCGCATACGGCGCCGTCATCCTGGAGAACGTCCAGGGGAGTAATGCTTAGATGACAAAAGTTCGAATCGGCGTCGCCGGCGCAAACGGCGCGTTCGGCGCCAAGCACCTGCAAGCGCTGCAGGCGGTCCCCGACGCGGTGGTCACCGCCGTAACAGACACCTCGATGGAGCGCGCCAACGCCGCCGGCGACAGCTTCGACGTCAAGCACCGATTCGACGACTACGACGCATTGCTCGCCTGCGATGAGGTCGACGCGGTGGTGTTGGCGACGCCGACGCCGATCCACGCCGAGCAGGCGCAGAAGGCCATGGACGCCAACCGCCACGTCCTGGTCGAGATCCCGATGGCGGAGAACCTCGCCGACTCGGAGGCGCTGGTGGCCAAGCAAGCCGCCACCGGGCTGATCGCGATGGCCGGGCACGTCCGGCGCTACAACCCGTCGCACCAGTGGGTCCACAACAAGATCACCGCTGGCGACCTGACCGTGCAACAGATGGACGTGCAGACGTTCTTCTTCCGGCGCAAGAACATCAACGCCAAGGGCGAACCACGCACGTGGACCGACCACCTCCTGTGGCACCACGCCTGCCACACGATCGACCTCTTCATGTATCAGACAGGCGAAGCCATCACGGAGGTGCACAGCGTGCAGGGTCCTAAGCACCCCGAGCTCGGCATCGCGATGGACATGGCGATCGTCATGAAGACGCCGACCGGGAAGCTGTGCACGCTATCGCTCTCGTTCAACAACGACGGCCCGCTCGGCACCTACTTCCGATACATCTGCGACAACGGCACCTACATCGCCCGCTACGACGACCTGTTCAACGGCAAAGAAGAACAGATCGACGTGTCGAAGGTCGACGTCTCGATGAACGGGATCGAGCTGATCAACCGGGAGTTCGTGGCCGCCATCCTCGAGAAGCGTGAGCCGAACGGCTCGCTGCGGCAGTGCCTGCCTGCGATGCAGGTGATGCACGAGATCGAGAAGAACATGACCGAATGACCATGCCGCAGACCGCCGTCCCCTTCATGCAGATCCGTGGCGGTAGTTCGAAGGGCGTCTACCTGCTGCGATCGGACCTGCCGCGGGAGCCAGCGCAGCGTCACGACGTCCTCAAGTGGATCATGGGCGCGCACGGCGACCCCCGCCAGATCGACGGGCTCGGCGGCGCCAACCCGCTAACCTCAAAAATCGCGATCGTCAGCCGCTCTGAGCGAGACGACTGCGACGTCGACTTTCAGTTCGTGCAGGCGTTGGTCGGCGAGGACGAGCTCGACGACTCCCCCAACTGCGGCAACTTGCTGGCAGGCGTCGGCGCGTTCGCCCTGGAGTCGGGCCTGATCGAACGCGACGGCCCGCGAGCAGAGGTGCGGGTCTTTATGACCAACAGCGGCAAGCGCTGCGACCTGGTGTTTGCCACGGAGGGCGGCCGACCTGTCTACGAGGGCGACGCCGCGATCGACGGCGTGCGCGGCACCGCTGCCCCGATCATCTGCCGCTACCACGACCTCGCCGGTGCGCTTTGCGGCGCGCTGCTGCCGACAGGGAATGCGCGCGACGAGTTCGACGGCGTCGCCGTCACCTGCGTCGATAACGGCATGCCGGTCGTCTGCCTGCGCGCAGAGGACTTCGGGTTGACCGGTCGAGAGACGCCCAGCGCGCTGAACGCAGACGACGAGCTCAAACGTCGGCTCGAGTCGATCCGCCTGCAGGCTGGCGCCGCGATGGGGCTCGGCGACGTCGCGGACAAAGCCGTGCCGAAGATGTGCCTCGTGTCACCGGCGGAGAACGGCGGGCACCTCAACACGCGGACCTTCATCCCGAAGGTCTGCCACCAAGCGATCGGCGTGCTCGGCGCCGTCTCGGCCGCGACGGCGACCTTGTTCGAAGGCAGCGCGGTCGGCGACCTCGCCCGCCCGGTCCACGGCGAAGTCAAGCAGATGAAAATTGAGCACCCGTCTGGGCATTTCGACGTGCAGTTGGAGATGGACCCTGACGGCGAGGCCGCCGCCGTGAAGCGCGCGGGTCTGCTGCGAACAGCGCGCCTCATCAGCCGCGGCGATGTCTACGTGCCGGCGTCTGTGTGGGACGGAGACAACCATGACTGAATACACCCACCCCGTGACCGGCATGAAGAGCTGCATGCCGCCCGACCCTGACACGCGCCGCCCGCGGTTCCAGGCACCCCCCGGCGCGTGCGACAGCCACTGCCACGTCTTCGGCCCCCATGAGGTGTTCCCGTATCACCCGAAGTCGACCTACCACCCGCCCGACGGCCCCAAGGAGCGGCTGGCGGCGCTCCACGACAAGCTCGGCATCCAGCGCGCGGTGATCGTTCAGGCTAGCTGCCACGGCCCCGACAACCGGGCGATGCTCGACGCGATCGCCGCACGCCCGAACGACTACCGCGGCGTGTGCATCGCAGACGACAGCTTCTCCGAGGACGACTTCGCCGCGTTGCACGCGGGCGGCGTGCGCGGGATCCGCTTCAACTTCGTGACCCACCTCGGCGGCACGCCCGACCTGCCGATGATGGAGCGCGTGCTGGAGCGCGTGAAGCCGCTGGGCTGGCACCTCGTGATCCACGTCGGCGCAGCAGACCTCGTCACGTTCCAGGACTTCTTCGCGAAGTTCGACATGGAGATCATCGTCGACCACATGGGGCGCGTCCCTACCCAGGACGGCGTGCACCAGCCTGCCTTCCAGATCTTGAAGTCCTTCCTCGAGCGAGAAAACTGGTGGGTCAAGATCTGCGGGTCAGAGCGGATCTCCGCCGCAGGTCCGCCGTTCTACGACGCGGTCCCGTTCGCCCAGGAACTGGTCGAGATCGCGCCGGACCGCGTCCTCTGGGGCACGGACTGGCCGCACCCCAACATCAAGCGCCACATGCCCAACGACGGGGACCTGCTCGACCTCGTGCCGTTGCTGGCGCGCGACGAGGCCCTACACAAGAAGATCTTGGTCGACAATCCAGCCCGCCTCTACGGGTTCGACCCGGCAGAATAGAGCGACAGGAGCGTTGCCATGAAGACCGTTGCAGTTCGAAACATCACGCGCACTGACCTGGAGTTGGTCGACGATCTCGGCGTCCACGGCGCCTCCACCGTGCACGAGGCGCAGGGGCGGACCGGGATCATGAGGCCCTACATGCGGCCCATCTACGCCGGCGCGAAGATCGCAGGCAACGCCGTTACGATCCTCGCGCAACCCGGCGACAACTGGATGATCCACGTGGCCCTGGAGCTCTGCCGACCTGGCGACGTCCTGGTCGTAGCGTGCACCACCGAGAACACCGACGGGGTCTTCGGCGACCTGCTGGCGACGTCGGCGCTAGCCCGCGGCGTGCGCGGCTTGGTCATCGACGCGGGCGTACGCGACGTCGCGGACCTGCAGCAGATGGACTTCCCGGTGTGGTCGCGGGCCGTGTCGTCGCGCGGGACGGTCAAGAACACGCCCGGCGCGGTCAACGTCCCGATCGTGTGCGCAGGCCAGGTCGTCTTCCCCGGGGATGTCATCGTCGCGGACGACGACGGCGTCTGCGTGGTCGCGAGGCGAACCGCCGGCGACGTGCTCGCCGCCTCCGCGGCGAGGACCGCGAACGAGGCCGCCAAGCGCAAGCTGCTGGCAGAAGGTCAGCTCGGCCTGGACATCTACGGGATGCGACCCCGCCTCGAAGAAGCAGGCTTCACCTACGTCGACGACCTCGACGAGCTCGGCGAGTTCAACGGCATCGACTGCAGAGGCCGCGACGAATGATCATCGACTGCCACGGTCACTACACGACCACCCCGCCAGGAGTCGCGGCCTATCGCGAAGCGCAGAAAGAGATCCTGAAGCGCGACCCCGACCACGTCTTCGAGAAAGGCGACGTCGTGGTGTCCGACGATGAGATCCGCGAGAGCATCCTGAGCAACCAGCTGCGGCTGCAGCGCGACCGCGGCACCGACCTGACCATCTTCTCACCGCGCGCCAGCTGGATGGGCCACCACGTCGGCAACGCCAGCACCTCGCAAGCGTGGACGGAGCAGCAGAACGATCTCATCAAGCGGGTCTGCACGCTGTTCCCGGAGAACTTCGTGCCCGTGTGCCAGCTGCCGCAGAGCCCGGAGACCGGCATCGAGGCGAGCGTCCGCGAGCTGGAGCGCTGCGTCAACGGCATGGGCTTCATCGGCTGCAACCTCAACCCGGACCCATCAGGCGGCTTCTGGAAGGACGCGCGACTCGGCGACCGCTACTGGTATCCGTTCTACGAGAAGATGGTCGAGCTGGACGTACCAGCGATGATCCATGTCTCCGGCGCCTGCCAGCACTCGCTCGACACGACCTCGAGTTACTACCTCGGCGCCGACACGACCGCGTTCGTACACCTGATGTTCTCCGAGGTGTTCGTCGACTTCCCGAAGCTCAAGATCATCATCCCGCACGGCGGCGGCGCCGTCCCTTACCACTGGGGTCGGTTCCGCGGCATCGCGCAGGACAAGGGCCTCGGCGACCTCGACGAGCGCGTCCTCGGCAACATCTACTTCGACACCTGCGTCTACCACCAGAAGGGCATCGACCTTTTGTTGGACGTGATCCCGACCGAGAACATCCTGTTTGCGTCGGAGATGATCGGCGCCGTCCGCGGCGTAGACCCGCACAGCGGGCACTACTACGACGACACCAAGCGCTACATCGACGGCAACAAGCGGCTCGACGCGCGCGAGCGCGAGCTTATCTTCTCAGGCAACGCCATGAAGGTCTTCTCGCGGCTCGACGTGCAGCGCATTAGAGGAGACCAAGCGTGACCACGACCTCCACACAGGTAGCGATCATCGGCGCCGGGCCCGCGGGGCTGGCGCTGGCCTCCAAGCTAGACCGGCTCGGCATCGACAACGTCGTGATCGAGCGGCGCAGCCAAGAGTATGTGCTCGCGCGGATCCGCGCGGGCATCCTCGAGCAGACGACGGTTGACTTCCTCAAGGACATCGGCGCGGCCGGTCGCCTGGAGCAAGAAGGCATCCCGCACCACGGCGTCCGGCTCGCCTACAACAACCGCATCATCCCGGTCGGCCTCGGCGCGAACACTGGCGGCAAGGTCGTTACGGCCTATGGCCAAACCGAGGTCACCAAGGACCTGTGCGACCTGCGCGCGGCCTCGCCGAACCCGACCATTTATGAAGCCGAGAACGTCTCCCTCCACGACTTCGACAGCGCGCGACCCTACGTGCTCTACGACGAGCAAGGCGTCACCAAGCGGCTCAACTGCCAGCTGATCGCGGGTTGCGACGGCTACCACGGCGTCAGCAGGGTGTCGGTGCCGGAGTCCGCGATCACCACCTACGAGAAGGTCTACCCCTTCGGGTGGCTCGGGATGCTGGCGGACGTGCCGCCGGTGTCTCCGGAAGTGCTCTACGCCAACGCGCGGCGAGGCTTCGCCCTCTGCTCGATGCGTTCCTGGACGCGGTCTCGCTACTACATTCAGTGCGACCCAGACGACAAGGTTGAGAATTGGACCGACGACATGTTCTGGGACGAGCTGAAGCGGCGGCTGCCCGACGAGGTCTCGGACAACATCCAGACGGGGCCGTCGCTGGAGAAGTCGATCGCGCCCTTGCGCAGCTTTATCGCCGAGCCGCTCCGGTTCGGGCGGCTGCTGCTCGCTGGTGACGCCGCGCACGTGGTCCCGCCCACGGGCGCCAAGGGCCTCAACCTCGCCTTCTCGGACGTCCACTACATGAGCGAAGCGATCGAGACCTTCACCAGTGACGGGCACGAAGACGCCTTGTCGCGATACTCGGAGCGCGCGCTGGCGCGCGTTTGGAAAACCCAGCGGTTTAGCTGGTACTTGACCAACCTAACCCACCGGTTCAGCGATGACCCGTTCGACCAGCGCGTCAAGGAAGCCGAGTTGGCATACGTGACCACGTCACAGGCTGGCTTGCAGATGATCGCTGAGAACTACGTGGGGATGCCGCTCTAGAACGCGCCGCGAGCACCCGCGGCGAGCGCCGTGGCCAACCGGCCGCGACCAACAGGCGGCGCTGAAAATCACGGGCATGGGTCACACGCCGCCCGCAGCTCGCTCGACCCGTCCCATGGCGCGCGAGGTCACGATCCGGCGCGTCACCCGTCTACGACGCGGACGTATCCGCGCCTACAGCCACCGCACCGGCCGACGCGTCGAGGCCTCGACACACGCGAGGGGCGTCGACGGCGCAGTGCTCTGCAGTAGCAGCGGGCGGGCGTGGATCACCGGCCTACAAAAAGCGCGCGGCTCATCTCGATCTGAAACAAACAGCCAGTCATCAGGTGTGCGGGGAGCGTCATAGCAGCGACGCCGACGGCTGTTCAGGCCTCACTCTTCGAACACATCATCGCCCGGATATTTCTCCAGGATGTGCGCGGCGGACGGCGAGATAGAATCAAGTGTACGGCGCAGATCGCCGAGCACTCGAATGACAGAAAGCTACAAAAGCACCCTGCTCAAGACCCTTATCTGGCGCGTTATCGCCACGACCATCACGACGCTCTCTGCGTGGACGGTCACGGGGGAGGTGAAGTATGGCCTCACGGTCGGCGCGCTGGACTTCGTGCTGAAGACCGTCGTCTACTTCTTCTTCGAGCGGGCTTGGGTTCGTAAGAACGCGAAGTGACGCGACGCGGAGCTGCCGATAATAGACCGGCAGCAGCAGCCGCGCGCTAGCTGAGATGCGTCGAGTAGACGCCGCGGCGACGCTTTGTCGCCGCCGAACCGGCGGCTATCCTGGCTCTTTGCATGCGCCAGCGACCTCTTAAGCGCCCTCTCCTCGTGGCCACGGTGTGCGGCTTCGCGCCTTTGGTCCTCGGTTCTGTCGCGTTCTTCGGGTGGCTGCTTGAGACCGGCGGGAAGAGCGAGGGCGGGCGGGCGTTTCAGCAGCTCGGCGCGATCATGCTAACAGCCGGCCCCGCGCTCTTGGCCGCGGGCCTTGCGGCCCTGTGGATTGCGCGGCGCCGAGGCGCGACCGCCCCGCAGCTGCGCAGCCGCGCGCTGCTGATCATCACCAACCTCCCGCTGGCCTGCCTCTACCTGGAAGGAACATCCGTCGCTGCCATCCAGCGCGTCGAGGTCGTCAACCGTTCGGGCCAGCTGATTGAAGAGCTAACGCTGATAGCCGGTGACACCGAACGGTGTGAGGTGGGATCCCTCGCCGACGGCGCCAGCCACGTCTGGAAGTTCTGCCCGCGCGCCGAGGGCGCGCTCGCGGTGGTAGGGCGACAGGCAGGCCGAAATCTGCGCGTGAGGGACGCGGCCATGTTTTACGTCTTCGACCGGGTCGACGTTTGGCTCGTGCTGGAGCCAAGCGGCGCGTGGGACGTGCGCGAGCAGCCCGGCGCGCCCTGGTCCTGGCTGCCCGGCCGCTGAGCGCGCCGGCCGCCGCGCTAACGCAGACGCCGCGCGACCTCGGGACGATTCTGACGGATCTCTTCCAGGTCGAACTCGACCCCGATGGCCTTACCGACGAAACCCATGATCCCGGCGATCTCCGCGCTCCAGGGGATCGCTGCGTTCATCCGCGGCGTCAGGCCTTTGTCGTTCTTGATGCTGCGATCCGCGCCAGCTGCCAGCAGCAGGTCCACGACGTCGAGGCGACCAAAGAAGGAGGCCTGATGAAGCGCCGTGTCGCCATCTTCGTCGGTGTCGTCCACGCGCGCCCCCTGCTCCAAGAGATACGCGACTGCGCCGGCTCGACCAGCCATCGCCGCGAGCGCCAAGGGGTGCGAACCGTCGAGGTCGCTGACTTCGTTGACGTCGGCGCCCGCGCGGACGTGAAAGGACAGCGCCTCTACGTCCCCCTTCCGCGCGGCGTTCCAGATCGACGGCTCCCACTCGCCGCCGACGACAGGGATCGCGAACGGCGGCGTCGGTCGCTTCGTCCAGCGGGGCATCCCCCCGTCGATTTCTTCGAGGATGTCCGCGCGACGCTGCACAACGAAGTCGCGCACGACGTCCATCGCGTCGACGGCGCGCCGCTGATACGTACCGAGGTGCGGCTCCAAGAGCGCTTCGACGCGGTCCAGCTCTCTCTCGATCGCGTCTTCATCCCAGTGACGCGACAAGAGCCGGCGCATCTCCGCCTCGTAGCGCGCGCGACCCGACGGCAGTTGATACAGCCGATGAGCGAGGAGGCCTGTCGTCTTCACCGACACAGGCGCCTCGCGGTCGAAGTCTACGAGGCTGTACTTCATGAACAGGCAGTCAGCCCCCCACGGCAAGAAGTGCAGCTTGTCCGTTTTGGGGTGCAGGTAGCAGAAGAAGTTGTTCTTGTTGCCGCTGTAGCCGTCCCAGAAGCCGAGCAGGCCCTCGAGCGCCCAAAAGCGGTAAAACGCGTCGAGGTCGACGAGTTCGGCGACGCGATCCACTAGGTCCTCACCGGGCGACGCCAACGCGGCCGTCACGGCGCGAATCCGCGCGAGACCGCGCTTGCGCTTGCCCAGCTTGCGCTCGAACCCCTTCGCCCACCCCGGGAAGAAGTCGACGACCGTGCCCTCGTAGAGGACGCCGTCGGCGCTGCCAAAGCCGCGCTCCAGGACCTCATCGCGGATCCGCTCGACGTGCGAATACACGCCCAGATAGCGACCGTTGACCGTCACGCGCGCGAAGCCGCAGCGGGGCGCAGGGGAGCCCGCCGCGTTAAAGATCTGGTAGCCCAAGAACTGGCTGACCAGGCTCACGTCCTGCTTGTTGTTGTTGAACGTGAGGTTGGTCAGCCCTTGGATCGAAGCGTCCGGGTCAGTGCGGTTGAGCTTGATCTTCAGCGACGGACGCGTCGCGCTCTGCGAACCCAAGAAGCCCTTCTTGCGCACCCCCACACCTTTGAATAGGACGCCGTCGATGACGACGTCGGCGTCGAAGTAGGTGTAGGGTTTATCGAACTCGCCCTGCTTACGCGACGCGGACAGCGCCTTCTCGATAGAGCGCGACTGCATGCGCAGCTCGTTCCATGCCCGCTTGGCCATCGTGACCTGCACGTCGATGACGCGAGCAGGGTCGAACAGGTCTGCGTTCGCGGCGACCTGCGCGCTTACGCAGACTGCGAGTCCGGCGGAGACAATCAGCGCCCTAGCGAGCATGCTGCAAATCTTACGTCGATAAGAGATGCCGTGCCAAGCCGCCTCGGACCGACGTCCTGGTCGTTTCGCGACAAAACGCCCTGGGTGTATGGCATGATGCGCGCGGACGCGCGCATTCGCTTTGCCCGTCGCTTTGCCGCTCTCACTACCGATCACCGATCGACGATCCCGCTGACACGCGACGATCGAACGCCGCGGAGAAGTGGCGCCTACGCGCGATCCGCAGACACGGCCCCCGCTCCAACACTCATCTTCATGTCCGGCGACGACGAGATTCAGCAGGGCAGCCCAGGCCGCCTGCCTTCAGCAGCGCGAAGGTGGGCGCGCTTCGTTCCGTTCGTACGCTCGCAAGACAGGTCTGCGATGTGGGCGCGCGCACACGGCGCGTCCAAGCTCGCCTACGCGATTTGTGGCGCCAACTTCTGGCTGACGATCTTGACGATGTGCGTTTACTTACATTGGACCTACATGCGATATCAGCATGGTCAGATGGGGAGTGAGATCTTCTTGGTCTTGATGTCGGGGTATATATTGCTCTTGGCCAACGTGCCGACACTCGTATTCGGCTGCATACGCGCCGTGACGCGACCACGCGACCGGCTCGCGCGAATGATCGCGTGGCAATCCCTGCTAAACAGCGCCGTCGGCCCGGTCGCGCTCATGGTCACCGATGTAAAGACGGCCAAGATGTGGGCCGTACCGTTAATGGTGATCGCTGTGGTTGCGGCGGGGTTCTGGCTCGTTACGCAGGGCCTTGAGAAGTCGACGCCTTGACCGTGCACGCCGGCTCCCATCGCGACAGGCTAGGTCCGCGCAGCGCCGTGCCCACGTCTCCGTGGATCACACGCGGGCTGCGATACATCGAACAACCGGCCGTAGCGGCCAACCGCCTAGGGGTTAGCCTGCGAGGCGTGAACGCCCAGCGGACGCTGTCTGTCCTCGTCAGGATCACTTCGCTCTTCGTCACCATCTGCGTCGCGGCCACAGCGCAGGACGAACCAGGCGCAGCGCCGCGACCAAACCTTGTGCCAGCCTCTTCGTTCGAGGCGCCAGCCGCCGAGGTCACGCAGACCTGGCGCGCGCGCTCGTGGAACGGGCATGACGCCGCCAGCTGGACAATCTGCTCGCCAGGTCGGACCAGCGAGCGCTGCGCGCGGATCACCTCAAAGGACGGGGCGGACGCCGCCTGGACGACGACCGTCAAGGTGCAGCCCAATGCTCGGTATCAACTCTCTGGTTGGATCAAGACGCGGGGCGTACGCGGCGCCTTGGGCGCGCTCTTGAACATCCAGAACATGCCAGAGGTCAAGACGAACGCGGTCAACGGGGACACGGACTGGACGCGTGTTTCGACGGTCTTTTACGCCACCACGTCGCAGCTAGAGATCAACTGCTTGTTCGGCGGATGGGGACGCTCGACCGGTGAAGCCTATTACGACGACGTGTCGCTCACGCGCGCCGACGACCCGCCAGCATCGAACCATGCCAGCATCGCGATCGACGCCGACGCTCCGACCAAGCCGTACAGCCGCATGATCTTCGGCGGCTTCCTCGAGCACTTCGGCCGGCAGGTCTACGGCGGCGTGTTCGAGCCAGGGTCACCTCTCGCGGACGACGACGGCTTCCGCCTAGACGTGATCGCAGCGCTGAAAGAGCTCCGGTGCCCGATCGTGCGTTGGCCAGGTGGATGCTATGTCAGCGGCTACCGCTGGGAGTCCGGCGTCGGGCGCGCACGCGCGCCGACCGACGACATGGCGTGGGGCGTGATCGAGCCCAACAGCTTCGGCACCGATGAATTCGTCGCGCTGTGCCGACGGGTCGGCTGGCAGCCGTATGTCTGCAACAACGCAGGCAACGGCACGATCCAAGAGATGCGGAACTGGGTCGAATACTGCAACGGGACATCGGGACAATACGCGGCGCTGCGCGCCGCCAACGGCCACGACGAGCCGCTAGGGGTACGCATCTGGAGCATCGGCAACGAGAACTGGGGCAGCCATGAGATCGGCTACAAGCCCATCGAAACATGGGCGCCGTTCGTGCTCGAGGCCGCCAAGGCGATGAAGGCCGTCGACCCGACCATCCAGCTCTCGGCCGCCGCGCTGCCTTCACGAGAGTGGTCGCTGCCCCTGCTCAAGGAGGCAGGCGCCTACCTCGACTTCGTCTCGATCCACTCGTATTGGCTTCCGCTCTGGCAGGTGCAGGAGACCCCAGACTACCTGACCTGCATCGGCTACTCCGAGCAACCCGAACAGCAGATCGCCGACTTCGTCGACGTGCTGGAGGAGTCAGGATACCGAGGCAAGATCAAGATCGCGTTCGACGAGTGGTGCCTGCGCGGATGGCACCACCCAGGGTTCCCGCGAAAGTCCGTGCAGGACTACGAAGACCCCGAGGTGCGCGCGCTGATCCAGGCGCGCGACAAGAACGACATCGCGTCGCAGTACACGATGGCCGACGCGCTGTTCTCAGCCTCGTTCCTGAACGCCTGCCTGCGTCACAGCGACGACGTCGCGATGGCCAACATCGCGCCGATCGTGAACACCCGCGGCCCGCTCTTCGTTCACCCCGACGGCGTGGTCCGGCGCACACACTTCCACGCGCTGGCGATGTATGCCAACTATCTGCAGCCGCGCGTGGCGCAGCTCACGAGGACTGCGCCGGAGCTGCGGGCTGGCGTCCCGGTGATCGACGCCGTCGCCACGGTCGACGCCACCGGACATCGGTGGGCCGTCGCGCTGGTCAACCGCCACCCAGCGGCGCCCGTCCCTTGCACCCTTCGCCTCGGCGACGCGCCGCTGGCGGGTACTTACGACGCACAGCTCCTGACCGCGGACTCCCCCGACGCCTACAACGACATCGAGGCGCCTGATCGCGTGACCCCAAAGAGCGCCCGAGTGGCGTTCGAGGACGGGACGACGATGTTGCCGCCACATTCGTTGACGATCGTCGAGATCTCGCGATAAGGACCGCGGGTTAGCCGGTCGAGCCCGCGTGGAAAGCACGGGGCGACAGCGGCAAGTTCCTCAAGGGCGAGTAGGGTCGCTGCGGTCCCTGGCGCGTTGGCTGATTGTAGCGCTCGCGCCGTTGCGCCGAGGCTGACGTGAGATCGACACCGCTGCGGACCCAAATGGAGCGGCAGCTCGGGTTGTCAGCCAAGAGCGACGTCCAGGTCGGCGCCTCCAGCTATCTGCGCTTTAGAGTGGTCGGGGCGATATTTGCCGTAGCCGTAAGAGCGGTGATCAAGAACAGCGCGTTGCAGGCGCCGATGATCCACCCCTGACGGACCCCGAGTGCGACGGGGACCAGTTGGTGCAGTGGGAACCAGACGATGCCTGCTGCGATCACCGGCAGGATCGTCATGCCGAAGCCCGGTTGTCGTCCGGAAACAGCGTCCCTGAAGGCGCTCAAGACCGCGATAAGCAGCGGGGCGATGAATAAGTAGCTTGTGCCCACTGCGAGGCTGGACGCAGCAAGCGCAAGGACGCCATAGGTGAGCCATGAAACGGTCCATAAAGACCACGCATCGACCTGGACTTTGCTGAAACGTGTCGCCAACCACAGGCCGACTAGGGACAGCACCCAATACACTGCTGAATAGCCAGTTGTCTGACCTACTAGGTTGCGATCGATCACTCCCATTTGGGTCAAGATGAAGGCTCCGCCGAAACACAGGGCGGGTGGAAAGGCGACGCCGCCAACGAAGCAAGTCGAGGCGCGAAACAGCGAACGCCAACCCGCCTTGCGCGCTGCTTTGAGCGCGAACAACACGGTCATGACCAGCAAGGCCAGGGCAATCGGCTGGCTTAAGTGGGCGGGCCACCAGACGACGAATGCGCACAGGACGTCAAAGAAGACCGCGTCGCCTCTGCTCGTCGCTCGTTGGAGCTCGAGGTCCGCGTCGCCTAATGACCGCACCAGCTCCAGCGCATTGTCGCCGTGATGCTGAACACTGCCGAGTGTGACGTGCGCGAGGTCATCATTGGTTGTGTGATAGTTTTGCGGGTCGCCGATGAAGGCGAAGTTGAGTCCTGGGATCCCTGCTTTTTTGTAGGCGGTCAGGTTGGTGTCGTTTGGCAGGGCCTCATATATGGTCGTGAAGACAGAGCCGGTGACTGGTCGACTGCAGGCTCGCGCAAATGCGTTGACGAGCCAGGCGTCCTCGCCGCTCGTCTCGAACATCAGGCTCGATCCGGATGTTCCGCGGGCTTCGAAGTTGATGACGAGGTCTACGGCGTCGCGCAGCGGATGTTCGCGGCAGAAGGCCTTTGCCCCGCATAGGCCCATTTCTTCCCCGTCATCGAAGAGGAACACGACCGTGTTCCTGAGGCGGGGAGATGCCCTCGCGATCCGAGCGACCTCTAAGAGCGCCGCGACAGCGACCCCATCGTCGCTGGCGCCCGGTCCGCTTGGGACCGAATCGTAGTGGGCATTAAGAAGTATCGTCCCGTCCGGGCTAGATCCGGGAAGAGTGGCGATGACGTTGTGGACTTTCAGCTGGCCGCGCCGGTCTGCGTATGCAAACGCGGATTGAATCTTCGGTTCATAGCCGGATCCTTCCAGCTGCTCGAGCAGTCGACCACGTACGGCCGCGTTGGCGGGCGATGCCATGCTGTGTGGCAATTCGTCTGCCAAGAGACTCTCAAGAATCTCGTATGCGCGTTGAGCACAGAAGGTCGAGCCTGGGCCGCGTTCTTTGCGGGGCTCGGGTGGCTCGAGCCGGATCGCAACCAGTGCGTATAGCGCGATAGCGACGAGGAGAGTCACGAGGATACGCATGCCTTCTGCTTGTAGTTGTTTGGCGCTCAGAATCAGTCTCTAGAGGCGGCCAGAGAGGGATTGCTTTTCATTATCAGGGCGTCTGCTCGGTGACTTTCGATTCGGCGTCGATCGCTGGGGCCTGCAGGTCTTTGGCGCCATCAGGCGAACGGGTCGCCGGCGCTGAGGTCGTCAGCCAAGATGACGACGATGTTTGGGCGCGCAGCCCGCTACGTCGCTGAGGCCGCCGCGAACCCGGCGAGCAGGAGGCATGGCGCCGGTGTCTTCGTGCGCGGGGCGGGTTGCGTGCGCAGCTATCGTCAGGATGCCGCCAAGCCATGCACCAACAAGTGCGAGATGTCGGGCCAAGACACGACGTGCCGGATCGTTCCAGCTGAGAATGGCGCGATCTCGTAGGGGTCGAAGACGAAGCGTAGCCCGTCAGCGACGACCGCAACGTTCCGGAAGCGCGCGATGGTATCCAGCAGTTCCTGTTGATCGCGCCCCCACTCGCCGCCCGCCGCTGCCACGAGTTCATCCAGAACGATCTTCGCTAGCGCCGACCGCGCGTCCGGCCTGATGAAGTCGGTGATCGCGAGCTTGCGTCCCGTCCGCACGTCGAAGCTCGCCTGCTGCGAGCAGTAGTTGCAGTGCGCGCCGCCCGAATACCAAGCCTCTGAGACCTGCACCGACAACGTCTGGCCNTCGTTCAANAAGACCTCGGCGTCGCGGCGCGTCCAGGACCGAGCCGAGCTTGCGCCGTCNGGGTCTTCGTCGCGGCAGTCGCGCCATGNCTTCACNAGACGCTCGGCCTGCTGAGCCATGGTGCGGTGCGTAAGACCCTCGTAGCGCATCTCAGCCAGCTCGACCAAAGCCTGGTTTAAGATCTCCTGAACGGCCTGACTGCAGCCGCCGACGACCTTCGGCACGTCGGCGGTGAACGACGCGCCCTCCCCTTCACGCTCAGAGACCCAGGTCGGCGTCGAGCGCTCGAAGCGTTCCATCGCGATCACGACAGGCCGATCGGCTTTCACCAGCCAGTAACCGCCGACACCTGACGCCGCCACGCCGACGACCAACGCCGACCACGCCCCCTTCCTCTTCCACTCCGTCACGCTGACAGGTTAGGCGCTCGCCCGTCCCGAGCCCACCGCGGAACTTGTGCTGCTTATTGATACTTCTTGTTAGGCCCTGCCTTCCAAGGCGCTCGGTACTTCATCCCTGTTTCGAGCACGAGCTGCAGCAACCCGTCGTAGCCCATCCCCTGGGCCTGAGCGGCCTCCGAGAAGTCCTCGATCTCTGTCAGGTCAGGGTTCACGTTGGCTTCGATGACGTACACGTCGCCGTCTGCGTCCATGCGCAGGTCCATGCGCGCATAGCCAGAGAGGCCGAGCGCTTGGTAGGCCTTCTTGGCGATCGCTTGACACTCCTTCTGCTTCGGCGCCGACAGCCGCCGCGCGGGGCCGGTCTTGATGCCGATGCTCTGGGCATACTCGATGTCCCACTTGACCTGCTCGGTGCAGATCGCGTGCTTGTTCTTAGGGAGCTTCGAATACCACACCTCCCAGACCGGCAACACCGTCAGTCGGCTGCCGTTGCCGACGATGCTGACGGTCAACTCACGGCCCGCTACGAACTGCTCGGCGATCACCTCCCCACCGACCCGGTCGAACATGTAGGCGACGCGCTTCTCTAGCTGCTTGTCGGTCTTCACGACAGAGGCCTGTGAGATACCGGTGCTGCCGTGCTCGATGGCGGACTTCACGATCACCGGGTAGTCGACGCCAGCGGGCAACCGCGGCTTGCGCTTACCAGGATGGAATGAGGTGAAGGACGGACAGCGGACTCCGTGCCACATCAGGATCTGCTTACAGAGCGCCTTGTCGTTACCGAGCATGATCCCGCGCGGGTTGCAGCCCGTGTATGGAAGCTTGAGCAGCTCCAGGTAGCTGACGACGTGAGACTCGTACGACGTGATGTCGTGGAAATCCGTGATGACGTTAAAGGCGATGTCAGGACGAAACGCCCGCTGTCGCTCTCGGATCACCTCAAGGTCCGTCCCGACCCCGACCGTCTCTACTTCATGGCCGAGCGCTCGCAGCGTCGTTTGGACGTCAAGCTCCATCTGGTAGGGATAGGTCTCCTCCCAATCGAGCTCCTCCGCGCCTGGCGGCGGCAGCAACTCTTCGAGGACCAAAAGCAGGACGCGGAGCTTCTTCATGCCGGCGGCGGACGATAGCCGCGATGCCTCCTCGGCTCCAACACGACGCGCGCGCCGGCGTAGATCAGTTGCCGATCATCCAGCGCACGCCGTTCGACGTCGTCAACGTCAACGCGTTGCTGTTGCTCGGCGCGACAGCTTGCGACGCGAACATCGCACCGAGCAGACCAGACGACGGCGGCACGTTCAGCACGAAGCCGCCGACGCCCGCGGGCTGCGTCACCGGCACCAGCAACCCCGTCATCGGGACGGTGTAGGCCCGGCACCCCGCTGCGCCGATCCCTGCGAGGTCGACACCAGGTGAGAAGCTCGCGGTCCCCAGCATCACGTAGGCGAACGTCGCGCTCTCGACGTTCGCGACCTGCAGCAACATCTGCCCCCCGAGCGACGGCGGCGTGCAGGCGTGCTCTAGCGGGAGGCGGTCTGGCCCATCGGTAGCGAACGGCACGCTCTGCCCCAAGTCACGTGATCCAGGATCCGGGACTTGTCCGCCGGGCCCAAATCCAACGACCGCGCGGCCAATCCCCGGCCCAGGCTGGAGCAATCCGTAGCGCAGCTCGAAGCTGCCGTCGGCGCGGAGCACGCACTGCGCCGTCACCGACGTCGTGCCCCCCGGCGGCTGTCCGCCGCGCCCGTCTGCCACGTCGACCCACGTCACATAGGCCGCGGTGCCCGTCGCGTCGACGTCGAAGAAGACGCCGCTGGCGCTGTTGAAGGCGAGGTTCGCCGCTGGGTCCAGGTCTGCCCAGAGCACGGCGACGCGCGGCTCGGCGAGCGTCAACTCCACGCCCGAGGGCGTCACGTCCGACGTCGTCGCAGTGGTCGCCGCCAGATAAACCTCGCCGTTGGCGGTCGCGTGGATCACGCTGGTCGCTCCTCCCGGGAACGCGAACGCGAACGGCAGGGCAAGCGGCTCGCTGACGTCGTCGTCGGCCAGCTGCGCGCCCTGGTTGTTCACGACCGCGGTCCCCTGCGGCGTGAACCACTGGGGGCTGCCGGGCGCGACGACGTAGCCGAGCGAGCCTGCGGGCGTCGCCGCGAGGACATAAGGCGTGGCCGCCGTGCCGCTCAAGTCGAAGCCGCTGAGGTCTGCGAACTGCTCGTAGAACGTCGTCGAGCCCAGGTAACAGCCGTCGCCAAAGCGCGACGTCCAGGCGCAGGTGCCGGCGCCGCCCGCGCCCAGTTGGTAGTGCACGGCGCCGTTCCAAACTCGCGGCTCATACTGGGCGCCGCCGAACGGCTGATTGGACGCGGCGCCAGCGGTCAGCTGCAGGTCAGCGTCGGCGAAG
>NYVR01000001.1 GCA_002684655.1 Planctomycetota bacterium | reverse complement strand
GTCGAGAAGACGACGGCCGAGATGATGCAACAGGCCTTCGACCTGCACGTCGCCGCGCCCCTGGCGTTCGCACGTGGATGTGCGGCAGAGATGAAGCGACGGGGCAGCGGTTGCTTGCTTCAGGTGGCGTCCACCGCCGGGCTCAGGGGATACCCTTTCACTTCGGCCTACACGGCCGCCAAGCACGGCATGGTCGGCCTGACGCGCGCCTTACACGCCGAACTCGCACCCAAGGGCGTCGATGTCTACGCCGTCTGTCCGGGCTTCGTCGACAGCGACATTACGCGCGGCGCAGCCGATGCCATCGCGGACAAAGGCGACACCACCGCAGCCGATGCGCTCGACCTGATGGGTCGACAGAACCGCATCGGGCGTATGCATACCTGCGAAGAGGTCGCCGAGGCTGTCGCGGGCCTGCTACGAAGCCGACCCACAGGGTGTATCTTCGAACTCGACCGGGACCCTGCAGCCTTCATCGACTGAACATGAGCGATTTCGACTTCCAATTTGACGTCGACGCCGACGGCGTCGCCACGCTGACCTTGGATCGGCCAGAGACCCTCAACTCGCTCACGTTCGATGTCTACGGCCAGCTGGAGAGCCTGTTCGTCGACCTGCGGAGCGACGACCGCGTCAAAGCTGTCGTCTTAACCGGGGCAGGCAAGGGCTTCTGCAGCGGAGGCAGCGTCGACGAGATCATCGGCCCGCTGCTCGAACGCGACCTGGCAGGCACACTCGAGTTCACCCGAATGACCGGCGCAGTCGTGCGGAACATGCTGCGGCTCGACAAACCGATCGTGGCGGCCGTCAACGGCGTCGCAGCAGGCGCTGGCTCCGTGCTCGCTTTAGCGAGCGACCTCCGGGTGATGTCAGAGCGGGCGAAGTTCGCCTTCTTGTTCACCAAGGTCGGGCTGACAGGCGCCGACATGGGCGCTGCCTGGCTGCTGCCGAAAGTGATCGGAACAGGACGCGCGATGGAATACCTGATGCTCGGAGACAAAATCCCGGCAGAAGAGTGCCTGCGCATCGGCCTCGCCAACCGCGTCGTAGCCGCAGAAGCAGTCTTAGAGCAGGCGACGACGTTGGCGCGCAGGCTCGCGACAGGCCCGGGCCTCGCCATCGGCATGACTAAGAAGATGGTCTGGCACGAGTGGCCGATGGATATGGACGCAGCGATTGAACAAGAGGCACAAGCGCAAGCGCTGCTGCTTCGCGCTGGAGACCACCGAGAGTTCTTCGACGCATGGAACGAGAAGCGCGAACCAAAGTTCGAGGGAAGATGAGCGACGCAAACGACCACGAGCAGCTCTACCTGCCCGACAGCGACCTGGACGACGCGAACCGCGAATTCGCGCAGGCGATCCGGAGCTTCGCCGCCGAGAAGCTCGCGCCGTTTGCCCGAGAGATCGATGAACAGCGCACTTTTCGGCGTGAGATGGTCGACGACCTCGGCCGCGCGGGCATCTTGGGCGGTCCCTTGCCTGCCGAAGTCGGCGGCGGCGGCTGGACACCGCTACAGCTCGCGATCGCGCACGAAGAGCTCGGCGCCGCCTGCAGCAACGCCCGCGGCTTCTGCGCGGTGCAGACAGGGCTGGTCGCGCAGTGCCTGCACCACAACGGCGACGAATCGCAGCGCGACCGCTGGCTACGACCGCTGATGCGTGGCGAAGCGATCGGCGCATTTGGACTTACCGAACCCGAGGCCGGCAGCGACGTCGCCTCCCTGCAGACGCGCGCGGAGCGCCAACCGGACGGCAGCTACCGGATCTCGGGCACCAAGCACTGGATCACCAACGGCGGCGTCGCCGACGTGCTCCTCGTGTTCGCCACCGTCGATCCCAACCTGGGCGCCAAAGGGCTGACCGGGTTCTTGCTGACGACAGATCGCGAGGGCGTCCAACGCACGCCGATGCCCGGCGTCGACCTCGGCCACCGCGGCAGCGACCACGCCGTCATCGAGCTGCGCAACGTCTCAGCAGAAGCGAGCGAGGTGGTCGGAGACGTCGGCGCAGGCTTCCGCATCGCGATGAACGGTCTCGCCGCCGGCCGCCTCTCCGTCGCGGCCGGCGCGGTCGGTATCCACCGACGCGCGATCGCGGAAACGACGGCCTTCGCCCGTTCACGTCGACAATTCGGCAAGCCGATCTCGCGGTTCCAGATGGTGCAGGAGCGACTCGCCGACATGCTCACGGCCCTTCACGCGAGCCGCAGCCTCGTCCACCGATGCGCGCGCCGGCGCGAAGCCGGTGCAGAGACGCACGCAGACCTCGCTATGGCGAAGCTCTACTCTACGGAGGCGGCAGCCGCTGCTGCCGACCAAGCCGTGATGCTGCATGGTGGACGAGGCTACACGTCTGCCTACCCAGCAGAGCGACTGTGGCGCGATGTACAGGCACTCCGCATCTACGAGGGCACGTCGATGATCCAGAAGTCGATCATCGGGCGCATGCTCGGAGACTAAGAGACGTCGCCCGCGGACGGTCAGACGCGTCGCCGTCGGCGAATGCGATCGCCACCTCGGCGCGCCCCTCCCAAGCGGCGAGCGTGAGCAAACCCGGAGTCGCCTGCGCCAATCTTCGCTGCTGCTCAGACCTCATCCGCGTCACGCGGGCGCCACACCTTGCCCATCGCCGACATCCAGGCGTGCACTTCGCTCTCGGTGAGCCCCGCGCGATAAAGTGGCTGCATCAGTTGCCCGATGGCGTTCTTAGGCCGATTCGCCTTGGCCCACTGAGACTGCTGCAGCGCGTGACCCAGCAGCCTCTCAAGCTGCTGCATCAGCTCCGTCGAGGCCGCAGGTTCGCGCTCGACCCCGTCGCGACACGCGCCGTGGGCCGCCGCGAACAGCTCTGCGCCGTAGACGCAGACCGCCTGAGCGAGGTTCAGCGACGACTGCGCCGGCGCCGTCGGCACCACAGAGACGGCGTGACAACGCAGCAGCTCAGCCGGGTCTAAGCCGTTGATCTCACCGCCGAATAGCAGCGTCGGCGAGCCGCGCGTGACGGCCTCTTGCGCGACCTCGCGAGGCGTCATCACTCGCACCGACTTGGGGGGATTATTGGTCGTGCCGACGATCCAAGAAGCGCCGGCCAGGGTCGACGAGAGATCTTCTGTTTGAACAGCAGCCTCAAGCACGTCGTCTGCGTGCACAGCCATCTGCCAAGCGTCACTCCATGACCCAATTTGCGACTCAACGATCGTCAGTCGCCGAAGGCCAAAGTTCTTCATCGCGCGCGCGACGCTCCCGAGGTTACGCGCCCACCGCGGACGCAGCAGTACGACGTGAACGTCGTCGAGCATCGGGACGTAATCGCGATTAGGACCTACCACGGCGCGGGCACGTAGTCCTTGAGGAACTGACCCCAACAGTGATGGCCCGTCTGAAATCCGACGAAGATCGGGTCGACGCAGCGAGCGGCGCCGTCTACCGAATCAAGCGGCGGCGCAAAGCGCTGCGCGTCTTCTTTTTCGACGACACGCGCGAGGTCATCTTCGTCCGTCACCCAACCAGTATCGACGCTGTTCATGTGGATACCGTCCTTCACATAATCAGCCGCAGATGTCCGCGTCATCATATTGAGCGCGGCCTTTGCCATGTTGGTGTGCGGGTGGCGCGACGTCTTGAGCGCTCGATTAAACTGGCCCTCCATCGCCGAGACGTTGACGATGTGCTTGTCGCGCGTCGGCACAGCGAGCATGAGCGGCTTGAGCCGGCCGTTCAGCACGAAGGGAGCGATTTGATTCACCAGCTGCACCTCCAGCAGCTCGACCGTGGACACCTCTGCGAGTTCCATCCTCCACGAGTTCTTTTCACGCAGGTCTAACTGCTGACCTTCTCCGTCGGTCATACCACTGGGGAAGAGGTGTCGCTGATCCCCCTCTGAGAGCAAGTCCAGCTGGCTCAGCTGCGCGACGCGATCCGGCGCGTGATGAATCGCCAACGCGCGCTCCGAGGTCTGCTCACCGAGCAGGTCCTGCAGCAACGGCGGAAGCGACGCAGGGTCTTCACGAGAGGCCATGTCACGGTAGTAGTCCGGAGGGCGTCGGACCGTCTGGCACGCGTTGTGAACCAGGAAGTCGAGCCGGTCTTCGCTGCGAACCAGCTCTTCGCAAAAGCTCTCGACCGAAGGCGTATGCCGCAGGTCCAGCGCCCGCAAGTCGAGTCGATGGCGCCACGTGTCGAAGTCTGGGGCATGCTCAAACCGCCGCGCCGCGTCGCACGCAAAGCGGGTCGTCGCGATGACACGGCACCCCGCCCTCAACAGGAGCAGGACGATCTCATAGCCGATCTTGACGCGCGCGCCGGTCACCAAGGCGACCCGCCCCCGCAGGTCAGCCGACGCCGTTCGCTTGAGCCAGTTTAGGTCGGCACACTTCGGACACATCGAGTCGTAGTGGAAGTGCAGCTCGGTGTATTGCTGCTTGCAGACATAACAAGCCTGGGACTTGTTGAGTCGTGCGCGTTGTTCCTGGGGACGAGCGCGCGCCTGTCTCTCAAGGATCGCGCGTTGATCGGCCGTGATCTCAAGCTGCCGAGGCGCCACCGGGAACGACATGGCCCGCTTCATCTGCCGGTTGCTGGTCGCCTCCAGGGCGCGGTCGTCCTGCTCGCGGACCGCCTGTCGTAAACGACTTCGCCGCTCGTGAGCGAGCTTTCGTCGACTCATACGATCCGGCAAGGCGACCTTGCCCGCCGCCGCGCGTAGCCGGACGAGCAGGTCTTCATCGAGATCCAGCAGCTTCTCCGGGCCCGACGCCAACGCCTCCAGCCATCGTAGGTGCTGCTCTACCTCGGCGCTGTCGTCAGGGAGATCTATAGGCATCGGCGTCCAGAAGATACCTGATCACGCTCGCACCGCATCACGAAGCGACGGATCGCGGCGCCCTCACCGCGCCGTGACCACCATCTCGTCAGCCTGCTGCTCCATCTTCTCGACCATCCGGAACTGCACCCGCGCCCGGTCCAGGTTGTGCCCGGGACGGTGAACCTTGAAGTAGACGTCGCCAGCGAGATGGTCAGCGAGGAAACGGAGACCGATCGTGTAGGTGACGAGCCGCGCCGCGAACGGCATGAGGTCAATCTCGGCATCGGAGAGCGCGCCTCGGGTACCCTCGAGGTAACCGTTGACGAGCTGTCGGTAGAGCGTGAGGTCGGTGCCAACCTTGCTTTGGTCTTGCTCGTCCTCGGCCGAGGTCGCCGCGGTGAATCGGACGAGGTCGCCGAAGTCGTAGAGAGAGTACCCCGGCATGCACGTGTCGAGATCGACGATGCAGAGCGCGCGCCCTGTATCGTTACAGAACAATACGTTGTTGAGCTTGGTGTCTCCGTGCACGGTCCGGACAGGGATCTCTCCGCTAGTGATCATGCGGTCGATGACGAACGCCATATCACGACGAGTCTGCGCGAAGCGAATCTCGCCGATGCATCCCTTAGCCCGGTTGCGGGGATCCTCGGCCAAGGCGTCCTCAAACTGTTGGAGTCGGTGCGGTGTGCTGAAGAACTTCGGCAGAGTCTCCCGCAGGTGTCCGGCGTCGAGGTCCGCGAGCTGCGACGTAAACCACCCGAACGCGCGCGCCGCCTCAAAGGCCTGCTCAGGCCGGCTGCACTGATCACGGCTCGACGTGTTCTCGATGAACGAGTAAGTCCGCCACTGCCCGCTGTCGCTGACGAGGTAGCCTCGGTCTTCTCGCGTCGACACCAAGTCCAAGACTTGGAATCCGTCGAGGGTGCGCTTGCCGTCCATTTTGCGCCACAGGTGCCTGCTGACCGTCTCGATGTTATGCATCACGGCCGGGATGTCCTGGAACACCTTGTCGTTCATGCGCTGATGCAAATAGCGGCGCTGCTCGGATCCGGTCGACCACGTCGACACGAAGGTGTCGTGGATATGGCCTCGTTGCAGAGGTTGGATATCGACCAGCTCCCCATCGATGGCGAACTGCCTGACAGCGGCCGCAAGCTGTTCGTAGCCAATAACTGGGCGACTCATCGCAGCGGTTCCCCGCTGTTGACGTGGAAGTGCAGGTGCTTGCTGTCCTGGTAGTCACCCAAGTTGGTCAACACTCTGGCCTTGCCGTGCTCGGCCTCTACCTGGGCCGCGACTTGACGCACGACGCGCAGCAGCGCGTGAAGCAGCGTCTCGTCTCCTTCGCCGAGGTTCGTCAGCGAGGGCACATGCTGCTTTGGTATGACGACGATGTGAACCGGCCAGAACGGGCGGGTGTGGTGATAAGCGAGGATGTCCGGCGTCTCAGCTACGACATCGACGGCAGTGCGCCCGCTTAGCACTTCGTCGCAGTAGAAGTCTGAGGTCATAACGCCATCGAAAGGGCGCGCACCGCTGAACGCAAGCCGTGCCTTGGCCAACGCTTGTGCACGACCGAAAGCCCGCAGCGCAATCCCCGCCTCGCCGGCGGTCGCGGCGCCGATCCGCTTCGCGCGCGCCGCAGACCGCCGCTCTCAACGAGCGAACGCGCCCCCCGGTGGCTACGCTCCGACCATGCGCCCTTCAACCACAGTCCCGCTCTTAGCGGCCGCGCTCGCGGCCGCGACGCTCGCTTTGACGGGCGCGGCGCGCGCCCAGCAAACCTGGGACCAAGGCTACGAGGTCACCCGCCCACCCGTCGTGGTCTCTCTGGCCAAGCAACGCGCAAAGATCAACGCCGTGCTCACCGAGCGCCTTGACCAGCTGCTTCCAAACTTGATGCGCGAGTGCGGCGTGAAGATGTGGATCGTCGCAAACCGCGAATACAACGAGGACCCTGTCTACAGGACGTTGGTTCCTGCGCCGGTCTTCGCCGCGCGCCGCACGACCATCTTGGTCTTCTATGACCGCGGACCAGACGAGGGTCTAGAGCGCGTGACCGTCAGCCGCTACGGCCTCGGCGAGCTGTACGCGAGCGCCTGGGACGGCGGCGCCACCGGGTCGGTCGACGAGCAGTGGCGACGACTCGGAGAGATCGTCGCCGAGCGCGACCCTGAGACGATCGCCGTAAACAGCAGCGCCGACTGGGCGGTCGCCGACGGGCTCACCGCGGGTCTGCGTCAGCTGATGGAGCGCGCGCTCGGCGACCGCAGCGACCGGATCATCACCGCCCAGCACTTGTGCGTTCGCTGGCTCGAGACTCGCATCCGCGCTGAGCTGGAACTCTACCCACAGATCGTGCAGCTCGCGCGCGGCGTCATCGCCGAGGCGTTCTCGAACGACGTGATCACTCCAGGCGTAACCACCACCGACGACGTGCGCTGGTGGCTGCGACAGCGGTTCCAGAGCCTCGGCCTGCCCGTGTGGTTTCACCCGATGTGCGACGTCCAACGACGGACCGATGGCGCAGACGACGCGCGCCCGTTTTTTGGAGACGACGACGCGACCATCCGCCGCGGTGACGTGCTGCACTGCGACGTCGGCGTCCGCTATCTGAGGCTGTGCACAGACACCCAAGAGATGGGCTACGTCCTGCGCGCCGACGAGCGCGACGCACCCCCAGGACTAAAGCGCGCATTGCAGATAGGCAATCGCTGGCAGGACCTGCTGACCTCGTCGTTCATCGCGAGTCGAACAGGAAATGAAATCCTCGCCGAGACGTTGCGTAAGTGCCGCGCAGAGAATATCAGGGGCAGCGTCTACACCCACCCGCTCGGCTTCTTCGGTCACGCGCCCGGGCCAACCATCGGAATGTGGGATAACCAAGGCCCGACGCCGGTTCGCGGCGACTGGCCGCTGCGCGCGAACACGTGCTACGCCATTGAGGGCAACGTCAAGGTCCAGGTGCCCGAGTGGGGAGACCAGTGGGTGCAGATCGGCCTCGAGCAAGACGCCTGCTTCGATGGTCAACGGGTCTACTATCTTGGCGGGCGACAGACGCGTTGGCACCTGGTTCGCTGAGGTTCGCGCCGCGAGGGCCTTGGCGCTTGAATACTGGGGTGCGCACGACAGCTTTTTCGTCTCTCTCGCTGCTCTCGCTAATAACCGCGTGCACGACCAACGACGCGCCGCGAACGCTCGGATACGTCGAGCGTCTTGCCCCCACGCTCGACACGCTCGTCGAACCGGACGCGCGCTTCGAGGTGCTCGCCGAAGGCTTTGATTGGTCCGAAGGTCCGCTCTGGATCCCTGAGGACGGCGGCTACGTGATCTTCTCGGACATCCCGCCCAACCGCGTCATGAAGTGGAGGTCGGGCGAGGGCGCCTCTGTCTATCTTGAGCAGAGCGGCTACCTCGGCCCGACCCCACGACCAGGACACGTCCCGCCCGACGAGCCCGGCTCGAACGGCTTGCTGCTCGACCCGCAGGGCCGCTTGGTGCTCTGCCAGCACGGCGCGAGGCAGGTCGGCCGCATGACCGCGCCGCTGAGCGCGCCCGCGCCGCGCTACGAGGCGGTAGCCGACGCCTTCGACGGTAAGCGCCTGAACAGCCCAAACGACGCCGTCTTCCACCGCAACGGCGACCTCTACTTCACCGACCCGCCATACGGGCTGGCGCGCAAGATGCAGGATCCGGAGAAAGACCTGCCGTTCCAAGGTGTGTATCGACGCAGCCGAGATGGCGCCGTGACGCTGCTGACGGATCAGATGTCTAGGCCCAACGGCCTCGCGTTCTCGCCCGACTACCGCACGCTCTACGTCGCGAACTCCGACCCGAAGCGAGCGGTCTGGATGGCGTTTCCGCTGCAGGCCGACGGCACGCTCAGCGAAGGCCGCGTGCTGTTCGACGCGACGCCGTTGGCGGGCCAGCTCAAAGGGCTTCCCGACGGCCTAAAGGTCGACCGCCTCGGCAACCTGTTCGCGACCGGACCCGGCGGCGTGCTGGTGTTGACCCCCAGCGGCGAACACCTTGGCACGCTGCACACCGGCGAAGCGACCAGCAACTGCGCGTTTGGCGAAGACGGCCAGTCACTGTTCGTAACGGCAGACCGCTATCTGCTGCGCGTCCGGCTCAAAACGATCGGGTTCGGCTTCTGACCGGGACCGTGCTCGCGCACACATACCCTCGCGCCTACCCTTCCACACGCCCACCCAAATCCCCAGGAGGCTCTCCATGACCGTCAGTGAATCGCCCTACTGGAACCCCAAAACCGAAACCCTGCCGAAGGACCAGCTGCGCGCGCTGCAGCTGACCAAGCTGCAGAGCCTCGTAGAATACGCCTGGAACCGCTCGCCGTTTCACCGGCGCCTTTACGAGAAAGCTGGCGTTACACCCGACCAGATCAAGACCCTCGACGACATCCATCGCCTGCCGTTCATGACGCGCGAGGACTGGATGGCGTGCCAAGCAGAGCAGCCGCTATTCGGCGATATGACCACGCGCCCCGAGGAGGACGCGATCCGCTACCACCTCACGTCCGGCACGTCCGGTCGCCAACCACTGCGCGTGCTGGACGGCCGCAAGGACTGGTCGTGGATCGCAGACATGTGGTGCTACGGGTTCTGGGGCTTCGGCATCCGACCGTCCGACAAGGTGTTCTTCGCGTTCAGCTATGGCTCGTTCATTGGCTTCTGGGGCGCCCACTACTGCTGCGAAAAGATGGGCACGCTGACGCTGGCTTCTGGAAACATGACCACCGAACAACGCGTCAAGCAAATCGTCGAGATGGGCGTGACGGTGGTATGCGCGACACCGACCTACGCGCTGCGCATGGGCCAAGCCGCCGAGAAGATGGGCATCGACCTCAAGAAAGACGGCAAGGTCAGACGCGTCGTCGTCTCTGGCGAGCCAGCTGGTTCGATCCCAGCGGTAAAACAGATGATCGAGGAGATGTGGGGCGGTAAGTGCGGCGACACAGCAGGCATGACCGAGATCGGCACGATCATGATCTTTGAGTGTGATCACCAACCGGGCGGACCGCACATTATCGAGGACCACTTCATCGAAGAGGTCCTCGACCCCGACACCGCTAAGCCCATGAACTACGGCCAACGCGGCGAGCGAGTCGTGACCTCCTTCGGACGCGGCTTCATTCCGCTGATCCGCTACAAGACCAAGGACCTCGTCTGCAAAGCGCCGCACACGCTCTGCCGCTGCGGTCGTACCGGCGACATCTACGAAGGCGGCATCCTCGGACGCGTCGACGACATGAAGTTGATCCGCGGCACCAACGTCTACCCGCGCGCGGTCGAGGCCGTCGTGCGCGAACACAGCGAAGTCGAAGAGTTTCAAATCATCATCTCGCGCCGTGACGACGTGCAGGACGAGATCACCGTCAAGGTCGAGCTGAAGCCCGAAGAGAAGGACGTCTGGCCTCGCTTGCAGGCCAAGCTCGGCAAGGACCTCGCGGACGCCCACGAGGGCTTGCGCTTCAACGTCGAGCTCGCCGCGCAGGGTGAGCTACCCCGCTTTGAATTGAAGGCAAAGCGCCTCCAGGATCTCCGCCCGCAATACTGAGGAGCCCGCAAAATGAGCGACAAGAAGAAGGAGTTCTACGGCAAAGACCTGCTCGGCAACGACCTCACCGCCGACGAGCAAGAACTCGTCGAGCTCTACACGCGACTCAAGTCGCTGAGCGCAAGGCAAGACCTGCCGCCGGTAGCCACCGCCAACGTCAAGCAAGCGATGGTGATGATATGGAACGCCTGCAATGACCTCGCGCTGCTGAACGAAGAGCCGGGATGTGACTGAGGTCGAACGAGGCGGAGCGTCACCGCTCAGCCGGTTTCGAGGCGTAATCTCGGATGACTCGTCGCATAAAAACATCGCTGCGCGCGCGCAGACCAAGTTTGGCCACGACGAACTCTACGCCGCGAGCTAGGCAGAAGAGGTGATGTTCGACGCGCACGATCTCGGCGCTACCAGAGGCCAACACGTGGTCCAGGCAGTCTGGGACGGCGTCACCGGCCGAGGGCACGAAGGGCCCAGAATTGGCTGAGCCACGGCAAGCGCGCGCGGCCTGGCTCTTGGTGCTCGCGTCGATCGCAGGCTGCGGCCGACCAGTCGCGACACCCATGACCGACCTGCGTGACGGCGCGCCGCTGCTGATCGCGCCGTATGGCGAGCAAAAACTCGTGGCAGACCTCGCAGCTGAGGACGCCGACCTCCGCGGCGTCAGCGGACTCGCTGCGTCACGCGCCTACCCCGACACGATGTGGGCCATCTCAGACACCGCCACCAAGCTCTTCGCGATCCACGTCGCTGCAGACGGTGTCGAGGTCAAAGAAACACGCGTGCGCGGCGCGGACCGCTTCGATTGGGAAGACCTCGCGTGGTTCGAAGAGGACGGCGAGTCGTTCCTGATGATCGCGGACGTCGGCACCAACCGCCAATCGTCGACCGCGAGGCGCAGACAAGGCGTAGAAGTCGGTCAGCTGCACGTCGTGCGAGAACCCCGCCCAGGCGACAAGAAGGTCAAGATCCTTCGGACCCTCACCTTCGAACTGCCCTGCGAGCCCGACCGGGACATCGAGTCCGTCGCTGTCGACAGCAGACGTCGAGAAGTCTTGATCGTAGAGAAGCGAGCCGCCATCAAGCGACTTCTCGTGCTCGACCTCGACCAAGAGCATCACCGGCCGACGGTAGACGACTGGACGGCGGTCGCGCTGCCCGACCTTCACCCGGTCGAGCAGCGACCGGGTTCGACGGCGTCGACGCACCTTTACCAGACCGCCTGGAGATGCAACCCGACCGCGCTGGACCTGCACGATGATCAGGCCGTGCTGCTGACCAATCGGCACGCCTACGTTTACGAACGTAAAACCGGCCAGCACTGGCCCGATTCGTTCTCTCACGCGCCGGCGCAGCTGCGGCTGCCGTTCAGGCTTGAGCTGCCGGGACGCCCCGCGCAAACGTGGCCTGCACGAGCGGCGCTCATTCTGCCGCAGCGCGAGGCGCTGTGCATAACGCCAGACGGCGCGTCCGTGTTCGTCGCCTCTGAGCAGCGCGGATCACCAGAGGCTTGGCTCGTGCGGCTGGACCGCCGTTAGCTCTAAGACTGAGTCGCGATTGGCGCGGCCGCGGATAAACTGCGGGCATGCGACGCCAACTCTCCATCGCACTCCTCGCCGCGATCTCCTCGTCCTGCGCAGAGTTATCGAACGCCCCGATAGCTGGCGCCGCCAAGCTGCAGCCCAACGTGCTCTTCGTCATGGCAGACGACCTCGGCTACGGCGAGCTCGGCAGCTTTGGACAGCAAAAGATCCGCACTCCGCGCCTCGACCAACTCGCGCGTGAAGGGATGCGGCTTACACGGCACTACTGCGGATCGCCGGTCTGCGCGCCGTCGCGGTGCGTGCTGATGACCGGAAAGCACCCCGGCACGGCCGCCGTACGAAACAACAAGGAGCACAAGCCCGAGGGTCAATGGGCGCTCCCGACGAGTGAGCCGATGATGAGCGAGATGCTCAAGGGCGCCGGCTACACGACGGGCGCCTTCGGCAAATGGGGACTCGGTCCGCCGCTGACGACGTCTGATCCGATCGCGCGCGGCTACGACCGCTTCTTCGGCTACAACTGCCAGCGGCACGCACACAGCTACTACACCAACTACCTTTGGAGCGATCGAGAGAAGGTCGCGCTGGCCAACGACCCGGCGGTCAAGGGACACGGCAAGCTCAGGGACGGCGAAGACGCCAACGACCCCGCCAGCTACGCCCGGTTCCGCGGCGAGGACTACGCCCCAGACCACATCCTAGACGCCGCGAAGGACTTCCTGCGCCAGAGTAAGGACCAGCCGTTCTTCCTCTACTACCCGTCGGTGATTCCGCACCTCGCGCTGCACATCCCCGAAGACGAGCTTGAACAATACGACGGTGCGTTCCCTGAGACGCCCTACCCAGGAGGCAAAGGCTACACGCCGCACTTTAAGCCCAAGGCCGCATACGCCGCGATGATCACGCGGCTGGACCGCTCGGTCGGCGAGCTGCTCGATCTCCTGGACGAGCTCGGGTTAGCGGACAACACCATCGTTGTTTTCACCTCGGACAACGGCGCGACCCATAGCCCTATCGGCGGCACCGACGTCGACTTCTTCAACTCATGCGGCGGCCTGCGCGGACGCAAAGGGTCGATGTACGAGGGCGGCATTAGGGTGCCAGGCATTGTTCGCTGGCCCGGTCGCGTCGCAGCCGGCAGCGCCAGCGACCGCGTGACCGGCTTCGAGGACTGGATGCCAACGCTCGCTGAGCTCTGCGGCGGCCAGACCCCCGACGGCTGCAACGGAGTCAGCTTTGCAGCGACGCTGACCGGCGGAGACCAGCGCGAACGCGGCTTCCTCTACCGCGAGTTCGCTGGCTACCGCGGCTGGCAGGCGGTCTGGCAGGGCGACTACAAGCTGGTCCGCAGCAACATGCACAAAGAACCCGTGACAGAGCTGTTCGACCTCAGCGAAGACCCTACCGAGCAACGCGACCTCGCCAATCAAATGCCGGAGCGCGTCGCCGAGATGATGGCGGTCGTAAACCGCGAACATACGCCGTCCGAGACCTTCCCGCTGAAGGCGATCGACCCGCACTAGCGAACCAAAGGAGCAGCGCATCTGTGATCGCTGCTGTCACGAAGGTCTCCAGACGATGCACCCCGAACAAGGCCACGCAAAGAACGTCCTCGGCACCGCGTTGATGCCGTGCGGCACCGCGCCGATGACGGGGTTCTTCCGCGACGGATGCTGCAACACCTCGGAGGAAGACCACGGCATCCACACCGTCTGCGCAGAGATGACGGAGGAGTTCCTCGAGTTCTCGAAGGAGGCGGGAAACGACCTATCGACGCCGCGTCCAGAATTTGCCTTCCCGGGGCTGAAGCCTGGCGACCGATGGTGCCTATGCGCCGCGAGGTGGGCCGAGGCTGCCGATGCTGGCAAGGCGCCTCGGGTCGTGCTGGAGGCGACGCACGCGCGCACCCTAGAGCTAGTAACCCTGGCGCACCTACGCAGGTTCGCGATCCCAGGCTGAGCACATGACACAGACGAGGACGCTCCCTTGGAAGACGCTGTGGGTGTCCGTGTTGATCTCTGTCGCGGTCGCTTTGGCCCGCTTCATCGGGCAAGTCCAAGGGTGGATTGACACGTCTTCGGGCGGCGGCCTACACCCGCTCGGGGTCTCTTGGCTCCCGTTTGTCTTTGGCCCCGTGTTTGCGCGGCGGCTGGCGAAGAACGGGTCGACGCCACGGTCACACAAAACGGCCACGCTGGGCGTGGTCGGACTCGCAGTGATCGTTGCGACCGTGATCTGGCAGTTCGCGCCTCTCGCAGACGCAGAGGCCGACACACGCGCCGTGCGAGAGGCGACCAACACCGCGCTGCGCGTCGCGTTCGCTGTAACCTTGGCCGTCGCTGCGATCCACGCAGCGGTCTGGTCGCGACTCGCCCTGACTTTGATCTGCTACGCCGTGCCGGTCCGACTCACAGTCCTCGCGATGACTGCGATCGCCAAGCAGCAAGACTTCGACACCCACTACACGAAGTTCGGCCCAGCGGGTGAGCAATTCGACATCGTCACGACGCTGCAGACAGCTGCGATCGCGCAGCTCGGATTTTGGGTGCCCTTCGCAGTGATCTGCGGCTTCGCGACCGGCGGGTTTGTGCGTCGACGACGATGAGAGGCGGCGTCGACTACGCGGTCATCGCTTCTCTTCTCGCTCCAGCGCCTCAGCGCGCAGGCGCAACGCGACGGCCTTCATCTCTGGCATAAGATCGACGTTGGCGCCGGCAGCGGAGTCCTCTCGGAAGCTGTCTCCGAGCTCAAGATACGACTCCACGAGGTAGGGATGTATGTGACTAGGTACTTCGTCGCGCCGCAGAACCAACCGCGCCAAGATCTTTCGTAGCGCTGCTTCGTCACCGCTCGCGAGCGCCACCTCCGCCTCCGTAACGAGATCATCGATTAGAGGGTGACTCTGTTTCAGCGCTTGAGCTTGCTGTGCGTACCATCTTGACGAAGCGAAATCGCGGCCCTGCGACGCGTAGTAGGAGAGCGCGGACAGCACGCTGAGGCGCTCACTCGGGACGAGGCCATCGCGGTCGCTCAGATATTCCTCGAGGATAGTCACAGCAGTCGACCAGTCTCTCTGCTCGGAGGCGTAGAGCGCGCGGCTCCAAGGCTCGCTTGATGTCGGCGCTGCCGAGGGCACCGCGGCGTCGTCACCAACGGTCACCTGGCTAGACACCGGGTCCGGCACCAGCACGACGACGATCATGGCGACGAGATTGACCGCCAACAGAGCGCGTAGAATCAGCTCGTTACGCGCGCCGCGACGCGCGGCGAAAAGATGCGTTTGCGCCAAAGCCTGCTCGGCTTCGATCACGGCAGCGCTGCCGTCAGTTAGCGCCTGCTCAGCAGCAGCCAGAGCCGCTCGATCCTTCGTCTCCGCCTGAGCGCCAGCGACCCCTCCGCCAGCGTCGGCGGCTTGCGCCATCAAATCGCTCAGTCTTCGCTCGTCCGTCGCAGGCGACGCATCTCCAGCTCTGGGGCCGACATGATGCAGACCTTGCTCGTCGCCCTCGGTCGCTCCAGCGATGTCTTCGGCCTTGTCGTCAGTCACGGCTAACTCCAGAGTTCCATCATCACCGCTTAGAGGTGTCGCACTGATACGAGCGACGGCTCACACCATCACTTTGCTGCGCAGCGGCCGCTGACCCAGCTCGTAGGCGCGGATCTTGTTGTAGAGCGTCGTGCGGTTAATCCCGAGGATCGACGCGGCGCGGCTGATGTTCCAGTCGGTGTCCTCCAAGACCTTGGCAACGAGCTGTGACTCCAGCGCGCGGATCGATCGGTCTTGGCCCTCGAGCACCAAGGAGGTGCGATCAATCTCGTCGCTGCCATCTAACGTCCCGCCGGTGAACTTCGGCAAGTGGGCTTCGTCGATCATGCCGATCGGGCAAACGATGCAAGCGTGTTCGATGACGTTACGGAGTTCGCGCACGTTGCCCGGCCAGCTGTACTCGGTCAGCGTCTCCATGGCCTCTTCGGTGAAACCCGAGATCGCCTTGCCCATCTGACGACCGATCTGGTCGAGGAAGCAGTGAGAGAGTAGCGGCACGTCCTCGGCCCGCGAGCGCAGCGGCGGCACCTGCACGGCCATGACGTTGAGCCGGTAGAAGAGGTCTTCGCGGAACCTGCCGACTTGGACCATCTGACGCAGGTCTTGGTTGGTGCTCGCGATGATGCGGACGTCGACAGGGACGTCGTGAACGCCGCCGACGCGGCGGAACACGCGATCCTGTAGCACGCGGAGCAGCTTTGCCTGGAGGCTGGAATCCATCTGCCCGATCTCGTCAAGGAACAAGGCGCCACCGCTCGCCACAGCAAACAGGCCGTCTTTGCCCTGGCGACTGGCGCCTGTGAACGCCCCCGGCTCGTAGCCGAAGAGCTCCGCCTCTAAGAGCGCCTCCGTCAACGCAGCGCAGTTGACGGCTACGAACGGGCCGTGTCGCCGATCGCTTTGTTCATGTATGCAGCGCGCTACTAACTCTTTACCGCTGCCGCTCTGGCCAGTGATCAAAACGGTCGTGTCTGGAGCGTGAGCGACTTGGCCAATGCGCGTCCGCACCTCTTGGATACCGCTCGAGAGACCTACAAGCTCGGTCGAGGTCAACTCACGGACGCGATCCTGGAGCCCAGCCAACTCGTGCTTAAGCTGGCGCGCCTCAAGCACGCGGCGCACCGTGGCGAGGATACGATCTCTGCTAAAAGGCTTCTCGATGACGTCGCTGGCGCCCTCGCGCATCGACTCAACAGCCTTCGCGACTATGCCGTAGCCGGTGAGAACCAGGACGTCGGCAGGCAGGGTGCCGACGCGGAACTTCCCGATCATCGAGTGCCCGTCTGCGCCTGGTAGATTGAGGTCGAGGAACACGACGTCGAAGCTGCGCGCCTCGATCCTGCGCAGACCGTCCTCTGCAGTACCTGCCGTCTCGACGTGTAGGCCTTCCTGCTGGAGCAGCGCACGGAGACCGTCGCGAACACCTTCCTCGTCGTCAACGATCAGAACGCGGGGAAGTCCGGGGAAACTGAGGTTCTTCATCTGCCGACCTGTCCTTTTTTGCACCAGGCATGGGGTCTGCCTCTGGCGGTGCCGTTGTTTGCCTTGCCACCGGATGTTTCGGCACAAACAGCGTCGACCTTTTGGTCACTTTGCCCAAATCGCTGCATTTTGCCGCTGTTTTCGAGGCCGCGCCTCAAGCCACGACGTCACCAGCCAGAGGGTCTCCGTGGAGGGCGTGGCTACGAACAGGCGCGTAGAAGCACGGAGAAGTCATAGGTCCGTGGGTCAGCGCGAGCGTCACCTTCGACAACGCGCAGCGCCACCTCTTGTGCGAACACGGCAGGGCGAGCGCGCGGCGCACAGCAGGCCTGGCATCGAACCGATGAGGCGTGTCCGCTGACCGCACGGTCGGAAAGTCGCCCCGCCGTTTAAGTAGCCCGCAGCGGGGTCCGATATCCGAGGGGCGGTATCTGCTCCGCGATAGCCATTATGTTTACCGCAGGCATCAACTTCGGCGGCCGCGCTTCGGTTCGCGATACGCGGGCCACCATCTGGTTGTGCGTATCCGTCGAGCGGGCGCTAACCCTGCAGACGGAGGCGTGGGATGCCATCGACCCAAAGTAACGCGCCGCCGAAGACGGAGGACATGCGAGCCGCCGCGACCGACGTCGCCTTCGCGCTGCAAGAGCTCAACGCCTGCTGGCGCCGAGCGTACGACGCCATGACCCGTGGTGAGTTCAAAGCTGTGGCCGGCCTGCTCAACGCTGCGGACGCGCACCTCGACGCTGCAGGCGAAGGCCTCGACGATACCCCCGTCGAACAAGCGCTCCGGCGACACGCCGCCTCGACGTTCGGTCTCCTCCAGAAAGCGCTAGAGGTCGGAGCCACTGGCGCCCGCGATGAGCACGGCAGACGCCGGCTTAGGCGCTAAGACCGGCCTGGATACGGTCTGTCAGGTCTCTAAAAACGCGGCCGCGTGGCTCAAGGCGCCTGACGCCGCCGCCTACGTATGCCGAGGCTGCTGCTCGCCGGAAATCAGGCGAGGCGCTGTAGGTTGACGCGAGGGTGTAGGGACCCGCGGTCGAGCGCGCGCGCGCGCTGGACACAACGCCGAGACTCTCGGCGTTGGTCAAGCTGCCAGAGGCACGCGCCTCGGTTGTTCCAAGCCTGCGCGTCAGATGGATCAATTTCGCAAGCGCGCGAGAAACAGTATTCGGCCTCCGCAAACTGCCCTTGACCGAAGATCACGACACCCAGGTTAAACCACGCCTCGACGTGGCTCTCCTGTTCGCTGATCACGTCATTGAACGACTGAATCGCGTTCGCGTCGTCGCCACAGCTATGAAAGACGACGCCGAGCTTCAATCGACATTCGATATCAGTCGGCGCGCGGTCCGAAGCGGCCGCCCGACACATCGACGCCAGCTCGTGACGGAGGCCGCCGTCGCCCGCAGCACGCGTCAGCCCGTCATACGAGCTGCCCTGTCTAATGCGCGTTGGAACAGCAGCGAAGCGCTGCGCTAGGTCATTTAGGGCCGCCTCTGATTTCGTATCGTCGAGCTGCGCTTTCATTATCGTCTCTCACGTCTCGCCCCAGGGAGGCCATGCCGCCCCGAATAGGGCCCTCGATCACATCGTCCGTCAGCCATCACGGGTGGCGTGACTTCGCCGATCAAGCGTCTGCGGATGCGCTCGCGCGCGGGCTGGTTCGCGGCAAGAGCATGCACCGCGCTCCCAGGAGGACACGGCACCTTGCGGTCCGTCGCTCGGACTACGGGACCTGGTCGTCGGTTGTGCGAGATCTGGGCCATCTGCGCCGCCTGCGCTCACGCGGCGACAGCGACATCGACCGGTTGGCCCGACATCTTCAGTCGGCCATGATATCGGGGACTCCTTCCCCGCCCCTCGCCGATGCCGAACGACCTAAACCTCGAACACCAACTCAGGCGGCGGACGCGTTTCGGGCGGCTGCTGCGCCTCCAGACCTGCGCGTCCACGCAAGATGCTGCCGCCAGCATGGCTAGCGGCGAAGGCGACCTCGACGCCGTCGTTTGGGCCGATCATCAGACCAACGGTCGGGGTAGACAGCAGCGCGAATGGGACCACCAACCCGGCATGGACCTCGCCGTCACCTTCCGCGTCCGCGCGCAGCTGCCGAACCCAGTCGCGCTCCCGGCAGCGCTGCCGGTCGCCGTGTTACAGGCGTGTGAACCGCTCGCGAATAAGACGCTCAGGATCAAGTGGCCGAACGACGTCTACGCCGAAGACCGAAAGCTCTCCGGCGTCCTGATCGACCGGGACAGCGCGCACCCTGACGTCTACTACATCGGGGTCGGCGTCAACGTCAACCGCACAGCGTTCCCGGCAGACTTGGCCCAGACGGCGACGTCGCTGCGGCTCTTGTCAGGCTGCGAAGTCGACCGAGGCCGAGCGCTGATCGCCCTCGCTGAAGCCGTCGACGCCATGCTCTCTGCGGTCAGTGGCGATCGGGAGGACGTCGCGCACCGACAACTATTTTGCGATCGCCTCGGGCTGCTGCACAGCGACGTGATCGTTGAAGCAGGACAAACCTGGAGAGGCCGACTCACTGACATCGACTTCGAGCGTCTAGTGCTCGACGGTGCCCAGTCGATTCCGCTCGCGATCGTCACCAAGCTCACGCCGTTGCGCCGCTAGACGCCGCGTCAGCTACGGACGCCGGTGTCGAACGCCGACAGCAACCGCGCCTCGAGTGCCGGGACCTTCAGCGGCGGAGGACCCGTAAGCAGAGTCGTCACGAGGTGCTGGTCGGCAGCCTCGGCGCGCAAGAGCGGCAGCCCCTTACACTGAAGCCAAGCGTTGAGCCCCAGCCACGCAACCACCACGTTGAAGTCCGGGAACGGCGCGATCCGCGCGAACCGCCAAAGCAGCCGGAAACCCTGCCGAACCGGATGCATCCCGTTGAATACGATCGGCGCGTCCCGGTAGCAGCGCTTGCTGTCGAAGCCGTCGACGAGAAAGCGTAGGTCTTCAGGCGGCGGATAGTCTACGTAGAGGAGCCCGTCCCAAGGCTGACCCCGGCGGAGGTCGTTGTTGCGGAACCGCGGCATCTCCGAAGTCATCTCGCGGAAAAGGTCGACGAGGAACCAACCGTCGGGCGGCGCCCCCTGAGACGACCTCGCGCGGATCATCTTCAAGGCGCGCTGGAGACCACGCAGCAGACGATACTCCTGGGTCAGCGGCGACAGACGGTCTTCACGACCGGCTAAGGCGGCCGCAGCGTCCTCGTCGTCGACCGCGAAGCCGCGCAGCCGCAAGACCGAGGTCAAGAACTCTCCGTCCGTCGGCGCGGACCGACGGAACCTGTCGATTGCGCGCTGCGCGCCAGCGATCAAGTCCCCATCCACGCGCTGTCCCACCAACCGACTCGCGAGGGCGAGGTCGATGCGCTCCAGGATCGTGATCTCTTGGTTCTGCTGCTGGTTCGTCACTCCAAGGGGATTTTCGGCATGATGACCGCTCCGCATGGACACCAGCTCCAACTCGAAATCTCAGACGGAAGAAACGCCCTTGGCACCGACACCGCAGCGCAGAAGACTGCGCAAGTTGTGGCTGTTGACCGGCGCGCTCGCGCTCTTGGTCGCGCTCACCCCGACCATTCTGTCCCGGGGCGCGCTCCGCGCGACCGTTGAAGCCCAGCTCGCTGAGCGCCTCCGCTGCGACGCTACTGTCGATGCCGTGTCGCTCGGTTGGCTATCCGGCCTAGAGATCAGCGGGCTCCGCCTGGGCAACCCGCCAGGTTTCCCCGCCGAGCGACCCGCGGTGGTCCTAGAGCGCCTCACCGCAGACATCTCGCTGAGCTCGCTGTTGTTCGGCGCCTTCTCTGCAAGCGGCGAGATCGTCGGCTTGGACGTCTCGGTCGAACAGCAAGCTGATGGATCGACCAATCTTCAGCAACTGATCCTCGCAGAACGCGCCGAGGTCACCGCCGCGCCAGCGTCCGCGGAGCCAGCTGGTGCAGAACCAGCAGCGAGCGCGGCGTTCGCGCTCGACATCGCGATGCGAGACTGCGCCGTGATCATTCGACGTGAGGGGCAAGTGCTGGAATCCCTGACGGACTTCCGCTGCAACGCGCGCAGCGCCTCGACATCGCAAGAGATCGACCTCGACGCCAGCGGGAAATTACGCGCCGGTGATCTCGCCGTGATGGTGAAGCTGAACCCTGGCGCCGAGACAACCGACACCAAGATCACGGCACACGGACTTGATCTGGCAACGTGGAAACCGCTGGTCGACGCGTTTATGCCCAACCAGCTGACCTCGCTGGCGGGCGAAGTCGATGGAGACATAACCGCGACGACACACCGTGGTGACCAGATCGAGCTCGCAGGCGAGCTCGTAATCGAGGGACCTCGTGTCGCCGGGCCGCTGCTGCATGGCATGGACGTGGCGAGTCGCCGATGGACGATCAAACCCGCGCTCGCGATGGGGTCTCGCGCCATCGCGCGCGTCGACGCCCGCGACCTCGACGTGGACCTCGAGTGGCTGCGCATCCGCGGCGCTTCGCCTTCGGCCGACGGGCGCGTCGCCGTCAGTTACGACCTCGACATCGCTGCGCTGGCAGAGTTCGGCGGTCCGCTTCCGGCGACGCTCAAGGACTCCGGAACGACCCTTACAGGGATGCTCGAACTGCCGGCCGACGAGCTGCCGACAGACATCAACGGCTGGGCATCCGCCGTGACCGCCGCCGCAGACCTCAGAATCCTCGCGATGAAGGTCGGAGGCTTCTCCCTGAGAGACCTCAGCCTCGATCTCGACGCGCGCGACGGCGAGCTCCAGCTCAGGACTGCGCCCGGCGCCGAGTTGGACGGCGGGGCGCTCGCGATCGGAGTGGATGTTGACCTGAGCGACGTGGGTCGCCTGCCCACGTCGGCATCGATCCAATGGCAGGGCGGCAAGCTAACCGGCGGAGCGACCGAGTCGCTGCGCTACATCGCGCCGCTGCTCGCCGGGCTCGACAGCGAAATCGCGGACCTCCGCGGCCGCGTAGACATAGACGTGCAATTCGCAGGTCCCGCCGCGAAAGCCGCCGAGCAGCCTTGGCTCGCGTGGCTCGACGCATGGAGCGGCAGAGGATCTCTCGGCCTCCGGGACACGATGTTCACGCCCGCTCAACGCATCCGGGGACTGCTCGAACCGCTCGGCGCGCTCAACGCGAAGCTAACACCCACCGCGCGCGCAGGGCAACTGCGCGTCGACTCGCTGACTGCGCCGTTCTCGATCCGCGCGGGCCAAATCTCGACACGCAACGCGAAGTGGCTCGCTGGTAACAAGACGATCGGTCTGGCTGGCAGCGTCGGCCTCGACGGCACGATCGATTACGAGCTCGACTTCGCCTCGCTCCTGCGGGGCCGAAAAGACGGCGATAAAGTGCTTCGCGCGCTCGGCGGCGAGCTGCCAGGCGCCAAGCTATCTGGCAGCGTCAACGCACCCGAGCTCGGCCTCCCCGACCTCGGCGACCTCGCCGAGGGACTGCTGAAGCAGCAAGGCAGACAGCTCCTTGAAGAGAAGGCTACGGAGCTGCTGGAGGGCGGCATTAAAAACGGCCTCGAGAGCCTGTTCGGGCGCCGTAAAAAGAAGGGGCGCTAGCGCTCTCGGTAGCGATGACTGACGGGCATGCGCCGACCGCTCCAGCAGCGGTCCGTCATCCGCAGGGTGGGCGCGTACTGATAGCGCTTCCACTCGCTGTTCTGCACGAGTCGAAATAGCCGCTCTACCTCTGATCTCGACATCCCGGTCTGCGCCGCGGTCTCTTCAACGGAGCGCTCTTCCTCGACGAGGCTCTTCAGCACCGGGTCGAGCGCGTCGTAGTCAGGCAAGCTGTCGGTGTCTAGCTGGTCGGGGCGCAGCTCTGCGCTCGGCGGCTTGTCGATCGAGTTGGCCGGGATCCGCTCGCCTTCACGATTGAGCCAGCGCGCCATCTCCCAGACCTCTGTCTTCCACAGGTCTGCGATCGGGGCCAACGCGCCGTTGGTGTCTCCGTAGATGGTGCAATACCCGACAGCGCACTCGCTCTTGTTTCCTGTCGTCAGCAACAGCGCGCCGTGCTTGTTGGCGTACGCCATCAACAGCACCCCGCGAGCGCGAGACTGCACGTTCTCTTCTGCGATCCCAGGCTCTTCTCCCGCGAAGACCGGCTGCAGCGTCGCGTCGAAAGCGTCCTGCAGCTGCTCGATCGGTAACAGGTGGAAATCGACGCCGAGGTTCGCAGCCAACGCGCGCGCGTCTTCGACGCTGTGACCGCTTGAGTAACGCGACGGCATGCCGATCCCGGTCACGTTCTCGGCGCCGAGCGCGTCGACCGCGAGGGCAGCGACCAATGCAGAGTCAATTCCACCTGAGAGGCCGATGACGACCTTCGAGAAGCCGAACTTCTGGATGTAGGCCCGGATGCCTTGCACGCACGCCGCGTGCTGCATCTCGACGAGCGCCGGCTCGACGAGTTGCTGAGTCCAAGGCGCGTCTGTGTCGACGACGGTGACGCACTCGGCGAACGTCGTCGGCTGTGTCGCGATGCCGCTGGCCTTAGCGGCGAGCGATCCACCGTCGAACTGCAGCTCGACGTCGCCGCCGACCTGGTTGACGTAGATCATCGGCACGCCGTGACGACGCGCCGCCGCCACCACCATCTGCGCCCGCAGCGAGGTGCGGCCACGCGCCCAGGGGCTCGCGCTCAGGTTAACGACGACATGCGCGCCGGCGCCGACGACCCGTTCGACAGGGTCGACGGAGTAGCTGCGTCGCCCGAAGAACGCTTCATCGTTCCAGCTGTCCTCGCAAACGACGACGCCGACCTGCACGCCCCCAACCGTCACCAGGTTCTCTTCCGGGGCTCGCCAAGCTTCAAAGTACCGCGACTCGTCGAACACATCATAGGTCGGCAACAGACACTTGCGGGCGACCACCTCGACTTCGCCGCCGCGCACCAGCGCGACGCTGTTGAAGAGGCCGCGACCGCCGCGCTCAGACGCGTCGACGTTACGCTCCAAACATCCCACCAGAATCGCTAGCTCGCGCGGCGCCTTCCTCGCGACTTCAGCGAGCGCCGCGTCGTGCGCCGCGACGAACGCGTCACGCAGCAACAGGTCTTCGGCGGGATAGCCGCAGATAGCGAGCTCGGGGAACACCGCGAGCTGCGCGCCCTGCTCCACGGCGCGCTCGGCGGCGGCGGTGATCCGCTTAACGTTGCCGTCGAAGTCTCCGACGGTCGTGTCGATCTGACACAGCGCGACGTGCATCGGCGATCAGGTGCGGAGCTGCATCGGCAGCCGGAACGTGATCGTTTCCGCGATCCCCGCGACCTCTTCGACGGAGGTGGCGCCGAGGCCTCGCAACCGATCGACCACGGCACGGACGCTGACCTCCGGCGTGCTCGCGCCCGAAGTGATCCCGATCGTGTTCACGCCCTCGAACCACTCTTCCTTGACCTCCTCGGGGCCGAGCACCAGGTAGGCCGGCACACCAGAGTCGGCGCCGAGCTCGCGCAGCCGGTTGCTGTTGCTGCTCATCGGGTCGCCGATCACGAGCCAAAGGTCGACGCGACCGCGCATCTCTTTGACCGCGGTCTGTCGGTTGGTCGTCGCGTAGCAGATCGTCTCTTTGTGCGGCTCGGTTAGGTCCGGGAACCTACGCTTCAGCACGTTCATGACCTGCATGGCCTCGTTGAGGCTCAGGGTCGTCTGCGTCAACACGCCCACCTTCGTCGGGTCGGGCACCTGGACCTGCTCGGCTTCTTCAGGCGTCGCGATGACGATCGTGCGCTCGGGGGCCTCGCCGACGACTCCCTCGACCTCGACGTGCTCGGCGTGACCGATCAGCAAGATTGTGTAGTCGCGAGCCGCGAAGCGCCGCGCGTCCAAGTGCACCTTGGTGACGAGCGGGCACGTCGCGTCGATGGCCTGGAGGTTGTAGTCGGCGGCTTGGTCAAACACCTCTGGGGCGACCCCGTGGGCGCTGAAGATGACGTTGCTCCCCTGCGGCACCGCGGCGAGGTCCTCGACGAAGATCGCCCCCTTCTGCTCCAGGTCCTGCACGACGACCTTGTTGTGCACGATCTCGTGGCGCACGTAGACGGGCCTGCCATACTTCTCAAGCGCGCGCTCGACCGTATCGATCGCGCGCTCCACGCCGGCACAAAAGCCACGCGGGCTACAAAGCAGAACCTTCATCGGGAGAAGCAGTTTCGGCCCCAACTCGACAGAGGGCAAGGCCGTCCGACGTCTGGGCGCGAAGATCGGCCCGCGGCAGCGAGGCGCGCGGCAGCGAGTCGCCCGCCCAGTCGGCCGCAGCCCCCCCGCCGGGGCCAAACGAGCCGCGCCCCCGAGACGTCGACAAAGGCTCGCCTAACGGCTTCACACCGGGCACGATCCACCCATGGACTTGGCTTCGTTCCTGCGCGATGTCCCCGACTTTCCCAAACCGGGCATCCTGTTTAAGGATATCTCCCCGATGCTGGCCTCACCCGAGGCCATGCGCGCCGTCACCGACCGATTCGCGACGCTGGACTTCGGCCGCGTCGATAAAATCGCGGGGATCGAGTCCCGAGGCTTTCTGTTCGGGGTCCCGCTCGCGATGCAGCTCGGCGTGGGTTTCATCCCCATCCGGAAACCCGGAAAGCTGCCTGCGAAGACCCGTAGCGTCCACTACGACCTCGAATACGGCTCCGATTCCGTCGAAATGCACGAGGACGCCGTCGCAGCGGGCGAGCGGGTGCTCGTCATCGATGACCTGCTCGCGACCGGCGGGACCATGGCAGCCGCGGCGCAGCTCGTCGAAGCCTGCGGTGGGACCGTCGCTGGCTGCGCGTGCGTCATCGAGCTGGCGTTCCTGCAGGCCCGCGCTAACGCCCTTGCGGAGCGCCGCTGCGAAAGCCTCGTCGCCGTGGGCTGACCCGCCGCGAGCGCCCTGACGAACGCTTTGCCGACGCCTTCGAACGCTCGCTTGGCGCAGGGCTCTGCTGCGCCCCGCAGCGAAACCGGAGACCGAGGATCCACCGGAAAGCCGCGCCCTGACGGGATCGACCCAACTTTCTTTTTGATCACAAAATCAATAAGGACAATAACTTAGATGATTTGCTAAAGTTTTTAAGGGGAACTACTGAATACCAGGGCGGCATCGGCCGATAGAGGGGGTCCCGGCCTGCCAAGCAGGCCTGTTCTTTGGATCCCGACTCTCACCGAGTCGCTTCTCGAAACGGCAAACCCGACGAAAGTCGGGGACGCAAAGCCATAGGGCCTTCTGGCGGTGTCACGACACCGCCATGGCAGCCTGGTTCCCGAAGGAAGCGAGACTGGCTCAGTAGCAAACCCATACACGGCGCGCGCGGCACAAACCCGCAGACGAGACGCGCCACTCCAGCGCTGCTGCCAGGATCGCGAATCCAACCACCCGTCTCGTTACGGCGGGTGAACCCCTACGGACCAGGCGCACCGACGGCAGTCGAGGAGCGCGGACGTGTAGTCGGACCGCTGAGCCGCGGCATCCCGACCGAGGCCCAGTTCCTCCCTTTTCGTCTGTAGCAAGCTGGAGTTCACAAATGGCCCGTTCCTCGGTCGCTGTCCGCACCTCTTCCCGTCGTAGCACCACCCGCACCACCGCGAGCAAGACCACGTCGAAGAAGCCCCGCCGCAAGGCCGAACAGCCGACGACGAACTCTGCGGCGGTCCGCGCGACCATCCCGACGCCCCACAACCAGCCGCTGACGGACGCCGAGCTGGAGGTCATCTGGAAGACCTACAAGCGCACGCGCGACGAGAACCTGCGGAACACCCTCATCGAGCACCACATGCCGCTGGTCCGCACGATCGCCGAGCGCGTCCTCCAGACGCTGCCGAAGTCGATCGACGTCGACGACCTGACCTCGGCCGGTACGTTCGGCCTAATGGACGCGATCAACGGCTTTGACCTCTCGCGCGGCATCAAGTTCAAGACCTACTGCACGACCCGAATCCGCGGCTCGATCCTCGACGAGCTCCGCTCGCAGGACTGGGTCCCGCGTCTCGTTCGCCTCAAGGCGCACCGACTCGAGCGCGCCATCCGCGCGCTCGAAGGCAGGCTCGGCCGCAACCCCAACCAAGCCGAAATCGCCGAAGAGCTGGAGATCTCCCTCGAAGAGCTCCAAGCCCACCAGTCCGAAGCGAACGCCAAGACGATGTTTTCGCTCTCGGAGAAGTGGGACGACGGCGACGACGACAAAGACATGGAGAAGGTCGAGATCCTCGCCGACCGNAAGACGACNANCCCNGTCGACACGATCCANCAGCGCGACGCGCTCGANATGATCACCAGCTCGCTCACNAAGAANGAGCGCCTGATCATCCTGATGTATTACTACGAGGGGCTNACNATGCGNGAGATNGGCGAGATCATGGAGCTGACCGANTCCCGCGTCTGCCAAATCCACAGCAACGTGATGGCGCGACTGAAGGCGCAGCTGGACCGCGCGCAGGGCGAAGGCGCCTAAGCCTCGACGCGGACCCGCTGGCGCCCGCGCCAAGGCGCGCGCGCTGAGGACGCCATGAGATACACCGCCCGCTCCGCCGCCTTCGTAGCCTTAGCTGGCCTCAGCGGCTGCATGATCTCGCGACCCGACCGTCCGAAGATGGTCAACAGTTACCTCGCAGAGCGAGATGACCTAGCGAGCGTTCGCAGGATCATGATCCTGCCTTTCCACGCCGAGCGCGGCGTCACCGTCGACAACGACCGGATACGCGACGCGTTCGTCAATGAGCTGCAGAAGCTCCGCAGGTTCGAGGTTGTCCCGCTCACCGACGCCGCGCGCGAAGACGAAGCGCTGAACGCGTCGCTCGCGCGCGGGCGCCTGTCGACGGCCGGGGTCGTCAAGCTCTGCGAGCGATACTCGCTCGACGGCGTCTTCGTCGGCGCCATTACCGCGTGGCGGCCCTGCAAGCTGCCGCAACTGGGCTTGCGAACGAGCCTCGTCTCGATGCACTCCGGATCCTGCGTCTGGGCGGTCGACGCCATCTACGACGCCTCGGACCTGAGCACCATCAGCGATCTCAAGCACTTCTTCGACCGCTCGCCACGCGACCGCAGCAACCTGCACGGCTGGGAGATGACCCTCCTGTCGCCGAGCAAGTTCACGGACTTTGTGGCCCGCCGGTGCGTCGGCACCTGGATCGAGCGCTCGTAGGGGATCCAGCGAGACGAAAGTTCGCACCGAGCGGGCCCTATCCGTATCCTGCGCGGCCCAACTCTTTCGAGCCTGCGCGTGTATTCGATCCTACTTTCGTTGCTCCTCTCCCTGCTGCTGGGCTTCAGCGGCGTGTTCCTCGGTCAATGGCACTGGGGATGGGGGATCCTGTTCACGGTCATCCTCGCGGTGATCATCTGGGTGCTCGTCGCCCGCCGGATCGGCAAGCAGATCCAGCCAGCTATGGATCAGGTGCAGAGGCTGATGCAGCAAGGCCAAGTGAAGCTGGCGATCCAGACACTCGAGGACATGCTGCCGCTCGGTAAGTGGGTCCCGATGTTGCACGGCCAGGTCATCGCTCAGATGGGCATGCTTGAGTTCTACCAGGGCAACAAGGAGCGCGGCATCCAACTGCTCGAAGGTGCGAGCCTCCGCAACGCCGACGCGCAGCTGCTGCTCGGCTGCATCCGACATAAATCGGGAGAGACCGATCGAGCCCTGAAGGTCCTCGAGCTCGCCGCCAAGGTCAGCAAGAAGCACCCTCTCCTACACAACACATACGCTTGGATGCTCCAGAAGGCAGGCAGAGCTGACGACGCGCAGGCCGTGCTCGCAGCGCTCCTCAAGCGCGACGCGAACAACGGCCCGACAAAAGACAACATGCTCCGCCTGCAGAACAAGCAGCGCATGAACATGGCGCAGTTCGACATGCAGTGGTACGCGCTCGGCCTTGAGTCGCCGGCCTCACAGACGGGGATGCAGATGCGCAGGGCCCCGAAGGGGTTCCGCGAGCCACCGAAGAAGAAGAAGGGCGGCTAAGACGACCCGTCACGGCTCGCCAAGGCGGCGTCGCGGCGCTCTCCGACGGCGACAAGTGCGCTGTCGCGACGTCGACCGCCGCGCGAGGGCTGCCCTCGCGATGCTGCCGCCTCCTCCATCCACGCGGCGTCTGGATCACGCCGTGACGCCGGGGCGCGGCGCGGTCGAATCCGGTGACTCCTGCCACGCGTCGAACAGCTTGAGCGTCAGCTCAAGACAAAACGACGAGCAGCTCGGCCGCGCCGGCCGAGGACTAGTCCAGGTCGCTGATGCAGTAGAGCGACTTGCGACCGCGCAGGTAGAGTTCGTCGCCGATGACGATCGGGCTGGCGTCGAAGCCATCTTCTAGCTCGTTCGTGGCGACCTCTTGGAAGTCGTTGGTCGCCTTGATGACCTTGACCTTGCCGTCACGGGACGCGAAGTAGACGTGTCCGCCGGCGCCGATCGGGGAGGCGTAGATGTCGCGTAGGCCACGCAGCCGCTGCCCATCGTAATGGACCTCGCCAGTCTTGGCGTCGAGACAGCTCAGCACAGACTGGGTGTTCCGGAGGAAGTAGATGGAGCCCTCGTAGACGAGGCTGGACGGCACATATGGGGTCTGCCGGTTGTGGGTCCAAAGCACGTGCTTACTGCCCGCGAGGTCGCCCTCGGCGCCCTTGAGCTTGATCGCCTGCAAAGCGGTGCCTTGATATCCGCTCATCAGGTAGACGATGCCATCGACCACGACCGGCGACGGGATCACGTTCGAGGTCAGCCCGCTGACCTCCCAAACGACCTTGCCGTTCTTAACGTCATAGGCGCGCGATTTACCGCTCGCGGGGACAATGGCGAGGGTCTTCCTGCCGACCTTGGTGACCGCAGGAGTCGCCCACGTCGCGCCTTCATCTCGCGGCTGCTTCCACAGCTCTCGGCCGCTCTTCTTGTCTAGCGCGTAGAAGAAGGAGTCGCCGTCATGGTCCCAGATGATCAGCAGCGCCTTGTCGGTCAAGACGGGAGAAGCTCCGCCACCGAACTCGTGATCGCGCTGCATCTCGCCAAAGTCTCGTGACCAAAGCTCTTTCCCGTCCATGTCGAGGCAGAACAGCCCGCGTGACCCAAAGTGAGCGTAGATGCGCTCGCCGTCCGTGACCGGTGAGTTGGAGGCTTGCGAGTTGGTCGGGTGGACCTTGGCGTGCGGCACCGCGTTATTGACGCTCGTCGACCAGAGGATTTGACCGTCTCCTCGATCCAGGCAGAGCACGCGGAAGTCATATGCGTTCCACTTGCCCTTCGAGTCGTCCGCGTTGACGCCCTTAACCGCGGTCGTGACGTAGATGCGGTCCCCCCAGGTGATCGGCGTCGAGAGACCGAGTCCGGGGATCTCTGTCTTCCACTTAACGTTCTTGTCCTCGCTCCACTCTGTGGGTGGATTTCCGGCCGCGAGACCTAATCCGTCCGCGCCGCGCCACGCTGGCCACGATTCTTGTTGTTGACGACTGCCGCACGCGACCGCGCGGGCCGGAGCGCTCAAGAGCAGCGCCGACGACAGAGTCGCGAAGAGCACGAGGGGAGTAGGGTCAATGCGCATGCAAATTTCCGGATCGTGAGGCTGTGTCTCGCAGGCGACCAACGGGCGCTCCTGAGAGACCACGACACTCTAGTAGATCCACCTGCGCTGGCACCATGGCGTCGCCGACATGCCACACGAAGCGCGCCGAACGGGGAGTTTTGGATTTACCACAGAGCGCGGCCCCAGGATAACCGGCACGTCCGTAACGCCTCAGGAGACCAAGCCATCACATGAAGTACCCGATCGCCCTCGTCTTCGCTGCCCAGCTCGCGAGCAGCTGCGTTAGCCAGGGGGGCTCGCTGCCGCCTGTGAGCGACCCCACGCCGCCGATGATCATCGAGCGGCTCGGCGACTTCCGCCGAGACGTCGTCACGGAGTCCGCGGCAGCCCGCCGGTGGTTCGACCAAGGCATGGCGTTGATGCTTGGCTACAACTTCGACGGCGCCATCGCCTCGTACCGAGAGGCGACCCGTATCGACCCTGGATTCGCGATGGCGTGGTGGGGAATTGGATACGCCAGCGGGCCAAATCAGAACAACCCCGCGATCGACGCGCCGAAGGACGAGTGGTCGTACGCGGCCGCGCAGAAGGCGTTCGAACTCCGCGAGCGAGAGAGCGGCGCGAACCGCGCGCTCATCGAAGCACTCACCACCCGATACACGCTGCCGCTGCCAGATGATCTGACAGAGCAAAATCAAGCCTACCTCGACGCCATGCTCGAGGTGAAAGCGCGCTTCCCGATGGATCCGGACGTCGCCGTTTGGACAGCCGAGGCGATGATCTGCATGCAGCCATGGAACTACTGGACCCTCGACGGCGAACCGGTCGAACGGACACCAGAGTTCCGCGCCATCTTGGAGGCTGTGATGCGTCAGCACCCCAGGCACCCGGCTGCGAACCACCTCTACATCCACACGATGGAGTCATCGCCGTGGCCTCAACTCGCGGAGGCCGCCGCTGACCGCTTGGTGTCACTGGTGCCTGCGGCCGGACACCTCGTGCACATGCCGTCACACATCTGGATGCAAACCGGTCGTTACGACGACGCCGCAGACTGTAATCGCCGCGCAGCCGCGCTGGATGACGCGTGGTTCGAAGGCGACCCGAACGCAGGCGAATACCGCGTCTACATGGCCCACAACCGACACTTCCTGTCGTGGGCTGCGACGATGCAAGGGCGCCGACGCGAAGCGCTCTCGTCCGCGCGCGCCATCACGACCGAGGTCCCGGCACCGCTGATGCAAGCGCTCGCGTCCTTCAGTGACGGGGTGGCGGCATGCAAGTGGCACGTGCTGGTCCGCTTCGGCATGTGGGCAGAGATCCTCGCCGAACCGTCGCCGCCGGGGTGGGCGCTCGTCGGCAAGGCCATGCAGCACTACGCGCGTGGCGTCGCCTTCGCGAACACGGAGCACCCCGAGGACGCTGCGGCAGAGATCGAGGCCTTAGACGACGCCGTCGCTGCGCTCGTGGACAGTGACAGGCAGCTCGGCCACCAACCCGCCGACGAGGTCATGAAGATCGCCCAGCACCTGCTGCGTGGGGAGGCCGCGTTCAAAGCTGGCGACCGCGCGGCAGGGCTTGAGCTCCTCAAGCAGGCGGTCGAGCTGGAAGAGGCCATCGTCTATGCAGAGCCTGCACCTTGGATGATGCCAGCGCGTCACGCTTACGGCGCGCTGCTGGTCCTGGACGGCAAATACGCCGCCGCCGAGCAGGTGTTCTTGCGCGACCTCGAAGTATATCCAGCCAACGGCTGGGCGCTCTTGGGTCTCCGCGACGCCCTGACGGCGCAAGGCCGGGTCGCTGAAGCCAAACACGCAGACCAAGCCTTCCGAAGGGCGTGGTCCAGCGCCGACGTGATGCCGCCAGCGGCGTGCTACTGCGGCGCAGCGACGCGCTGACTGCTAGCGAAGACGGAGCGAGTGTTCCGTCGCAGTTCTCGCCGTTACACTGCCACGCATGGCAGACGACGAGGTCGAGATCACGCGCCTGCTCAACGAGGCAGGGAGCGGCCGAGGCGCGCTCGGCGACAGGCTGGTCACGGCGCTGTGCAGCCACCTGCGACAACTGGCGCGATCTCACATGGCACGTCAAGGTGGCGACCACACCCTCCAGCCGACGGCGCTGGTCAACGAGGTCTGGATGAAGATCAAGCCAGGCCAGCAAGACCACACGTGGGACAGCCGCAGACAGTTCTTCGCCGCCGCGATCAAGGCCATGCGATCCGTGCTCGTCGACCACGCCCGCGCCCGGCTCGCTGAGAAACGCGGCGGCGGCAAGCGCCCCATCTCTCTTGAGAACGCCCAAGAGCTGACGTTCGAAGACGCCGGCTGGGTCTTGGAGATGAAAGAGGTGCTTGAGCTCCTTGAGCATGAGGACGCAGACCTCGCCGAGCTCGTGCAGCTGCGGTTCTTCGCCGGCATGTCACACGAACAGATCGCAGCGCATCAAGGAGTCACAGTACGCACGATCGAGCGACGATGGCGAGCTGCCCGACTATGGCTCGTGGACAAGCTCTCCAGTCGACCTGACGACCCCGATCAGAGCCGCGCATGAGCGACATCCCGTGGAAGACGGTTCGACCGGTCCTTGAGCAAGTCCTCGAGCTCGACGGCCCTGAGCGAGAGACTCGCATCGAGGAGCTCTGCGGCGATAACTTCGACCTAGCGACCGAGGTTCGGCGTCTCGTAGCCCTAGACGAGCAAGAAGAAGGCAGCGACGCTGTCGCCAAGCTCACGGACATCTCTTTCAGTGATTTCCTAGGGCTTCCCAAGGCGCTTGGCGCAGGCGACGCCCACGGCGGCTTCCAAATCGAGCGAGAGCTCGGCTCGGGCGGAATGGGGCGCGTCTACTTGGCGCGTCAGGCACACCCGAACCGAGCAGTGGCCCTAAAGGTGATGCGCCCGGATCTCGCGACGGAGGGCTACATGGCTAGGTTCCGTCGTGAGCAGAGCATCCTCGCGAATCTCCGCCACCCAGGCATCGCGCAGATCTTCGAAGCAGGCCTCTGGACCGACCAGAGCGGTGAAGTGTGGCCGTTCTTCGCGATGGAATACGTCCCAGGCGCGCGGACGCTCACCGATTATTGCGACCACGCAGCGCTCACGCGCGGAGAGAAGGTCAAGCTGTTCCACGACGTCTGCGACGCGGTCCACGACGCCCACAGCCGCGGCGTCGTCCACCGAGACCTCAAGCCAGGCAATGTGCTCGTCGACGAAGACGGCAAGGCCAAGGTGATCGATTTCGGCGTCGCCCGGGCCTCCGGGTCAGAATCCGACGGCGCGGACGCGCTCACGCGTACAGGCGAGATGATCGGCACCGTTCGGTTTATGAGCCCCGAGCAAGTCGGCGGGAACGAGGTCGACGCCAAAAGCGACGTCTACAGCCTCGGGGTAGTGCTCTACGAGGTGCTCTGCAGACGATCTCCTTACGGCGAAGTCTCTGAAGAATTTGCGCCCCTCGCGCTCGCGACCACCGGCGCAGACCCTGTGCGACCTAGCCTCATTGAGCCAGGTCTGCGCGGCGACCTGGAGTGGGTGATCTTGCGGTGCCTTGAGAAGGATCCCGCGCGCCGCTATTCGGACGCGGGCGAGCTCCGCGACGACCTCGCGGCCTTCATGCAGAGCCGCCCGGTCATGGCCGGTCCGCCGAGCCTGACCTACCGAATGCGGCGGTTCGTTTCGCGCAACCGCCTGCCAGTAGCGCTCGCTGCGCTGTTCACCACCGGGCTGACAGTCGCCGGCGTGATCAGCGCGCAGCTGTTCCTCGAAGCACGCGACGAACAGGTCCAGCGCGAGTTAGAGGCGCGCAATGCGAAATTTGCGCGGGAATCGCTGCTGTCAGCGATCACCAGTCTCCAGTCGCGCGCGGCAGAGCGCTTGCGCGTCGACAAGATGTTGGAGCAGGCCAGTCGCGACGCTGGCGTCGTCTTCAAAGACGACCGCGCCGGCGAAATCACCGCGCGGGTAGCCCTGGTCTACAGCATGCAGTGCGTCGGGATGATCGAGGCGGCGTCAGCAGAGGCCACACGCTGCCTCTCGTTGATCGGTAAAGACGCCGACGCTTCGGACATTCGCGTAGCGCAGCTGCGGTTCTGCCTCGCGCAAGGCGCGTATAACCAAGGCCGCCCGCGTGAGGCGCTAGAGCAGGCACAGGCGACGCTCCAAGAAGCCACGAAGCTCGGCGGGCCCGAGTGCCCCGGCGCGATCCGCGCGCGCGCGGACCTCGGAAACCTCCTCGTGATCACGCGCGCCGACGTCCCAGCGGGGCAAGAGCTGCTGATGAAAGCGCGGGAATCGCTATTGGCGAGGCGCGACCCGAACGACGAGCTGCTGCTGCGGGTCGAAGGACACCTCGCTATTTGTTGGACCCTGACCGGACGCGCCGATGAGGGTCTACCGCTGATTCAATCGGTGATCGCGCGCAGCGCTGCAGACGGCGGCAGCGCAAACCCTGCGGTGATCATGCTGCGTCTCGACGAGGCCAACGCGCTGGCGACCCTGGGACGCGCCGAGGACGCCGCGGCTGCCGCTGAGACTTCGCTTGCAGGGATCGAGGCCGAGCTGCCGGCCGACCACCCCCTGCGACTGTTTACGCTCGCTGCGACGAGCTTCTACGTCGCGCGCACCGGCGACTACGAACGAGCGCTGCAAATGCTCGAGCCGAACTTACCGCTGCTGGCGAAGGTCTGGGGCCCCGAGCACCCCGAGACTCTCAAAGCCGAAGACGTCATGGCGGACGCGCTTGAGTGGACTGGTCGACCCGCAGAGTCATTGAAGAGGCGGCGAGCGGTCCTCGAACGCGCGCGCGAAGCCATGGGTTCAGACGCCGTGCAACTGGTGCCCTACCTCTATGGATTCGCCGCGGCGTTGGAGCGCGCAGAAAAGCTGCCCGAGGCCATCCCATACTACGAAGAGGTCGCGCCCCTCACCCAGAAGGCCTACGGCGCGTCGAACCCGAGCGTCTTGGGGCTGCAGCTCAAGCTCGCTGTTCACTACATCGACCTAGACCGCCTCGCCGACGCCCGTGAGATGCTCGCGACCCTCCAACAACAACGAGACAGCGGCGCCAAGGGGATGCTTGGCGATGTCTGGATGCTTGAGGGACGAATCCTGATCGCAGAAGAGCGCCGCGACGACGCCCGCGAGCCGCTCCGCCGGGCGCTTGAGTGGTTCACTGCGCGAGACGGGGCGACGTCACAATCAGCGGCGGCTGCCGCTGCGGCGCTGAGGTCTTGCGGAGACGGCAGAGAGCGTTGACACGAAAAAGCGGGCCGCCCCGAGCCTCGGGGCGGCCCGCACGGGCAAACGACGATCTTTGCGAACGTCTACCGCGTGATCACCACGCGGCTCCCCGTGACAGCGTCGACTTCGATGATCGCGCCCTGTGCTTGGCCAGCGATCAAGAAGTTGCCGGTCGCCTCGTCGATGACGAGATCAGACGGGACGTCCGCCATCGGGCCGCCGCCCGTCGACGCGTCGCTCACGATCGTCCGATTCAGCGAGGGGAGGTGCAGGCTGTAGAGCGACATCCGCCCAGCGCCTTCAGGCCCCGCAGCTACGAACAGCGTGCTCGACTCGGCGTCCAGCGCGATCGCTGCCGGCCGCGAGATCGCAGCTCCGGCTCCGAGGTTCTCGTCGGCGACCGGGAACCGCAGGCCGCCTTCAAGCATGACGCCCATGACGTTGCCGGCAGCGGCGTTGATGCTGCCGCTACAAGCCACGTATGCGATCTCCAGGTCGGGGTGCAGCACCAGCTCACGAGCCTGGATCAGCGGATCTCCTGCGCCGACCTGCGGACCGGAGAGCTGTTCGACCGCGCCCTGCTGCGGTACCCGGACGATCCGGTTGTGGCACAACGCGATCAGCGACTCGCCGTCGTTGGCCGTCTCGAGATCACGCAGACCGTCGAGGTTCGGATCGCTTCCGCGCAGCAGGGTCTGATGCCCATCAGCGTCAATCCTCACCAAGCTACCGTCGGCGCAGCCGACCACCATGTCACCGTTACGCTCGGTCAAGGCGACCGGACCGTCCAACCATCCTCCGTCGGCGAAGATCGCGCGCTCGCCAGCTTCATCGAAGCTCAGGATGCGATCGCCGCGCCTGTCGGCCATGAGACGACGTCCTTGGTAAACCATGGCGTCGGACAGATCGCCGGCGGCGGCGCCCAGTCCCACGCCTTCGCCCATGGTGATCGTCAGCTCGTTGTCCAGCAGGTCGAAGTCGTAGCCGATGCCGCTGGAGTCGACCAGGCGAAGCTTGTGCGTGACCGGGTCCCACTCTCCGGCGCCGCGCACGAAGTCGGCCCCGGGCTCGTTACGGTGATGGACGAAGGCGCCGGTGAATGGACTCCACTCGGTGATGTCTTGGGCGCCCATGACGTAGAGCTTGAACTCGCGCGCCATGACGTCGCGGATCTCACCGCCAGGGAAGCCCTCCATCGATACAGGGACGCGCGCTCCATCGTCGAGGTTGCAGAGCATCATGCCGCGGTCGCTCGCGAGGATGCAGTTCGGGCCACCGTCGAGGTAGGCGACGACGCGCGTCGCGGCGAGGTCGATCATCAGACCGGTCGGCGCTGCCGACTGGTCCGGCGACGGCGCCCAGCTCACGGCGTGTTGGGCGGCACCTGTGATCGGATCAACGCGCTTGAGCCGACGCTGGAAGCCGCCGATCAAGCCGGTGTTCTCCAGCACGATGAGATCGCCGGTCGTCTGGTTGTAGTCGATGTCGTAGATCCAGCCGCCAGCGCTGCCTTCATAGAGCTGCGTGCGGACACCAGAGATCGCGTTGATCTTGTGGATCCGGTTACCGTCAGGGACAAGCAGCGTGTCAAAGCCGCGCATGATCGCCGGAACACCCGGGTTCTTGACGCCCGGAGAGAACTCTAGCATGGCGCTCACGATCGGCGTCTCCCTGGTGCCTTGTGGCCCCTGAGCGATCAGGCTGCCGCGGTCAGCGTCGACGTAGACGAGCTCGTCGCCGCTGTTGACGACGCCGCGGATCGCGCCGTGCCAGAACTCGGTGCGCCAGACGTGCGCGGTTTCGCCGCCTGGCAGGCGATTGCCGGCGGCGTCATAGAGTTCGACCTCTAGGTCGTTGTCCGCGAGGTTCAGCGGGACCTCAGCCGTGAACGTCGCCCAGCTGTCAGGGCTGACGGCGTCGCGGCCGTTGACGCGCACGCTGGCGACGCGGCGAGGGTTCTTGATCACGCCGCGGACGCTGATCGAGTCGTCGTCGGTCGCGCTGAACGGCGGAGGGAACAGCAGGCTCGTCGAAGGCATCTTCGGCGCGCCGCCGCCGCCGCCGCCACAGGCGGCCAAACACGCGATGCTGGTCAAGAGAGAGAAGGTTGAAAGGGAGGTCTTCATGGCTGTCAGGGGGTTGAAGAAAAGTCAGGTGAAGCACGCGCTCCATCCCCCCAAACGAGATCCAGCGCAGCCGCCCGACACGGCGACCACGAGAAATTCCGGTCTCCCCACACCCACCACTCAACGCGTCATATTTTCGACGCTAGCACCTGCTAATAATGGGTTTACCGCAAATCTATAGACCCCTCTTCCCGCCACTCCAGGCGCAGGAGGTTCCATATAGCAGGCGCACGCCCGCTGCGTTCTGCGCTTAGCGGGGCCCGCTGATGGCCTCGCGCGGGCTCCTCGAAATCCCGCAGCTGACGGCCAGGCTCAGCGGGACAGCAGGTTGACCAGCAACCGCACCGCGCCCCGATTCCCTTTGCGCAGCTGCCGGTAGAGCGACAGCGAGCAGTAAACGAAGTCACCCTTACCGTAGCTCGTGTAGAGCAGCGAGCCTTGGTGCTGCTCGCGCTCGCCCGAGTCCTTCATGCCGAGCATCGGCAGCCACGCGTCATCCCACGTCTTGGGGAAGTTGAGACCCCGCTCCTGCACCCACCCGTCGAAGTCCGCAGCGATGATGCGGTGCGGATGCGACATCAGACGATGATCGGGGTTCAACAGCTCGACCGCGGCGTCCTCTTCGGTGACTCGCTCGTTTCCGACGGTCAACCCGAACGGCGACAGCAGCGGGTGACCGTCCTTGGCATTCCACTCGCCCGGCTTGTGATACATCGAAACAACCCGTCCGCCGCCCCGACAGTACTGCTGTAGACGCTCGCGAACCTCGGCGAGCTCCGGCCGATGGTGATAGGCGCGGATATCGAGGAACACCACGGAGAACTGATCGAGGTTGGTCGACACCAGCGCGTCTCGATCCAGGTTCACGAACGGGATGCCGAGGTCGGCGAGGGTGCGCTCCGTAGTGTCCTCAGGACCACGGACGAGGCCTACAGAGAGCCCGTCGGGGACCGAAACATCGATCAGTCGCAGCGGCAACTGAACCCGGGCGTCGCCGAACCCGATCGAGAGGCCAGCGTCTGCGGTCATCTCTGCTGCGTCGATTTCAGCCCGCACCAACAACCGCGCCTCGCGCTGCTCCTTGGTGAGACGCAGCCTGCTCGGCGTTGCGCTAGCGGTGATGCCTGGCCCCATCTGAAGCTGCACTGGCGCCTCCACGGGATCTTCCACGTGGCTCTGCGCGACGACGCTAAGCAAGCGCTCGCTGCGCTTGCCAGCGGGCACCAACACGACCTCACGATCGAAGCTCAATGCGACCGGATCAACCGGCGTGTAGGACAGCTGCGTAGACCAGACGAACTCCAACCCATCGAGCTCGAACGTCGTCGTTACTTCAATCGAGCTCGGCACGGGCCCAGACCGGACGAAGCCGGGGTCGTCCTCCGCGCAGACGAAGGTGAACGCGAAGCGCCCGGGCAACGCCGCCGCCCGGACCTTGTTGGCGGGCGGCTCCTTCAAGATCTTTTTACGGGCGTCCGCCGCGCTGGCGGCTGTCTTCGGCGTACTCCGCGGACGGTCGTCGAAGGGTGTCTGGCGGACAGGCTGCCGAACAGGGTCGGCGGCCCGCGCGCCGCAGCTGACGCGGAGACCCGATAGCATCTCGCTGCCGTGCACGACGACATACCCCTGGCCTTTACCACCCACGGGCACCGTGTCGCGACTCAACCAAGCCTCAACTCGAACCCCGCGCATCGCGAGGTAGAGCCGATCGAGCGCGTCGATTCGACGACCGTGCACCCGCACCTCGCGCGCGCCTTTCGGCGACCTATCCACTTCGAGTTTGATCCCGCGGGTCGCGACGATCGCGTCGCGGACCATCGCGAGCGCCTCATCACGCGGCAGCGATATCGGGTCCGCGGCGAGCGCGAGTGGCGGCGAACCGCGAGACCATTGAGCGAGGTCCCCTGCGTTCGCCGCGCTCATGTCAGGCGGATAGACCACGCGCCAGAGGTCTCTACCAACCCTCAGCGGGTCGTGCTCGCCCCAGGGCCCCTGGCTCTCATGCTGGGTCCAGGCGTCCCACGCCAGCCGCGCGTAGGTCCGACCACGGGCAGGATCTAGCTCGCCGGGATCAAAGGCCAGATGCGCCTTGTCTACCCCGCTGCGCGAGTAGAGCCGAGGCACGTAGCGGCCGCTCGCGGCGCGCTCCTTGAGCAGCTCGATCGCAGCCCATATTGACGCCCGGTGGTGACCGTGGCCCTTGTCGAGGCTGTGGTTCGTTGTGATGACGTCAGGGTCGACTTCATCGAAGACCGCGCGCATCCGATCCTTGAGCGTCTCGGCGCCCCAGAACTTCAACGTCTCTTCGCGTGTCTTGCTGAAGCCGAAGTCCGACATCCCGAGCCAACGCACCTCTGCGCCGGACATCGCCGCGGCGCGCATCGTCTCGAGCACGCGGATTCGCGCCAGCGCCGGCCCGATCTCGCGCCCGATCGCGTTCTGTCCGCCGTCGCCGAAAGTAGAGTAGACCTGCACGACGCGCGCGCCGTGCTTACGACGCAGCATCATGTTGGTACGCGACGACTCGTCATCGGGGTGCGCCGCTACGTTGAGCACGACGACGTCGCTGTTGGCGTCTAGCCAAGCCTGATGCGCAGCGACGAAGCCTGCCGCTGACTCCGCGCCCTGGGCGATCGCGAGGCCCGCCGTGACGAACCCGCAGACCAACGCGCCCTGAAGCGATCGCGCTCCGCTGACAGGAAGGACGTTCGTCATTGGGACAAGCTCCTCAAGCGCGAGGCCGCGTCGGCGAGCACTTCGCGCTCGACGGCGAACTGAAAGCGCATACAGCGGACGTCGTCCGGCTCGGCGAAGAACAAGTCGCCCGGCACAGCGTTCACGCCGATCCGATCGATCATAGTCGTAACGGCCTCGTAGGGACTGACGTCGCCGAAGACCTCTGAATAGTCCGCCAGCACGTAATACGCGCCTTGAGGGACGTCAAAGCCAAAGCCAGCGTCGCGCAGCGCTGCGCAGAAGAGGTCGCGCTTGCGCTCATACTCTGATTGCAGGTCCTCGTAATAAGCCTCCGGTAGCTGCTCGAGCGCGCGCTGCACCCCGCGCTGCATCGGCCTCGCAGCGCAGACCTCGATCTGATCAAAGACGACGCCGCACTTCTCTACGACCTCGGCGGGGCCAGCCAAGAAGCCGACGCGCCAGCCCGTGATCGAGTAGGTCTTGCTGAACGAGTTCATCGTCAACGTGCGATCGGCCAGCGACGGCACCGTTGCTGGCGAGACGTGCTCGCGACCGTCAAAGCACATGTATTCATAGACCTCGTCGGTCAGCACCATGACGTCGGTGCCATCAAGCACCGCGCCGAGCTCGACGAGCTCTTCGCGCGTCCAGACCTTGCCCGAAGGGTTGCCCGGCGTGTTGACGATCACCGCCCTGGTCCGTGACGAGATCTGCCGGCGCAGCGCGTCGGCGTCGAAAGCCATCGACGGCCCCTGTAGGCGCACCGCCTTCGGCGTAGCGCCGAACAGCGGCACCGTGGTCCAGTGATAGCTGTAGAAGGGCTCGAACAGCACGACCTCGTCGCCAGGCTCAAGCAACGTCATCCCAGCCGCGAAAAATGCGCCGCTGCTGCCGGTGCAGACGGCGACGTTCTCCGGACCGTAGTCGAGCTTGTTATGACGCCGCAGCTTGTCCGCGATCGCCTCGCGCAGCTCGTGGAGGCCAGCGTAGGGCGTGTAGAGCTGACGATCCTCTCCGCCGATCGAGGCCGCCGCGCCGGAGACGAGCGGCGCGGGCGAGTCGAGGTCGCACACACCCTGCCCCAGGTTGATGCCCCCGGGGACACCGTTGATGACGAGCGTCAACGAGCGGAGCAGGTTGGGCTCGTCGAGATGACGCCGGCGCGTCGCTGTCCGCGCGAAAGCACGATGAAGAACGTCCATAGATGAGGTGGGGATGATACGAAGTCCTGGCCGTCGCGTCTTGAAGTCCCGGACCAGTCGGGGAGCATCGTAGTTGTCCGATGGGAGCACTCGAACTCGACCACCTGCACTTCGGCTACGGCCGCCGCGCCACCGTCCGCGGCGTCTCGCTGCGCGTCGCCCCCGGCGACTGCTACGGCTTTTTGGGACACAACGGGGCAGGCAAAACCACGGTCATGCGGCTGTGCCTCGGGCTGCTGCGGCCGACCTCAGGCCGCGTCCGCATATTCGGGGCCGACGCCGTGCGCGACCGCCAGCGCGCGAACAGCCTGACCGGCGCGCTGATCGAGCGGCCGGGTTTCCACGCGCACCTCTCGGCGCGCCAGAACCTCACCGCGCTCGCCAAGCTGCAGGGCATACCGCACAAGCTCGCGTCCGTAGAGGTAGAGCGCGTCGTCGACACCGTAGGCCTTTCGCACGCGATCGACCAACGCACCGGCACCTTCTCAATGGGCATGCGACAGCGGCTCGGCATCGCGCAAGCCATCCTTGGACGACCGCGCCTGCTCCTGCTCGACGAGCCGACGAACGGCCTCGATCCAGAGGGGATGGCGGAGCTACGCGCGCTGCTGCACCGCTTGACCCGAGACGAGGGCGTCGCCGTCCTTCTGTCGAGCCACCAGCTCGCCGAGTTGGAGGGGCTCTGCAACCGCGTCGGCGTACTCCGCGACGGAGAGATGGTCGCCGAAGGCAACCTCGAGGCGCTGCGTCGACGCGTCGGCGTCCGCCATACGATCACCGGCGAGCCTCTTCCGGCGCTGCGACAGCGGCTCGAGCAGCTAGGTATGAGCCCCGTAGAGGACGGGGATCGCCTGTTGGTAGCGCTCGGGGACCGCGCCGCGGGCGAGGTGACCAAGGCGCTGTCCGCAGCAGGATCGCTGACTTCTTTCGCGCCCGAGCCAGCGACGCTCGAACGGATCTACCTGCAGGCGGCCCAGATGAGCATGCCGCCGCCGGATCAAGCGGCGACCGAGGCGACGGCCACGGACACGGACACGCCACGACCGGTCATGGGGACCGCCGAGCTCGGCGGGCTCCGCTCGCTGATGTTCGAGTCTCGCTCCCTGCTGCAGCGGCGCGCCACGCTGCCGCTGCTGACGATCCCATGTGTGGCCGCCGCCCTATCGGTCCATCGCTACCAGAGCGCTGTGCGATCGGGGCTCGCGCGCGTAACGGCCGGCGATGCCTTCAGCGCCGACGCCGGCAGCGGCTACCTCGCCGTCGCGCAAGCCATGCAGGCTGCGACGCCATGCTTGGCGCTCGCGCTGCTGTGGTTCTCAAGTCAGTCGATCGCCGCTGACGTGTCCGGCGACACGCTCCGCAACACGCTCGTTCGCAGCCTGCGTCGCCAGGATGTCTTGCTCGGCAAGGTCACGGTGCTGCTGTCGACCTGCTTGCTGGGTTGGGCCGCGAGCCTAGCGACCGCCGTCGGCTTTAGCTGGCTGAAGGTCGGCTTCGGCGACCTCGAGGAGGTCTTCGAAGCCGGTGATCGCGAGGTGCTCGCTGAAGCCGCCGACGTCGAGCCGGCGATGTTGGTCGCCGCTACGCAGATGCTGCTGCCGCTGTGCGCGGTCGTGCTCATCTCGACGGCCGCCTCCGCGCTCGTCCGTCGTCCGGCGATGGCCCTCGCGTTGGCCGCAGCTTTCCTACTCGGCCCCGATATGGTTCGGTTGTGGGCCCCCGAACAAAGCGGCTGGCTGCTCACGAGCCACCTCCCGAGCGCTTGGCGAGACGACTCCGTGCTGAACTACCTCGCTGCGACCGCGCGCGGCGCCGCTGACGCGCTGTGGCTCTACGCCGACCTCGCCGTGTGGGCCCCTCTAGCCTGGGCTGCGGCGGCGATCGTCGCGCTCACGATCACCTTCCAGCGAATGCGTATATCCTGACCCCGATGATGCGGCCCTACTTCCTCGCCTTGTTCGCGCTGCTTCCTGCCGCCTGCTCGCTGCGCCCCGACCTCGTCGAGCAGCCGCCGGCGCTTGTCGACATGGAGGAGCCGCTCAACCTCCGGACGGAGCCCGACGACGAAGCAGCCCGCGCGTCGTTACCAGCAGGCGCGTTCTCGGGTCTTTACCTCCGTGACGCTCGCGAGACCCTGGAGGCCAAGTTAAGCGACCCAGAGTCGGTCGCCGTCGACCGCGTCGTCGAGAATTCGCCCGCAGCCGCCGCAGGCGTGCAGCCAGGCGACCTGCTGCTCGAAGTCCAGGTGGGCGACGCTGAGCCGCGCCCCGTAACGACCACCAGCCAATGGCGCCAAATAGAGCTCGAGACCGCGCCCGGGACGAACGTGACGCTGATCGTGGACCGCGCTGGCCGAGAGGCTGAGACGGCGCTAACGCTGTCCGCGCGGGTCCAACCGGCGAAGCGTGAATCTAGCGACCGCTTCCGCGAAGAGCAGCGCATCGGCTGCGTCTTCCGGACAGCTACAGAGGTCGAGGCGCGCGCCGCCGGCCTCGGCCCCGGCGGCGGCGCAGTCATCGTCGGGATGTCGGTGAAGAGCCCGTGGCGATCTACCGGGCTCCGCTTCGAAGACGTCGTCACGGCAGTGAACGGCGCCGCGCTGACCCACCCGCAACAGCTCTTAGCCGCCGTCCGCGACGCCGCGAGCGACGAGCTGGCGGTCACCTACTCGCGCGCGGGCCAAAAGCACACCATCACTGCGCCGCTGACGACCCGGGCGTCTGCGATAAACGAGATCTCTCTACCGCCGCTCTTCAGCTACCAGTCCGAGCGCGGCCAAAGCGAATGGTCCGTGCTGCTCGGCGCGCTGTCCTACCGGAGCACAGCGGCCGCGTGGCGCCTACGCTTTCTGTGGCTGATAGGCTTCGGCGGCGGCGACGCAGACGAGCTACGAGAGGCTGGCGCATGATCGACTGGATCTGCGCCGCAGCGTCTTTGCTGCCACAGGGCCCCCGCACAACCACGATCCAGGTCCCCGAGCGCCTAGCGGTCCAAGACGTCGTCTTGATCGACGTCGACGTAGACGGGCAGCAGGACCTAATCCTCAGCTGCCGTGACCGCCAGAGCATGGTGCGCAGCGTGCAGGTTCACTTGCGGCGCGCTGACGACGACGCGCCGTTCGTCCAACGACCGGATCGTCGCCACGAGCTCGACCGAAGCATCGTTGCCTTCGCCTTCTGCGACTGCGACTCGCAGGCCGGGCGAGAGCTCGTGCTACTGACGCCGACAACGGCGGCCGCCTTGCGCGCCGACCCAGACGGCGCTTCGAGCTACCGTCAACTCTTCCAACACGCGCTGGTTTGGCCTGCGCCGTGGACACGGCTCGCGCTGCCGCTGTCTGACGCCGTCGCGGACGTCGACGGCGACGGCCGCGACGACCTGATCTTGCCCGGCCCAGACAGCTGGACCGTGTGGTTCCAAAGCGACGCACGGTTCGAACCCAGCCGCCTGGCGTTACCACCGTGGCGAAACCGAATCAGCGAGGCCGTGACTCGACGAAGCGACCTCGCGCGAGACCGGGCCTTTCGCCTGACGGCCTCTAACGGCAGACAAGCCGTGGACGACGGAGTGCTGGTGAGCACGTCGGCGCGGACAGCGCCGTACGCCATGATCGACATCGACAGAGACGGGCGCCGCGACCTCGTAGCGCAGCGGAACGGCGCGCTCTACATCGGCGCGGCGACCGAGCGGCGCCAGATCGTCTGTACGGAGCGAGATCTGCCGCTGCCGAAGAATCGACTGAAGCTGGTCGACCCGTCATTTGACGTTCAGTGGCCAGACGTCAACGGCGATGGCACGCCGGACCTGCTGCTCACCACGTCTGCGAAGCGCGATGAGGACGTCGAAGCGCGCGTAGACCTGTTCTTGGCCAGAGGCGACGGCGGCTGGCCGGAGCGGGCGCATCGCCGACTGCGCATGCAGCCTATGGCGCAGCCAGCGCAAGTTGTCGACGCCGACGGCGACGGTCGCGACGACCTCGCGTGCATAACCATCCGCACCAGCGCCATGCGGGCTTTTGGGGGCGGAGACAGCAGCGCCCTCGACGCGCAGCTGACGATTTTCGCCAACGAAGGCGACGCGTTCGCGCGACGCCCGAAGCTCAACGTAGCGCTGCCGCTGAGCAGCGGCCGACGAGGCCGCGAGCTCCTGCTCCGGGTCCGAGCCGGTAAGAGCGGCGAGCCAGGCGACGTCGTGCTGGTTACAGACGGTCGCCTGGAGCGTCGTCCGCTCACCATCCGCGGCGACCAACTCGGACTCGCCGACGCGGACGCGACCGTGAAGCTGCCGAAGGACGCCCGCGTCGACGTCCTGGACGAAAACGCGGACGAGCTGCTCGTCGTGACTCGTAGCGAGATCCGACACGTGAGGTTTCGCCGATGATCACGTCTCCGACTCCGCTGCTGCTAACCGCAACCACTCTGCTCGGCGCGCTCCCCGCTCAAGCGCGCGTCGTCGCGTCCTTCGAGACCGGCGAAGTCATCGACCAGCGCGTCTGCGACACTGACGGCGACGGCGTCGCCGAGCTGGTCCTGCTGCACGACGACCGGCTGACGAGACATCGGGTAGACGGCGCCGCCTGGCGCGAAGACGGCGAAATCTCGGTCGAGGACCCCGCGCACACGCTGGTCTCGCTCGCCGACATCCTCCACCCACCCGGCGACGACGTCGTGCTCGTGGACCGCCGCAGCACCGTCAGCCGGCCGTGGGGAGACGGCCCCGCGGTCGTGCTCGCGCGCCGCGGCAGGTTCAACGTGCGGGTCGATCGACCGCAATTCTCTCCTTTCGTCGTCGACCTAAACCAAGACGGACGCCTCGACCTGATGATCCCAGGGCTGTCAGGGGTGACCCCGTTCTTCCAAGAGCAGCTCGGCGACGATGGCGTCCCCGACTTTTTACGGCTGCCGCGCGTCAAGGTCCCGGTGGACGTCGACGTCGACCCAGGCAGTAGAGGGATCGACCAAGAGCTCGGCGGCAGCGTTAGCATCCCGCAGATTCGCGTGCTCGCCCTCAACGGAGACGGTCGACCCGACATGCTGACCAAGGAAGGGCGAGTGCACTCCTTCCACATGCAGTCGGCCGACGGCACCTTCGACGACCCAATCCAGGTGACCTGAAGAAGTTCGTCGACAGCACGCCCAAAGGCTCGGTGGACTTCGGCCGTACGGCCGTGCTGAGCGACGCACAGCAGCTCCAACGAGGCGACATCGACGGTGACGACGTCCCCGACTTCGTCGTAGCGCACCGACGTAAGCTTTGGGCGTTCCTCGGCACAAGCGAAGGCCCTCAATTCCGAAAGGCGCGCACCCAAGCCGTCGCAGAAGACATCACCGCGATGCGCATGATGGACCTAAGCGAAGACGGGCGAGATGACCTGCTCACGTTTCGCGTGCAGGTCCCCGACGTCGCGAGCGCGTTGATGGGCTTGGTCCGCTCAACAGACATCGACATCCGCGCGGTCGGGTACGAGAGCGAGGGCGACGGCTTCGCCAAGAAGCCGAAGTGGCGGCGAACAATCACCCTCCGCGTCCCGCCCTTGCTGTCGCTGCTCGGCCGACAAGAGGAGCTGATCGAGCGCTTCACCAAGATCGTCGGCGACGCGCGCATCTCGTCGCGCGGCGCCTTCCTGCGCGCGGACGGCGACGACCTAGTGATCGTCAGTAAGGATGCCGCCAGCGCGGAGCTGTTCCCCGGTATTCCGCGCGCCCCCAGGCTAGAGACCGCCGACGGGATCCGGCTGCTGCGGCGGCTGCTGTTCGAGGACGAGGACACGGTCTTCGACATAGAGCGTGTGTTCGACCTCGTCTCAGGCTTCGTCTCACGGTTGTCCGACCAGCCTGGCGCCGACCGTGAACCTGCGGCGACCCTGGCGCTGCGCGACCCCGCGTCTTGGCAGCTGATCTTGATGCAGGAGGCTGCGATGGACGCGAACGACGGAGACGAGATGCTGATCGGCTACATCTCAACGACAGAGTCGCGGACGTTCGCCTACGACGTCGTCTCCTGGCGCCCTTAGCGGTTCTTCAGGAACCAGAGCTCGGCGCGGCGCACAGCAGCGCGATTCGCCGCTCGATCGCGGGCAGCGTCGAAGCCGAAATTGGAACCAGTGAGCGCGGGCAGCGCGATCGCGGCGACCTGTCGCCGCGGCTCGACATCGCTACACATCGCCTTAACGACGTCGGGCATCGCGGCCTTGCCCCGCGAAACGAGCTGCTCCGCGCATGCCTCCACGTCCGCCTGCTTCGAGCGCGGCCCGATGTTGACGAGGCGGACAACACGCGCCGTGATCGGTCCGGCCACCTTCTTAAACTTACGCCGTAAAAACAGCACCGCGAACGCCGTGGCGACGCTGTCACCGCGGCCTTCGGAGAGACGATTCCCTGGGTATGCGTCTTGGCTGCTCGACCAGCCGCCGCCAGCGCGCTGCGCGTCGATCAACATGCGGGCCCCTCGCGCGTACCAGTCAACTTCGTCGCCGACCATGGTCACGTCACAGAGGATCGCCGCTCGCTCAAGTCCATAGTGAAAATAGAGCGGCCAGCTCTGCTTGATCGACCCGATCGCGCGCCGCTCCTGCGCGAGCCAAGCCCAAGCACGCGCAACCTGCGCTTCGAGCTTCTTGCCGCGAGCGTCCCCGGCGCCCAGGGCTTGACGGCAGATCGCGAGCACCGCGATCCCGGCGACCGTCATCGAGGGATAGCCCGCGGTGCTGCTGCGTAAGCGGCTGTAATCGAACCCGCCGCTCCGGGCCTGATTCGAACCGATCGTCCGGGCGATCTTGATCCAGACGTCGCTGGACACCTTGAGCCCCATGCCGACAGCAGCGCGGAGACCTAGCGCGCCGTACTGGGTGTTGCTGAGGTCCCACCCGCTCGGTCGTTCTCGATACCAGAAGGCGCCTTCAGGCGAGCGGTGACGCAACAGCTTCCGCAGGTCATGCTGAGCCAGCTTCATCCGGCCAGGGAACTCCGGGCACGTCTCGAGCACCGTCAGCCTCAGCGCGAGGTCATAGGTCTCGCTCGGCTTAGCCTTGGCGAGGCGCGCTAAGGCAGCCCCGAGCGCCGGGTCGGACAACGGTATCCCGTCATGCAACCCAGCGAGGCAGAGCAGCGCGAGCTCACCGGGACGGGTGGCGCCAAGCACCGACGCTTCGAGGTGATCCGTGAGCGCCGGCCGCGCGTTGGCCAGCGCCCGAAACACGTCTTTCTGCAGCCCGCTCTGCTGGCCGCTACATGGGACCGCACAGAGCGCGAGCATTGCACCGAACACCTCTTGAACGCGGCGTTGACCCATCACTAGAACATCATAGTCGCGGCGCACGCCGCGGTTGCATCTCTCGGCTCGCCGAGCACGAACGTTTCGAAGACATGCGCATCGCGATTTCCGGATCGACCGGCCTCGTCGGCTCTGCTGTCGTCGCCCGGATGAAGGCCGACGGCCACAGCGTCGTCCGGCTGGTCCGCTCGCGATCGGCCGCCGAAGACACCGCTCGCTGGGATCCAAGCTCGGGAGAGGTCGACCTCGACGCGCTCGGTGATGTCGACGCCGTCATCCACCTAGCGGGCGAGAACGTCGCAGGAGGGCGCTGGACCGCGGCGAGGAAGCGGCGCATCCACGAGAGCCGCGGCCCCGCCACTGTCCGACTTTGCCGAACGCTCGCGGCGATGCCGGCGCCACCAAAGATCTTCATCAGCGCGAGCGCGACGGGCATCTACGGGAGCCGCGGCGACGAGGAGCTCGACGACAAAAGCCCCGTCGACACGCAAGGAGACTTCTTGGCCAACGTCGCGCGAGAGTGGGAGGAAGGCACCGCGCCGCTTGAAGCTGCGGGCGCGCGCGTCGTGAAGCTGCGCATCGGCATTGTCTTGTCGGGGCACGGCGGCGCGCTCGCCAAGATGCTGCCGCCGTTCCGGCTCGGCCTCGGCGGCCGGCTCGGTGACGGCAAGCACTGGATGAGCTGGATTTCGCTTCACGACCTCGTCCGGGTCGTGGCCTATGCGCTAGTGGACGATCGGATGAGCGGACCCTTGCTAGCCGTTGCGCCGAAGCCAGTGACCAACGCGGAATACACGAGGGCGCTCGGGGCACAGCTCGGGCGACCGACGATCTTCCCCGTGCCGCGCATCGGACTCCGCCTGCTGTTCGGCGAGTTCGCGGAAGTGCTTCTGAGCAGCCAGCGTGCGCGACCAAGCGGTCTGCTGGAGGCCGGCTTCACGTTCGAGCACGCGGAGCTAGAGGCGGCGCTGCGTCACGCGCTCGACCGCAACTAAGCCCGCCGCGCAAATCCAAGGTGCGCGCGCCACCAAAGCCAGCTCGGAGCGCGCACACACCGACGAGGCGAGCACAGGCGCGGCGCCTTGAGCGCCATGAGATGGGGAGCACAGAACCCAAATCACCTTGCGAAGGATCCGCAAACCAGCTTTCCTAAGCGTCGTTCGAGGCGCCGGCACAACGTTTTCCACCCCATGTCTGCTGATCTGTTTGCAAGAGAGCGCCTGCGCCAAAATCCCGACCTCGGGTTTGAAGCGCTACGCAAAGCCGCGAGCGATGAGGGGATCGCCTTGATGCCGGAGCACTACGGCCGCGCGCGACGTGAGCTCGGCCTCGCCAACGCGGCGCCCGCCGTCGCGAACGCCGCAGCGACAGAGATGGGCCTCGCCGAAGCGGCAGGCGAGCAGGCAGCACCCGAACCCTCCAAACCCGCCATCGTGCCTGGTCCGGGGCTGTCACGACCGAGCACGCCGGCGTTCGAGTTTCTCGTCAACGAGCTACGTAGCAAACCGACTTGCAACTACGGCGAGCTCAAGGCCAAGGCTGATGAGCGGGGCCTGAAGATCGCGCCGATTATGTATGGCCGCGCCAAGGCCCTGCTGGGCTTGGTCCCGGTCCGTCCTCGCGGGCAAGGCAAGAACCGCAAGAAGCCGGATGTGAGCGAGCTTTCGCGTGCAGAGGCAGCGTCCGCCGAACAGTTCGCGAAGCAGCTCGAATCCGTGCGAGAGCCCGAGGACCTGCGCGCTATCGCGCGTCAGCTCGACATGGAGCGTCGCCGCTTGAGGACCCTGCTTGAGCGGCTCGCGTCACAGATCGGCGATGTGATCAACTGATCGCAGCGAGCATCTGCTCGCTAGACCTCGCAGCGCCCTCGAGCGTCGCCGGGAAGCCGGTCGCCGTCCAGTCGCCGCAGACGAACAGGTTGGTAGGTCCACCCGACAGCCGGCCCGGCGAAGGCCGATCCCCTGCCGTCGCCGGATCAGGGACGAACGTCGCGTGCTGCTCCCTGCGCACCCTGATCACCGCTTGCTGCAAGTCGACGCCCGGGTAGTAACGCTCGACGTGATCACGAGCGCTGGCTGTGACCTCTGCGACCGACATGCCGTCGAGCGTTCGGTCGCCCCCGGACAGCAACGCGAACCGGCTCGCGCTCTCGCCTGGGGTCCGGAGCAGGAAGTGAAACGGACAGCCGCCGACGAGGGCCGTAACTGGCCCCTCGTCAGGAGGAGGGACACCGACCGCGACGTCAAAATACACCGTAACAATCGGCGCGCTCTGCAGCCGACCGATCGCCGCGGGGGCCCGATCGCCCAGCGTGCGCTGCAACGCGAACCACGGCATCGCCGAGACCACGACGTCTTCGCCGTTCGTGCTGATCTGGCCCTTCCCCGCGAGGTGAATCGCTGCAACGTGCCCGTCGCGCACTTCAAACGACGCGACCCTAGCGCTCGTTCGTACCTCGACGCCTGCTGCCATAAGCGCAGGAGCAGCGGGAGCACCGATCAGCTCTCCCCAGGTCTTCTCAGGAACCCATAGCGCCGCCGACGCCGCGCCGCCAAAGAACGCCTCGCGCAGGGTCGCCAAGAACATCCTGGCGTCCGCCTCCTCAGGCTCGCAGTTCATCACGGCGAGACAGAGCGGACGCCAGAGCAAATCAGCAGGCTCGCCGCGCTGCCATCGTCGGCGGAGCCATTCTGCGAACGTCCACCCGGACGGCGCCCCCAATGTCACGGAGGCCATCCCAAACAGAGCCCGCAGCCTCGCGCCTGCACCGATCCGCAACCGCAGGAGCGCCGGCGGCATCGCCAGCGGCACTGGCAGCCGAGAGAGCGCGAGCGACGTGCTGGCGCCGTCTCCGAACCGGTAACCCATCTGAAGCCGCGGCGCCTGCTGGAAGCCGTCCTCACTGCCTAGCCGTCGACAGAGCGATCGCATCGCGCGGTAACAGCCGAGCATCACGTGGAAGCCGTTGTCGACCTCGCGCGCGAACACCCGGTCGTAGGTCGAATAGGCTCGACCACCACAGGTCGGCCGAGATTCGAGCAGCGTGACGCGAAAGCCCCGATCAGCCAACCCGAACGCTGCCGTCAGGCCGGCGACACCGCCGCCCAGGACGAAGGCACTGCGGCGCTCGGTCAAACTCGCACCCCGAGCCAGACCGCCAGCGCTGCCCAGAGCTTCTGCCACTTGGGCACGCGCGCGCGAGGGACCGAGATATCGCCTCCCCGGCCTTCCAAGCGCACGAGCAGCCCCGAATAGACCGCGCCCATGATCCGCGCCGCCACGAGTCCGCGTCGCTCGCTCCGCGGCAGAGACAACAACTCACCGCGCGCTTCGGCGAAGCGGTCCCGCGCCCGCTGCGCGAGGCGTTCACAGAGCATGGTGACTCCACCGCCGGGCGCGTAGAGGGCAGAATCGCCCGTCCCCAGCAGCGACGCGCGGTCCAGGCCGAAGTCCTGCAACCAAGTGGCCGGCACGTAGCAACGACCGATCTCCGCGTCGCCGCGCAAATCGCGCAAGACATTGGTCAGCTGCAACGCTTGGCCCAACGCGACCGCGTAGCGTCGTCCGCCTTCGCTGTCGGCGCCCAAGATCGGCAAGCACGTGAGCCCAACGCAGGAGGCCACGCGGTAGCAGTAGAGCTCAAGCCCGGCCTCGTCTCTGGGGCCGTCGAGATCCAGGTCCATGGCGCAACCCGCCACGAGCTCTCTGAGCGGCTCGACGCGCACGTCGAAGGTCTCCATCGCCTTTTGTACCGCGACGCCGATCGGCGCCTCCGCGGCTCCGAGCGCCGCCGCCTCGAGCTCACCGCTCCAGAACGCCAGCCTCGTCGCGGCGGTGTCTCTGTCCGGAGAATCGTCGACAGCGTCATCGACAACGCGGCAAAACGCATAGATCGCCGTCATCGCTTCTCGCCGACCCGCGTCTAGACAGATGAACCCCGCGAGGAAGTTTGAGCCGGAGCGCGCAGTGATGCCCGCTGGGTCGAGGTCGACATCCGGATGATGTTGACCGGTTGGCGTATGGCTCATCGCGCCCCCCAGCGAGGCTCGGCGCGCAGCGCGAGGCCAGCTAAGACGGTCCCGGCGCGCTGCAGCTTACTGAGATGCACGCGGCCTCCGAGCACGTCGCCATCGACGGCGCGGATCCGCGCCAGCACGGCGGCTGCCCCGCGCAGGATCGCGCGGAGCTCCATACGCAAACGCCCTCGGACCGCGCCGATAAGCGGCCACCCTGCCGCGAAGTTGTGGCCGACCCGCTCCGCTTGCTCGAGCACAAAGGCCCGGACCTCAGGCCCCGCGCGTTCGGCACGCAGGTCCTCAACGCTCGCGCCGCAGGCCTCTAACTCCTCAATCGGAAAGTAGACTCGGTCGCGCTCGACGAGGTCCTCGCGAAGATCCTGCAGGTGATTCACCAACTGAAGGCCCGTGCATATCTGGTCCGACCACGCGTCCATCTGCGCGTCTCTATATCCGCACACGCGCAGCACCAAGCGCCCAACCGGATCTGCCGAGCGCCTGCAGTAGTCGATCAACTCTTGGCGACTGTAGCGAGTCTGGTGGCAATCTTGGTCGAACGCGTCGAGCAGATCCGTGAACAAACACAGCTCTAGACCCTGCTCGCGGATCGTCATGAACAGCTCGCCGAACAGCGGCACGTCGCGCACGCCCGGGTCTTCATGTCGGAGAAAGTCTTCGCGAAAGGACGCTAGCGCCGCGCGATCTTGAAGCTCGTCTGCGAGGTCGTCCGCGGTGCGCGCGAACGCGTAGATGCGGTGCAGGTGACGACGCGCGACCTTCGGCAGCAGCCACGAACCGACGGGGAAGTTCTCGTAGTGGCGCTGCGCCAACTTGAGGTAGTGCTGCGGGTCACGCAGTCCGGGCTCGGTCGCGGTGCTCGTAGAAGTCTGGGCCAAGGGAACCAATCTGATGGTCATTGCTCAGGCTACTAGCCCGAGCGCCGCGATGGCAGATCGGAGAACGATCGGAATCGCCAGAATCCTTGCAACCTCTGCTGAAACGCCCCCCCTCTAAGCAGCACCGAACATGCGTCTGATTATGGAAATCAACTTCGACACCAAGGACTCCGTCGCCGACTTCGTCTCCGTGCCACAGGGCACCTACCTGTGCCGCGTCGCCGAGGTCCGCGTAGGCCAGACCAAGAGCGGCGACGCGCGCTGGTCGCTGCGGCTCCTGGTCGCCGAAGGCCTGCATGTGGGCAAGCAAGCCGCTTGGGACAGCCTGGTCTTCAGCGTTCGCGGTCGCGCGCGCGCCCGACTGGTGCTGCGGGCGCTCGGGATGCCGACAGAGGGCAAGGTCGACATCGACCCTGGCGACCTCACGGGCCGAGGCGCCCTCGTGTGCGTGCGCCCGACGGAATATGAATCGCCTTCGGGCCAACTTATCCGACGTAACGAGGTCCCCTACGACGGCTACCGCGCAGCGGACTCCGACATCGCTGCGGAAGAACCCAACATCCGCGACGGCGCCGCCCCCTTCTGAATCCCGAGGGAATCAACCGCGCTGAGCAGGCTCGATCTTGACCACCCAGAGGCCTCGCACTACCAACGTTCACGGTGAAGCCTGCCGACGAAATCGAGGACCTGCGTCAACGCATTCGCACAGCCGACGACCAGTACTACAACGAGGGCGCGAGCGAACTGACCGACGCCCAATACGACGAGATGTTCGTCCGGCTGCGCGCGCTAGAAGACCAAAACCCCGAGCTCTTGACCGCAGAATCCCCGACGCAGAGCGTCGGCGCGCCGCTGCAACGCGGCGGATCTTTTGCGACGCACGAGCACCTGTCCCAGATGGGCAGCCTTGAGTCCCTGATGCAACCCGACGACGTCGAAGGCTTCGTCGCGCGCGCGCGTAAGCTGCTCGAACTCGACGAGGACGACGCCCTGCGGTGGAGTTGCGAGCCGAAGCTCGACGGCGTCAGCGCCAACCTGCTCTATGAGGATGGTGTCCTGACGCGCGGGCTGTCCCGCGGCGACGGGCAGACCGGAGAGGATCTCACCCGGAATCTCCGAACGATCCGCAACCTCCCCGCCAAGCTCGCCGGTGACGGGCCGTTCCCCGCGAAAATCGAGATTCGCGGCGAGGTGATCATGTCTAAGCGAGGCTTCACAGCCCTCCAACAGCGTGAGGAGACCAGCAGCGAAGGCACGTTCCGGAACGCCCGCAACACCGTGGCAGGGACGCTCAAGCTGCTAGACCCGCGTGTCGTAAAAAGGCGCCCGCTCGACTTTTTGGCGTTTGCGGTAGGTCACGTCGAAGGTGCGGCATATCCGACGCACACGGCGCTGCGCGAGAAGTTGGCGTCATGGGGCTTCGCGGTTGCCGAGCCGGCGGCGACCGCCGACAGCCTCGCTGAACTGCACGCCTACCACGACGAGCTGGAGAGGCGACGCGACGAACTGCCCTACGAGATGGACGGCGCCGTAGCCAAAGTTGACGACGCCGCGCTCCAACAGCAGCTCGGACGCACGTCACGCACACCGCGATGGGCGCTGGCCTATAAGTTTAAGCCGCGCCTCGCGCGCTCTCGCGTGGAACATATTGACGCCCAGGTCGGCCGCACAGGCGCCGTCACGCCCGTCGCCCACCTCGCGCCAACAGAGCTCGCGGGCGTGACGGTTCGCAACGCGTCGCTTCACAACTGGGCGCTGCTCGCGGAGCGAGACGTCCGCGAAGGGGACGTCGTCGAGATTCAGCGCGCCGGCGACGTGATCCCAGAGATCGTCCGGGTTTTTGAAGAAGAGCGCGGCCCCGAATCAACGCCCGCCAAACCGCCCGCAGCGTGCCCGATCTGCGTCAACCCGCTGCAGACCGAGGGCAAGTTCCTCTACTGCGTGAACATCGACTGCGCGGCCCAGCTAGTAGGACGAGTCGTTCACCTCGCCAGCCGCCGCGCGTTCGACATCGAAGGGCTCGGCCCCAAGCAGGTCGAACAGCTCGTCGAAGCAGAGATCGTTCGCTCCGTCGAAGACGTGTTCGCGCTTCGATCCCGCGAAGAACAACTGCTTAAACTGGATCGCTGGGGGAAACGGAGCACCCACAACCTCCTGAAGCAGATCGACGAGCGAAGAGAACCAGCGCTCGCTCGCTTCCTCAACGGCGTCGGCATTCGTCACGTCGGCGAAACGACTGCCAAGGACCTCGCCCAACACTTCAGCACGTTAGATCGGCTACGCACGGCGACGAACGCAGAGCTGCTCGCCGTTGACGGCGTCGGCGATGAGGTCGCCAAGGCGGTGCTAGAGTTCTTCGCGCTAGAAAAAAATCAGCAGACCCTCGCAGCGCTACATGAGGCGGGCGTGCGTCCACAGGCCTGTGAGCGGACTGATGGCGGGCCGCTTACAGGCCGGGTGTTCGTGTTCACGGGCGGGCTCACGACGATGTCGCGCGACGAGGCAAAAGAGCGCGTCGAAGCGCTCGGCGCGAAAGCCGTGGCAGGCGTCAGCAAGAAGGTCACCGACGTAGTCGCGGGAGGAGACGCCGGCAGCAAGCTCGCTAAGGCCGAAAAGCTCGGCTTGCGGATTCACACCGAGGACGAGTTCCAAGAGATCCTGGCACAGGCATGACCAAGAGGCCTCTACGTCACGCATGCAAGATCATCGCGCTGGGCGTGACCCTAGGCGCGGCGCTCTACCTAGGCTACATCGCAGCCGGAGCGCTCTGATCGACGAGCGTATCGCGGCGTCCAACAACGCCTGCTGTGACGCCGCCTCGACGCGAACGATAGCTAATCGCTACCGACTACTGAGCCTGCAGCACAGCGCCCATCCAAACCGCGACGCCGAGCGACGTCGCCAATCGGTGGAGGTCGTCGTGCTGAGCAGCGTAGAGCGTCGCCGTTTCGTCTGCGCCGAGCGGCAAGGCGAGCACGCTCGAGACGGGGACGACCCCGTCGGTCCCGGAACCCAGGTCGCCATAAATTATGTGGTAGCGCGTCGCGTTGTCGACATAGCTGGCGTTCATCAACACAGGCAGCGAGCTTACGTCGCCGCTCAGATCTTCAGCGGACTGCAGCAAGTAGGACTCCTCCGACAACAACAACGGCTCAAGCAACGTGAGCGGGCCGGCTGCGACGGGAGCGCCAGCGTTCGGCGGCGCCATCAATATGATCTTGTCGACTTCGTTGACCAGCGGCGGATCATCGACAGCGTAGCCCGCCCGCATGGGGTCAGAGTGGGACCGCTCCAGCAGATACCTGCCGACCAGCGCGCCCAAACTGTGACCGACGATCCGGCAGCCGAAACCCGGCTTTCGGTTGGCCTGGATTTGGTCGTAGAGCCGGTTCGCGGCGTAGGCGACGCCGCGCGCGGACGGGAACGAATAGAGCACGACGTTGTCGTAGCCCAGCGCGAGATTCTCGACGAGATCCTCCGGCCCGAGGAAATCCAGCGGACTACCAAAGACACCGTGCAGGATGACGATGTTCTCAGTTTGGGACGAGTTCCAGAACGAAGCTAGGCTGCCCCGGCCGACCTGGCGCTGAACGGACCCTTCGGCGGACAACACCTCGACGCTGCCAATGCTCTCCACAAAGGCCGGCTCGCTGGGGTCAATGAAGCCGTTTGGTTGAGTAAACAGGCGGTGCAAGATGCCGCTCCAGACGACCATTTCGCCCAGGCGCTGCGTCGACGCTGTCGCGACCTGCGCGACAGGATCGAACGTCGTCTGGGTGAGCACAGACCATGAGCCCACATCAGACGCGCGCCGGAAAATCGCGAGGCCGCCGCCGCCATTGCCCGAGAGCGCCGCGCCGACAGGGATCGACACCGTGAAAGACACGTCGGTGAGATCGATGGATCCGGGCTCGAAGCGGTAGACCGGGAAGGCGCTCGGGATATCCGCCTCTGCTTCTTGCCTCAAAATCCGAAACTGTGTCGGGGCCGTGACCGCGCCCGGCGGCACCATCAGTCCGGCTTCGCCGGCGACGAGCAGCGTGCCGCCATCCGGGCCGATCTCGGCCTCACCGATCACGATCGTCCCTGTAGGAGGCGACGATGGCACCGACGAGACCCCGCCGCCACCGCCGCCGCAAGACGCGACAAGCAGCGCCGCCAGCGCGAGCGAGGGCAGGAGTGTGCGTCGGACGGACATCGGGACTTAAGAGGATAGCCCGAGAACGAGGTGTTGCACACGGAGGTTGGCGGCGGCGCGCTTACTTTCGCTTTGCGCCCTTCTTACGGCCATAACGCCAACGTGGCGTCACCAGCTGCTCGTTCCACGCGGCCCATGCTCGCTGCATGTCGGCGACCCGCTCGACCTCATCGGCAGCGAGGTCTTCTTGCTCTCCTACGTCGGTGCGGAGGTTGAAGAGCCGAGGAGTCTCGGCGTCCTGCCGGACGAGCTTCCAGTCCCCGCGACGAACAGCCCATTTCTCGTCGCCGTGACGCCAGAACAGCTGATGGTGCGGCGACGTTGAAGCGTCTCCACGAAGGAAGGGCAGGAGATCAACGCCGTCCAGCGGCAACGTGCCGCGTCGTGCACCGCCAGCAGCAGCGAGGCATGTCGGCAGGAGATCAAGCGCGATCACCGGCGCGTCGACCACGCAGCCCGTCGGCAGGCCGTTGGGCCATCGCGCTAAAAAAGGCACGCGGATACCGCCCTCCCAAACAGTGCCCTTCTTGCCGCGGAGCGGACCGTTTTGGGACGCGTTGTTCGTCGCGCCGCCGTTGTCGTTGAGGAAGAAGATCAGCGTGTCGTCCGCGATCCCTTCGGCGTCGAGCGCGTCCAATACGTAGCCGACGGATCGATCCAACGAGTGCGTCATCGCGATCAACTTGCGGCGGCGCGCCTCGCCTTGGACGCCCTCCAGGTCGCCCTCGGTCGCGTGCATCGGCGTATGCACTGCGTTGTAAGCGAGGTACACAAAGAGCGGCTTGTCTCCGCGTTGCTCAATGTAACGCGCAGCTTGTCGACCAAGCTCGTCGGTCATGTAGTCGAAGGTCTCCGGCTGCACCTCGCGGTCGCGCAACAGACGATTAAGGCGCGTCGGCTTCTTCAGTGGGAAGTAGGAGCGCGCGCCTTGCAAGAACCCCCAATATCGATCAAAGCCGCGCGACAACGGGTGAAACTTGTCTGCGTAGCCCAAGTGCCACTTGCCGAGCGCGATGGTCTCGTATCCGACAGCGCTCATCTCGTCAGCGATCGTGCTCTCCGTCAACGGCAGCCCGTTCTCTTCGCTAAACTTGGGCGGAATGTTCATCTCATGGCCGAAGCGCTGCTGATAACGACCCGTCATCAGTCCGGCGCGGCTGGGGCTGCAGACCGGGCCCGAGACGTAGCCGTTCGAGAACCGGATCCCTTGCTGCGCGATCGAATCGATCCTCGGCGTACGGATGTCCTCGGCGCCCTGGACACCGAAGTCTCGATAACCAGCGTCGTCGCTGACGATCACTACGATGTGCGGACGCTGCGGGCGCGCCGCAGTCTGAGCTGAGGCCGCCAGCGGCAGCGAAGCGGCTGCGAAAACGGCAACAAGAGTCGAGGAGGTCACCTGCATGGCGTCCCTATTGCATCGCAAACCGCGCGATGTTGACAAGCTGAGACCGACAAAGCCGAGACTTCGGGCTGGCGCCGCTCGCGGCGCCCAGGCCACGATGCGGCAGTGGAGCACACATATATCAGCGCGCTGCTGCTGTCGGCAGCGCTGGGCGCAGGCTGCGGCGGCAGCGACGCGCAGTTCGACGCCCAGGCCTTCGCCGGCGCGTGGCGAGGCCGCTGGGTCGACGATGCTGGCGGCCGTGGCGGCGTCGACCTCACGGTGGCCGACGAAGGCGACGCTCTAGGCCTCGCCTGTGACATCCTGAGACCGAACCTACCCGGCCTGTATCCTGACACCGAGCGCGTCGACGCCGCGATCCTCGGCGACCGCGCCGTGATCTCAGACCATGAATCCAAGGTGTTTGGACAGGTCAGCGGCACCATCGACGCAGACGGCCGCGTGGCGATTGATTGCGAAGATGTCTTCGGGCCGGTTCATTCGCTGCACGCGCTGGGCACCTGGAGCGCTGACACGCTGAACGTAGAGGTCGACGTCACCTATGACGGCAGCCTGCGGACCAGCCGCGCCTACGTCGAGCTGCAGCGGCGGCGCCGCGATTAATCTGTCGCCGTCGCGCGCCGCAGACCGACCCCGAGCAGAAGCGTCGTCAACACGACGCCGCCCGCGATCCAAAACGGCGAGTCGATGCTTACGAGGTCGAAGGCCTTGCCGTAGACCAGCGGCGCCATGACGCGCACGAAGCCCGCGAACGACTGCTGGATGCCCATGAACATGCCGCGGTCAGGCTGAGGCACGAGCCGCGACAACAACGCCGCGAGACAAGGGAACGTCAAAGCCATCCCGATAGGCTGAAGCGCGAGCACCAACGCCAGCGATCCCAAGGAGCCAACGAAGGGCATCAACAAGAAGAACGTCGCGAGCGAACAGACGCCGATTCGCGAGACCCGCACTTCCCCCATTCGGTCGACACATCGACCTAAAAGCAGCACGCGCGCAAAGACCGATATCGAGCCGATATACATGAACACATAGCCGATGCTCTTGTCGTCGATGCCCATCCGGTCGTCGAGGAACAGCGCCATCAACGGGTTGATCGCGTGCGCAGTCCCAATGGCTAGCGAGTAGACGATGATCACGCGCGACGCAGGCTGACCTGGGTGCGCTAATACCTCCCGAACAGCCGCCAGGACCGAAGGCGGCTTGCGATCTCTCGGCTGACTGACCGCCGTCTCTCGTAGGTAACGGAGCGCGAAGACGGCGTTCAACACGCAGAGCGCAGCCGCCAACAACCCGGGGACAGCGTTGCCCAGGACGAGCTTGTCCTCGCCGGGCCAGAGGTCGACCTCGCTGAGTTCGAGCGAACAAGACCCTAGAAACGGACCGAGCGCGACGCCGAGGTTGGTAGACGCTGAGAGCCATCCAAGGGCCCGCGCGCGCTGCTCCGGCGCGACCGAGTCCGCGACGTACGCTTGGATCACGCCCACGAGGCCGCCGCCCGCGCCCTGCACGACACGGGACAGCAACAACATCCACAGCGAATCGGCGAAGCCGAAGAGCAGGTATGCGAAGGTGGACGCTGTGAGCGCGACCGTGACCGCGGACCGACGGCCATAGCGATCCGAGAACCTCCCCCAGAATGGCGCCATCAAGAGCTGCGCGCCCGTGAACGAGGTGACCACCAAGCCGGTCAAGAAACCGACCCCGATGTCCATCCCGAACAGGGTCTCGCCGTTGCTGTGAAACAGCTTCACGTAGAAAGGCAGCAGCGGGATGATCAGGAACAGACCCGCCATGTCGAGGAACGCCGTGAACATCAACACCAGCAGGTTGGCTGGCGCGTTTCGGAGCTCTCGAGCCAACACGACGACCAGCACGACGCCGAGGATCAGCATCGCCTCCCGCACGACCGAGAGGTCGACTGCAGCAGCGGCGCACACAGTCAGGACTGCGCCTCGCCCGCGCCTGCGTCCTCGGTGACGGGCGCGTTCAGGACGGCCGCATAAACGCCTTCAACGTCGCGGCCACGCCCCGCGGCGAACCCGTTCAGCGGAGGAGCCACCCGACGCGCCGAGCGCGTCTCGTGCAACGCGAGCGCGGCTTGGTGAGGACACTTCACGTTGGAGTGGACGTGGGTGCCGGGGATCCGCCTCATACAAGCACCATAAACCGCGCTACGCCGTGGCCGTAGGAACGCGTCGACGACGCTCTCGCCCGGCACTTCTTCACAACCTGTGGATAACTACCCAGCCGCCATTGACTCCGCCTCCTGCGAAAGGCACACTGCGGTATGTACTTTGAGCCGGAAAAGTCCGACGAAGCGCCAAACGAGGTCGCGTCGAGCGCCAACGAGGCCCCCATGGAAGCCGGTTCGAGCGAGGGCGAGGCCCCAACGGAGGCCCCGTCGAGCGCGAGCGAGTCGCCCCTCGCCGCTGCGCCGGCGGCCCTCCTAGCCGCGCTGACGAAGCGCGGCTTCGAAAAACTCACGCCCGTGCAGGAGGCCGTCGCGAACGCCGACGACGGCGCGCGCGACCTCCGGATATCGTCGCAAACTGGCTCCGGGAAGACGGTTGCGATTGGTTTCGCGCTCGCTGACAAGCTAGTGGCGCCGGACCGGGTCGGACCGACGACGCTGGTGATCGCACCGACGCGGGAGCTCGCGATGCAGGTCCGCGACGAGCTCGCGTGGCTGTTCGCCGGCACGCTGGACGCGCGCTGCGAGGTCGTGACGGGAGGAACCAACCTCGACCGCGAGCGAATCCGGTTACGACGCAAGCCATCCGTAGTCGTAGGCACGCCCGGTCGCCTCCTCGACCACCTGCGGCGCGGCGGGCTAAACATCTCCTCCGTCAGCCAACTGGTCCTCGACGAAGCCGACCAGATGTTAGACCTGGGATTCAAAGACGAGCTGGACGGCATCCTCGAACACCTCCCAGCGGAGCGTCGGACTCACCTCGTGTCTGCGACGTTCCCGCGCGCGGTCCTCGAGTTGGCCGACCGCTTCCAGAACGAGCCGCTGCTCATCGAGGGCAACGCGCCGGGCGAAGCCCACGCGGACATCGAGCACGTCGCCTGCCGCATCGGCGCGCGCGAACATTACCAAGCGACCGTCAACCTCTTGCTCCTGGCCGGTGAAGAGCGAACGCTGATCTTCGTCCGCACACGTGAAGAGACCGCGAGGATGGCCGACAAGCTCGCGGCTGACGGCTTCGGCGCGCTCCCGCTGAACGGCGACCTCGCTCAGAGCCAACGGACACGCACCCTCAACGCCTTCCGCAACGGCAGCATCAAGGTGCTGGTAGCGACGGACGTCGCCGCCCGCGGCATCGACGTGCCTGCCGTCACCATGGTCATCCACGTCGAGATCCCGATCGACGCCGCGACCTACGTACACCGCAGCGGCCGCACAGGCCGCGCTGGCCAGAAAGGTCGCAGCGTGCTGCTCGTGCCGAAGGCGCGAGCTGGACGCAGCCACCGCATGTTCGGGCACCTCGGCATTGAGCCGCGGTGGACCTGGCCGCCGACGGCACAAAACATCACCAAGAAGCAGCTAGAGCGAGCAGAGGCCGCGGCGCTGTCGACGCTGACTGCCGGCGTCGCCGCGACGCCCGAAAAGCGCGCCAGCGCAGCCAACCTGCTGCGCGAACGCGACCCCATCGAGGTCGTAGCGATGTTGTTAGGCAAGTCGGTCACCGCCCCGCGCGCCCCGTTCGAGCTGCTCCCGCCAGCGCCGCCCCAAGATCGCCACCAAGGTCCGCGCCTCGGCGCCGACCGACGCGGCTCGCCGGGCGCGCAGCCCTCTTGGAAAGATGGCCCTCACGAGCCTGCGAAGCGGCCCGAGCACGGATTCGTCCGCTTCCGCATCAACTGGGGCGCGCGCGGAGGCGCAAACCCGCGGCGGATCCTGGCGCACGTCTGCCGACGCGGCGGCGTCGACAACCGTCAGGTCGGTTCAATCTCGATGAACACCACGTGGTCAACCTTCGAAGTCGCTCAACAGGTGGCCGACGATTTCGCCCGCCGCGTTCAACGACGTGACAAGCGTGACCCCCACCTCGTCATTCACCGCGAGACTTTCCGCGGCGGATCAGGTCAGCGCTTCGGCGCGAGCAGGACGAGGCAGCCCAAGTAAGCCGCGCCGCGGCCGATGTCGGTCGGCGACGTGACCGAGTGCCGACCGCGCGTCGATGAGATTGCGAGGGCGCGAGCAGCATCTCCGTGGAGTCACAGTGACTGTCACTAGGACCCCATACGTGGTGCCAAGGACATCCCGTCTTCGCGAGACATAGACCGCGGGCCTCCCTTTTCGTAGACCTAGAGGGAGCGCGCCCCAGTCGTCGTCGACGTCGAATGGCCGCCGCGGCGCTCCAACGCAAAACGAACGCGAAAGTGAGAACCATGAGGTCGCCCTGCTCTCTTAGGTCTGCTGCGGCAACCGCAGCGCTCTACCTAGCCTGCGGTGCAGCGGCGACGCAGCAGCCCTCTCCTAACGCTGCGCCGCTCTACCGCCGATCATTCGTCGAGATGGACCGGGCGCTGCAGAGCAAAACCGGCGATCCAGTCGACTACCCAGAGCTCGACTTAGCTGACGTCGCGACGTTTCGATCAGCGCCTTGGCCTGAGTTGATCGAAAAGACGGCGGTCGCGCGCACGCTTTTCGCGCAAGCGGCTATTCATAAACGCTGCGTCTTCGATGAGCCGTCTAGTGAGACCCTGATCCGCGACGAAATCACAGATCGCAGGCGAGACTTCCTCACGGCGCGGACATTCATCATCGCGCACGCTTTCAGCGTGGTCACTGCGCGTCCAGACGCGGCGATCGCTGACGCAGAAACACTGCTCGCCGCGGCCCAACACGTCGAACAACAGGGCAGCGTCTTCTCGATGTTGATGGCGAGCAACCTCGCCAGCGGCGCGTTGTTGATCTGCGAAGCCGTGCTAAACCTACGTGGAGCAAGCGAGCTGCAGCTAGCGTCCTTACGGCGCGCGCTCAAAGCGGTCGAAGCACGTCAGAGAGGCTGCTCCCTGCGACGGCTCGCCGACCTCGCCGTCGCCGATGCGAGGATCCTGCTGACCGCGCTGAACGAGCCTGCGATGAAAAACACCGCAGCTATCCAGGCGGCGCGAGCGCGCGCGATCGAGATGATCGACGCCTTCGTCGAGCCGCTGCGGACCGCGCGCGCCGGTGACGCAGACAAGCTCCGCGCAGCGACTGAGGCGGCCAGCACGGCCCTAAAGGCGAAGTTCGACAACAACCGGGCGACAGACATCCTTCAGGATGGGATCGGCGAAGCGCTCGCAGCAGCCATGGCGACCATGGTGGCGCCAAACAGCATGGGGCTGTTTCAAGCCTGGGAAGAGCACCAGCAGCAGCTGGATCGTGTCGCCTCGGCGCTGCGTGCGCGATGCGGCGTAGAGGACGCGTCGAAGCAGCGCTAGTCGGGCGCGACGCCCAGCCGCGCGAAGACGCGCCGGACAAACAACTAAGCCGAGCCCGCGCTCGGACGATGCTGGGCAGCCCGACGCGCGGAGGCGATAATGAGGCTGCCCGCGCCGTACCGCGGCAGATCCCACCATGACAAACCTCCTCTCCCGACGAGACTTTCACCGCAGCGCGACCGCAGCCGCGCTCGCCTCCACGTTGCCGTCAATCGAGCTCTTTAACACGCAACGCCCTCCCGTTCGTGTCGCAGTTATCGGGCCCGGCAAACGCGGTATGAACCTGATGCGCGGCGCGTTTCTTGGCGACGGCTTCGAAGTCGTCGCCGTCTGCGACGTTGACAAGAGCCGACTTGACGACGCGAAAAAGCTCGCTGACAAACGGCAGCAGGGCAGAGACTGCTACGCGACCACGCGGCATGAGGACGCGATGAGCCGCGACGACGTTGACGCTGTCGTGATCGCGACGCCCGACCACTGGCACGCTCACCAGATCCTCGACGCCGCCAAGCGCGGCAAGCACATCTACTGCGAGAAGCCGCTGACCTTGACGCTGCGCGAGGCGCAGCTGGTGATCCCCGCCGTCCAAAAGGCTGGCGTCGTCTTCCAGACAGGCAGTCAGCAGCGCACGGAATTCGGCCAGCGATTCGTGCGCGCAGCGGAGTTGATACGGAACGGACGGCTCGGCGAGATCCTGACGGTGCACGTCGGCGTCGGAGATCCGCCGATGGCATGCGCGCTCGGAGCCCAAGACCCCGAGCCCGGGCTAGACTGGGACCGATGGCTCGGCCCAGCGCCAAGACGCGCCTACCACTCCGACCTCTCACCACGAGGCGTGCACACACACTACCCTTCCTGGCGCAAGTATTGGGAATACGCAGGCGGCGGCCTCGCCGACATGGGCGCGCACCACTTCGACATCGCCATGTGGGCGCTTGGCCGAGACGGCAGCGGTCCCGTGGAGGTGCACCCGCCGCACGTCAAAGGCGCGACGACCGGCGCCTCGGTCGTCTTCGACGACGGCGTACGGGTCGTACACGGCGGCCGTAGCGGCGCGACCTTCGTTGGCGCCAAGGGCACCCTCGCTGTCGACCGCCCGCGCATCGGCGCGGAACCGGCGAAGCTGCTCGAGGAGCCGCTACCGGAGGACGCCGCGCGGCTGCCGCGACGCAAGAGCCATGCTCAGGACTGGCTGCAAGCCATCCGCGGCGGCGAGCCGACGACGTGCCCGGTCGAAGTAGGCGCAGGCAGCGTCGCGATCTGCCATCTGCTCAACGTCGCCTATCGTCTCGGTCGGCCACTGCGCTGGGATGCTGACGCGTGGCAGTTCGTCGGCGACGATGAAGCAAACGCGCTCTGCGACTACGAGCGCCGCGCCGGCTACGAGCTACCGGCTTCCTAGGTAGAGCGAGCGCGGGCCCGCCAGCGTATGCCCATCACGCGGGGCGGCCTGCTACTCTGTCTCGATGGAACAACCGGCCCGGATACAAGGCGCGGCGTCGTCGACGAGATGGCTGCGCCTGGTTTGGTGCCTTGTCGCGGCGCTCCCGGTCGCGGCGGCGGGCTACTGGTGTTCCCTCTCTTCCGTCTTGCCGGAGAGCTTCGCGGATCGCGCAGCGCTGGGCGAGGTGACGCCGCGCTGGGACTTCGAGCAGTGGGCTGCGATCACCGACGAGCCGATGCACGTCGTAGCGCGCTTGGTCCATATGGCGGCGCTAAACATCCCGGGCGCGACCGTCAGCTCCGTTGTTTGGCTGAACCTTGTGTGCCTGATCTTGCTGATCGAGGCGATGGCCTCGATCGCCCGCAAATCGATCGGTGGTGAGGGCGCCGCACAAGCAGCGGCGCGGTTCCTGCTGTTCGGGCTCTTGTTCGCGTCGCCGGCCTGGGGGGCCACTTGGCTTCACGGCCAGCGAGTGGGCGTCCTGATCGCGACGGGGATATTCGCCTCCGCGGTTCGGCTCCTCGGCGGTAGGCAGCGCGCGACCCCGCGCGTAGCCGCCGCCGTGATCTTGGCTGCGATCGCGCCTTTCGCCCACATACACGGCGCGCTGATTGGATTCGCGCTGATACCAGCGATGCTCGCGTGCGCTCGCGCGAACAACCGCCCGCGAACCGTCGCCTGGATCGGGTCGCTGCTCTTGGTGACCAACGTCGCAGGCGCGGTCAGTCTGCGTACGGTCCCCGGCTTCGGGGTCGGCGAAGCAGACTGGCTCAGCGCGCTCATCTCAGCGCCCGCGGCGACCATCGCTGACCTAGTGCGCGCGATCGGTGCAGCGTGGCTCGACGTCTTTCCCCTGTTCACGATCGACGAATACGTGCTGGGCGCGACCACGTTGCTCTTGCCGGCGCTCGTTCGTTGGACAGGGGACCGCTCGCCTGAAGCGCTGTCGCGGTGCGCGCCGTGGTGGAGTTGTTGGTGCTTCGGTTTGCTGGTCGTGCTGGCAGGCGCGCTTCGCTACGAAGGCATCCCCGCCGTCGGGACGCTGCGTGAAGCGACCTACGGGTCCTGCTTCGTGCCGATCGGCGCGTTGGGCGTAATCGCAGTCCGCTTCGGTCGCGGGCTCTTAATCGTCCCGCTCGGCGGCCTCTTGGTCGTTGCGGCGCAGGACTGGCAACGCGGGATCGAGACGCTGCGGCTGGCGAACATGCGCGCCCAACGCCTCCAAGCAGCCGTGGCGCTGGGCGACTCTGTGCCCGACGGCGGCCTGAGTCGCGCTGTGCGATCACCCGATCAGTGGCAGCGCCTACGCGAGCGCGGATGGGTGCCGGCGCTGGACGACGTCGCGGTGGACCCCCTCGCGTCGTTCGGCCGCGAAAGCGGCGGGCGCGGCCATATCACGGGCGGGACCGCCGACGTCGTCCGCGGCGAAGTGCGCAGCTCCTTGCGGTCCGCCATCCAGCGGGTCGCGGTCGTCGCGTTCCCAAAGAACGGGCCGCCGCGCGTTATTGGCTACGCCAGACCTGACTTCGAGAACGCTGGGCGTTCCGTCACGTGGGAAGTGCAGCTCGACGCGCCCCTCGCGGACGGAACGACAGTCCGGGCGACAGGCTATCTCGTAGACCAGCGCGCGTTCGCGCCGATGGGCGGGCCGTACGTCTTGAAGGACGGGCGAGTTCAAACTGGCACCGGATCATGAAGATCTGGCAACGCATCTTCTGGACTGCGCTAGCGCTGCTGTGGATTCAGGCGATCGCGGTGCTCACACACCCGATCACGCGTATCCCATCCGACATGTTCGCCGCCTTCTCGGTTGATGCGGTGCTCTTGCTCGCGTTCGTTGCGATCGGCGGGGGCGCTGATCGACCACGTGTGACGGCACACGTCGCGGCGTGGCTCCTCGTACTCTCTTCCATCTTTCGGGCCGCGTCCGAGCTCGTGATGGAGTTGCAGGGGAGGACGTTCGAGCTCGCTGACTGCAAACTGTTCTACGCGTTGTTCTTTGTCTGGCTCAAAGACGAGGCGGACGCCGTGAGATGGACATGGGCGGCGGTCGCCGTTGCTGCTCCGCTCGCGATTACGTGGATCACGGCGCGCGCTTTCCAACGAATCGCGGTCGAATCGAAGAGATTGAGCGTCGCCTGGTCAGCGATCGTCATCAGCCAACTACTGGTGATCGGGGGATGGGTCGCCCCTGCCTGCTCTCAAAGCGGCGCGGAGTGGTGGCGGCCGTCGTCGCTGCTGCGGCTCTGCGACGAGGCGATCCGCTCTACCCGCTTGTGGATCGACCCGGACATCGTGCGCCAGCCGATCCGCGAGCAGATCGAAGCCGGGACCCGCCGCATGAACGAGGTGCCGCACGGCCTGGAGCACCTCGACGGGGTCGACGTGCATTTCGTGGTCGTGGAGTCCTACGGCCGCTTCGCCTGGCGCCACCACGACGTACGACCAGCGCTGCTCGAGAACGTCGCGCGCTGGGGTGCGTCGCTCGCAGCGAGCGGCTTCGAGGCCCGCACCGGAGCCGTCGCGCCTGCCGTCATCGGCGGAGCGTCCGAGCGCGCGCACGCCGAGCTGCTGGGCGGCCTGCCCGTCCGCGATCGCCTCACGTGGGAGATGGTGATCGCGAGTGAGCTGGTCCCGCTGTCCAAGCACATGCGGAACGCTGGGTGGCACACGGTGGAGATGATGCCGCAGATGCCGTTCCACTGGCTGGCTGGCTACGACTTCTACGGCGTCGAGCAGGGCTTTGCCCAACCGGAGCTTCCTTACGAAGGGTTCGTCTACCACTTCGGCAGAATCCCCGATCAGTACGGTCTACACCGCTTGCTGAAGCACGCCGTCCAACCTGCGACAAAGCCAGTGTTCTCGATGTTCGTATCCGTGTCGAGCCACGCGCCTTGGTCGGCGATCCCGCGCTATGTCGAGGACTGGCAGATCGACGAGCAGACGTTCGCCGAAGAACCAGCCCGACGTCACGCCTTCGATTACACGGACGTGCCCCACGCAGACGGCCTAACGGTCGCGTATAGCGATTCCATCAACTACGCGCTCCAGTGCGCGTTCGGCTTCGCTCAGCAGCTTAGTCGCCCCTCCCTGGTCTTCGTTATCGGTGACCACCAGCCGCCGATCTCACGCAGCGCACGACCGGCTGACATGTCTGCGGACGTGCCGATTCACGTGCTCACCAACCGCCCTGGACTATTGAGGCGCCTAGATGAGCTCGGCTTCGCTGCGGGTCTACGCCTCCCAGACGAATGGGTGTCGTTCCCGATGGCCGACCTCGCGCCGGCGCTGCTGCGCTGCTACTCCAAGTAACGCAGCGAAGGTCTTGGCCGCCGCTGGTCGCGCCGCGCGCGAATAAGGCGCGTCAGCGCATCTCGCGCGCATGCTCGAGGACCGACCGCGCCATCACGCCATAGCCTAGGTCAGAGCAGTGCCCGTCCGTTACGAAGTAGGGCGCGCGCGCCTTGCGGTTGCCGAGGGCGCGGAAGCGCGCTTCGACGTCGATCAATTCGACCCCGACCTCGCTCGCCGCAGACCGCAGTGCCTCGTTGAGGCCAGGCACGGCGTACTTTTCCGGTGGATAGTTGAGCAGGACGCAGCGGCTCTCGGCGGCTGCACAGACCGCCGCCACGAGGCCGAGGTGGTGCTGCAACACCTCGACAAGCGGGCCCGGTAACGCCCCTGGCTCAAGCAGGTTTGGCGCGCCGAACAGATCTGACTCCACTCGAAGGCGCACGCCGTCCATGCGCCAATGCATCGACATCTGCGCGCCGTCTGGCGTCTGCAGGCGCAAGCGATCGTCAGTTTGGCGGGTCCACTGCCAGTATTGGTCACCGAAGCGGAACCGCCCATCAGACGAGAACTCGAATTCGACGTGGCTGTTGTGCCACAGTCCAACGAACGGCGCGCCCTGTTCAGCGGGCGGAGATCTTCGCAGCGCCTCCACGAGCACCTGCGCGAGTCGGAGCGTCCGCCAGCGCACCGGATAGCCTGCGGGCTCACCAGCGCTCGTCATCTTCGCTGGCCGGAAGAAGTAGTCGTTGGTCCCTACCAGCACATAGACGACGTCGGGTTGGTGCTGCTGAAGAAGCCCTGGCAGCCGCTGCAGCACGTCACGCGACGTCTGCCCCGGGACCCCGCCGTTGACGAACGCCCAATCTCCAGGGCCCTGCGCGTCCGCAGCGCGCTGCGCCTGTGCAGGATAAGACTGCTCTGGCGACGTCGCGTGCAGCCCGTAGGTGAACGAGTCGCCGACACACAAGGCGACGCGATCCGCCTCCGGCCGCGACGCGCCCGAAGCGCCGCCCATCCAAATCACGTAAGCGGCGACCTGAAGGATCACCTCGAGCGCCACAAGTCCCACAACCAGCCCGACACCAAGCGCGAGCAAACGGCGCCTCTTCGGGATGCGCTGCCGTGTGTTGTCGTCTTCTCGATTCAGCATCGGGATCTCCCAGATTCTAGCGCCCGCCTGAACTTGTGAAACTCAGCATCGACATCCCCCCTAACTGCGCGACCGCGTCAAAGCCCACGCGCAACCAGGGCGACGGACAGATCCATCTACCGCCTGATCGGAACACGCGCTTGGACGTTTCCGGAGGCGCGACCGCCACATCGACGCGCCGTCGTGCGCGCCGCCTGCGTTCGAGACGTCGGCGTCGCGGCGAGCGGACTACCCGCGACCCGTCTTGCGGATCATGCGCTGCAAGAACTCGGTCCACTTGCTAGGCCAGACACCGAACCCGCCAGAGAGGGCGAACTCCCCGACCTTGTCGCCCGTAGCCGGGTCGACCATGACGAAGTACGGGTTGGTCTTCACGCCGGCGAGCTCGGCTTGTGCAGCGCGGTTGTTTGCAAACTGCTCGGCCGTCAAGTGCTTGGGCGAGTCGGTGTGGAGCCGGGCTTCCACCAGGTGCTGTTTCATGAGCGAGGCGACCGCCTGCTCAAGGAAGATCGTCTCTTCCATGATCCGGCAGCTGTTTCAGTTGAAGCCGGTGAAGTTGTAGAGCACCAGCTTGCCGTCACTTAAGGCGAGCTCTGCTGCCTTCTGGGGGTCGTCCTTCACGACCACGTGGCCCTCGATCTTCGGTCCGCCACCCGCCCCTTTCATCACGATCCGATTGGAGTAGGCGGGCACGAAGCCGGTCATGATCTTGTCCATCCGATTACCCATCGCGCCGAACAAGAAGTAGGTCGCGAGCAGGGTCACGACCATGCCGCCTGCCATCCGGCCTGCGCCGACGCCCATGCTGGGCGTGCCAGCCTTACGGATGACGCCGAACAGATAGAGCGCCCACAGACCGAACACCGCGGCCCAGATCATCAGGAACAGCTCGCGTGGTAGCGCGTCCCAGCCGAAGTAGATGTCGACCATCGACACGAACTTGAAGGCCGCCGCCAGCTCGACGAAGCCGAGGGAGATCTTCAGCGTCTCCATCCACTCACCGGACTTGGGCATGGCCTTAACCTTCGTCGGCGCTAGAGACAGCGCCATGAATGGGATCGCCATTGTCAGGCCGAAGATGCCCATGCCGATCGCCACCTTCAGGGTGCCGTGCTTGGCGATCCCGCCGATCAGCGCGCCGACGATCGGCGCGGTGCAGGTGAACGACGTCAACACCAAGGTTGCGCCCATGAAGAACACACCCGCGAGCCCCCCCAGTGTCAGGCCGGATCCGCCGCTCGGGCCGCTGCTATTGGCAGCAGACATCTGCGCCTTAGCAGCCATCTGCTGCAAATATTGCGGCGGGTTGAGGCTGACCCAACCGAAGAGCACCGCGGCGAAGAAGAAGAACATGCCGCCGATGACGGCGTTGGTCGCCCAGTGGTTGACGACATCGATGATGACCGCTGACAGCGCCACGCCGACGAACACGAAGATGGCAATAATGCCCAAGCCGTAGGTGATCGTCAGCGGCAGCACCTTGCCGCCTGCCTTCTCAGCCTGCTTAGTGAAGAAGCTGAACGTGATCGGGATCATCGGATACGTGCACGGCATCGCGAGGGCGAACAACCCTCCGCCGATGCTGGCGAGGATCAACGCCCACCAGCTGCCGAAGGGGTCGTCCTCGTCCACGGGCGCGTCGGCCTCATCCGCGACGAGCGCCCCTTCGCTGCTGTTCTCACCGCCTGCCACAGGAGACGCAACGCGGTCGCTGCGGGCCTCGCCGGCCTCTACCGTCAACGTCGCCTCGTATGCGGCCTCGTCGGGCGGGTCACAGCCGACGTCGTTGCAGACTTGGTAGTCAAGCACGCCGCCGATGGTGACCTCACGCGGCGCCGCGTCGCCTGGCACGCGGAACGCCTGCCGGACCTCGAAGTGGTGCGGCAGCTGGTACTGGACGGTATCGAAGACCTCGACAGGGTCACCCGGCGGCACCGCCGGGTCGCCCTCGAAGACGAGGCTGCCGACGTCCTGCTTGTCCTGCGCGAACTCGACGGGGATCTGGCCGGTCTCCTCCGTGCCGTAGGCGTGCCAGCCATCAGCGACCGCCACGTCGAGCACGAGCGTCGTCACCTCGCCTGCCCGCGCCGCCCGAGGATCAAAGCGAGCGGTGACCGTGACCTTTTCATCGCCGTCGAGCAGCAGCCCCGGCACGGTGCCGAGACCAGGCACGGGGATCTGTGGCGGCGGGTCCTGCGTCCGCGCGGCGCCAGCGGGCACAACCGCCTCGCTAGGCGCGGCCGCAGCCGGCTCCAAGGAGGCCGCGAGCAGGGAGTTGGAATCACTCTGAGCGCACAGCGACGCGGCTAACGTCACCGACAGGCACAACAACAGACGCAGTGGGGAAAGCATCAGAGATGCCATGATACGAGCCCCGACGAAATCGACACGCCGCACGACCAAGAAGTTATTCCGGCGCTGAAGGAATCGACCGCTCTTGGGTCGCCAGAGGCGGCCGTCTGCGCGCTGCCAGCCGCTGCCCCTGAGGCCCGTAGCGGAGACCCTGGACCGAACATAGGCCACGGGCGGCACCGCGCAGGCGCGCGATCAGGCCGCCTCGTCTGCTGGGTCAGAGCCGGCGTCCGCGGACGCAGCGGCAGAGCGACTGTAGAGCGCCCAGACAAAGGCCAACGCCACCATCCCCGCCGTAGGAGCTGCGATCATCACCAGCACGAACGCCACCGGCGTCTGGAACCAATACAAGATGCTGAGCGGCGCAACCGCGACCGGCAATGGCAGCAGACATCGCCAACGCCATGCGCCCTCATAAAGCGCGAACGTCAAGGCCTGGCAAAACAGGAAGACGAACGGCAGCAGAAGAACGAGGCCAGCGGCGCAAAAATACATGAGGCAGTGAATTTACGAGCTAGATCCCGCCGCGCACGCGCGCGCAGACCGACCGACACCCAATGAAGTAGTCCGCTCGCGCGCAGCGCGCAAGCGTGCTTCAGCGCAGCCTAGACCCAGCTCGTCACCGCTGCCGCGTGACAGGGCGACGGCGAAGCAGCGGCGCCCTGCTCACCGACCTGTCAAGCTGCGCGGACGGCGCCCCCGATCGCTCGCAGCTCAATCCTGGTATCCCGAACCCAAACCAGAGCCGGTGGTTGTCGCCAGACATCTCCAGCCCGCTCCCGTTCGCGACCTGTCGACATGCCCTCGCCAGACCGACGCCGCTGCAGACGTCGCGCCGTGGCTGCGGCGATCACCCACCCCACCTCTGGCTCCAACCGATCCTCTGCGAACATGGCTAGCGCCCTCGGACACGCACACGGGAAGACCCTGCGTCGCCAGCGGCTCCTTGTTACACTGCTCGGCCCCGGTTGTTCGAAATGCCGATGCTGCGTCCGCTTGCCGCCTTCTTGCTGTTGACCGTCGCTGCCAGCGATCCCGAGCCCGTCGGCTTCGACGTGCTCGCAGGGTTCGACTACGTAGAGGGGATGCAGCTGCCCAAGGAGGTGACCGCCTTCGACGAGCAAGAAGTAAAGGTCCGCGGCTTTATGCGGCGTGAATTTCCGGGTGACGGCCCGGTCAACTCGTTCATGCTGATCAACGACAACTGCGGCTGCACAGGCACGCCAAAGATGAACGAGATCATCTTCTGCATGCTCCCCGAAGGAGAGACTGAAGACCTACACGAAGGCGTCGTGACGGTGCGCGGCACGCTCTTCGTAGGCGAAGAGAAAGAAGAAGACGTCGTCATCATGATCTACCAGATGGACGCCGACGAGGTGACGACGACACAGTGAGCAGCGCAAACCCCGTGCATATTCTGGTCGCTGTCGTGCTCGCGACGCCGACGGTCGCGATGTGCGCAGCGCGACCCCAAGATCCGACAAACGAGGACTGGGCGCGCCACGTCCGCAAGGCTTGCACCTCGCGACGGTACGGCATCAGGCTCGCAGCGGCCCGCAAGGTCGCCGCCGGCGGCGACGCAGCAGTCCCCGCAGTCGAAGAATACGCCGCCGAAGCGGGCCTCAACGCGCTCCCAGCTTCGCTCGTAGACGCGATCGCCGACAGCGGCGACGGCGGAGCAAAGGTTTCACGCCTGCTCTGGTCGTGGACGATGAACCCAGACTTCTACTGGCGCTCCTCGGCGATGCGCGGCCTCGCGCTCCGACTGCCAACATACCGAGAGATCGAGGCGGCAGGCGCCACCGCAGGCCTACCGGTCGACCAAGTTGAGTACTTGATGTCGACCCGCGCTGAGAACGACCCTGCTTGGCTGATGCGTTCGCACGCACGCTTCGGCCTGATCCTCGGCGGAAATCCGGTCGACGAAATTTTCTGGCTCCCCGAACATGACCCGCGCGCGCGCGTGCGCCTCGCGACCTTACTCCTCGCCGCCGGCGTGACGCCGCCGATGCAGCCGCTGATCGACGCGCTGGCGAACGAGCGCACGTTCTTAGGGACGCCCTGGGGCGCGAACTTGGCGACCGAAGCTAGCAAGTCGATGCGTCGCTGGCTCGGCGACGACTTCCCCACGTTCGAAGCAGGGGACAAACAAAAAGCAATCGCCGCGATCTTGCCCGTCGTCGAAGCGCGCTCGCAACAAACACTGCTGTCACCCGAGCCGCGCACGGACCTCGTCGCCGCCGCAGCTGGCGGAATCGAGATACTGTCCTGCAAGTTCGGTGACAAGTTCGTCCAGTGGTCCGACGACGGCACGGTTTACTTCGGCCTCGATGGAGCGGAGTCTGTTCAGATCGACGACGAGACGTGGCGAAAACTGTCGGCGAATCGTACATCGATCGCGCTTGAGAAGAGCGTCGGTGTGGTGATCTGCGACAGCCTACGCATCTCACAGAAAGCCAGCAGGACCAACGCGAAGATCGCGCCCGCGTCGATGCCTGCGTCCGTCACGGACTGGCTCAAGCGGCTCACCCAAGCGCTCGATGATCATGGTGAGACCGAGCGCGCGTCCGAACTGCGCCGAGGCCTCGGGCAATTCGAAGGGCGATAGCGCCCACCCTAGGAGAAGACCTTTCGATGTGTGGCATCATCGCCGTTCTGGGCCGAGACAGCCGCAGGGCACCCCCAACACCTGAACGTCTGCTCGCGCTGCTATCAGCGGCTGAAAATGAGCTCCGCGATAGCTCGGAGACCGAGCAATTGAGCGCCGCCGCGCACGCGCTGTGTAGCCTTGACCTTGAGCTGCGAGGCACCCCGGGTCTCTGGACGATGCTTGAGAATGACGCGCTCGTCGAGGCTCTGCAGACCGGCGCCGCGCGCTTACAAAAACGCACCGAAGAGCTCGAGCGAGCGCATAATCGCGACGCTTGTACCGACGTAGAACAGCGCAACGCGGCGCTCGTCCGCGTCCGTGACGAACTGTGGGCCATTGAGCGCGACAGGACCGCCCACGCGGCGGCCGTACGCGCGCTCGCTGGCGGACACATCCCCCACCAACGCGCAGCGGCCGCCTTCTCGTCGCTGCAGACGGCCCTGGCTGCGCTAGATCGACTCGAAGTGCGCGGGCGAGACTCTGCGGGATTGTCCGTGATAGTCAGCGGCGTTGACCTCGAAAAGCCGCACCTAAAACGCCTGCTGACATCTAGGACGAACGACGAACTCTTCCGCAACAAGTCGACGCGTTGCGCTGACGGTAGCTTCAACTTCGTCTACAAGCATGCGGCAGAGATAGGCGAGCTAGGCGACAACGTGGCTGCTTTGCGAGACGCGATCATCTCGGACGATCTGCTGCAAGCGGCGCTGCGAGAGCGCGAGGTTCAAACAACGGTGCTAGGTCACACGCGCTGGGCCAGCGTCGGCATCATAAGCCAAGCAAACGCGCACCCGCTAAACCACGAAGAGGTCGACGGTCCGCAACGACCATACGTAATAGGCGCGCTCAATGGCGACGTCGATAATCACCACGAGTTGATCGAGCAGCACGCCCTCCATATTCCGGACGCCATCTCAACAGACGCCAAGGTGATCCCCGTGCTGGTGTCGCGCGAGATGCAAGCCGGTCACGTGCTCTGCGACGCGTTCCGTCGCACCGTCGGCGCCTTCGAAGGATCTGTCGCGATCGGCGCAGCGTCGACGGCGAGCCCGGACCAACTGGCGCTAGCTCTGCGCGGATCCGGCCAAGCCCTCTATGTCGGACTTGCCGAGGACATGTTCGTCGTTGCGAGCGAGCCGTATGGGGTCGTCGAACACTGTGATCGCTATCTGCGAATGGACGGCGAGACGGCTGGAAACCCCGACAACGCGGCCGCTTCGCGCGGGCAAGTCGTGGTCCTCGATCGCGCAGGAGCGGGCGACATCTCGGGCATGAAGCGCCTCGCCTACGACGCGACAAAGTTGTCCGTCGCGGCAAGCGATCTCGCTGCAGCGGGCGTGACGACCCGCGACATCGACCGCGGAGACCACCCGCACTACTTGATGAAGGAGATCAGTGAGTCCCCCGGATCTCTCGAGAAGACGCTCCGTGGACGAGTCTCGCTGAGCGACGGTCGCCGCCGGGTGACGCTCCCCGAGAGTTCACTGCCGCCCAAGGTCGCCTACTCGCTAAAGCAGGGTCGCGTGCGACGCATCATCGTCATCGGTCAAGGAACAGCCGCCGTCGCGGGCCAAGCGATCGCCGGCGCCATCGCGGACGCGTTCTCTCGAACGGAGGTGGCCGTAGAAGCGAAGCCCGCGACCGAGCTGTCAGGTTTCGGCATGGCCGACGATATGAGCGACCACATCGTGGTCGCCATCTCGCAGTCGGGGACGACGACCGATACCAACCGCACCGTCGACCTCGTACGCAGCCGCGGCGCAGTCGTCATCGCGGTCGTAAACCGGCGCGGCAGCGACCTCACCGACAAGGCCGACGGCGTCGTATACACATCAGACGGCCGCGACGTCGAGATGAGCGTAGCCAGCACCAAAGCTTTCTACGCACAGTGCGCTGCCGGACAGCTGCTAGCCCTAGCGCTCGCGCGCGCGGCAGGCTGCCAAGACGACGAGTCTGAGCATGAACTGCTCGAGGCGATGCTAGAGCTCCCAGCAGCGATGCGGGAGGTGCTGAGCCAAGACGAACGCATCACCGAACTGGCAGGGTCACTCGCTCCTCCACGTCGCTACTGGGCGCTCGTCGGCAACGGCAAGAACCACATCGCAGCCGCCGAGATCCGGATCAAGCTCTCGGAGCTCTGCTATAAGTCGATCGCGTGTGACGCGACCGAGGACAAGAAGCATATCGACCTCTCGTCCGAGCCAATGATCCTCTGCTGCGCCGCGGGTATGGACGGCTCGACTGCAGACGATGTCGCTAAGGAGGTCGCGATCTATAAAGCGCACAAGGCCGCGCCGATCGTGATCGCGACGACCGGTCAAACACGCTTCGACCGCGCCGACGGGGTGATCGAGGTGCCGGACACCCACCCGTCGCTGGCCTACATCCTGTCGACGATGGCTGGCCACCTGTTTGGATACCGAGCCGCGCTGGCTATCGACGAGCTGGCCACCCCGCTCCGGCGCATGCGCGTCGCGATCGAGGCGACGTGTGCGGCAGACCTGCCGCCGGAGGCCGCCCTACACAGCCTCGCGCAGCAACTTCGGCCGCACTGGAAGATCTTCCGATCCGACCTGTCGGCAGGGCGTTACGACGGCACGCTCGAAGCGAGCGCCGTGACGAAGGTCAGCTCGTTGTGCAGCTACGCGCTCGCGCTGACGCCGCTGGATTCGTTCGCCGCGGAGCACGGCCAGCCGGGCACACCCGGCGCGGTCATCGACAGCTTGACAGAGACGCTCACGACGGCGATCGATCAACTGACTCGCCCGATCGACGCGATCAAACATCAAGCCAAGACGGTCACCGTCGGCATCTCGCGCAGCGACGAAGCCCTGCTGGTCAACCGCTTCGTCAAGGCAGCGTTGGCCGCTGGCGCCAGCCGCGACCACCTCAGCTACGCCGACCTGCGCGCGCTCGCCAGCATCGAAAGAGCCGTCGCCTCAGTGTTAGGCAGCACGCGATACGCTATCTCCGGGTCTGTGGACGATGAGGGCGCGACGATCACGGTCACCGAGCGCAGCGGCGTCGCCGCAGAGATCACGTCCCGGACCGAGGCCAACCCCGAGTTGCGCGGCACCAAGCACCTTGTCGCCAGCGAGAAAAAGCTCATGGTCGCGAGGGGCCGCAACGACGGCAGAATCGTGGTGATCGTGCCCGAGGTCAAAGACAGCCGTGCTATCGGGCTCACATTGATTCACGTCAAGCTGCACGAACGACTGCCTGCCTCTGATCTGCGGAGCCTGCTCAGCGGATACCGAAACCGCTACCAGGCGCTGGCCGATGCGGTCACCGAGACCGAGCCTTCGTTTGAAGAGGACCAGATGGCCGAGATGTCGGTGGCCGATCTGCTCTGCGAACCGATCTACTCGCTCGCGGACCGGTGGCGCAACGGGACACTGAACGCGAATTGAGCCCTTTCGCCCCGCGTCGAGAGGCCTATTCTGTCGGCGCCAATGCCGGTTCCTCTGATCGACCTCACGCGCAACCAAGCGCAGCTCGCCGAAATCGAAGCAGCCATCGTGCGCGTCGTGCGCAGCGGCCACTACATCCTCGGGCCCGAGGTCGAGAACCTCGAAACAGAGCTGGCGCATTATCTGGGGTGTAAGCACGCACTGACGATGTCCTCAGGCACAGACGCCCTGCTCGCGCCAATGATGGCGTTGGGCATCGGCCCGGGTGACCAAGTCGTGCTGCCGACCTACTCGTTCTTCGCGACTGCCGGCACGGTCGCCCGCACCGGCGCGACGCCGGTCTTTGTCGACGCTGAGCCGACCTTCAAGAACATCGACCCCGAACGCCTAGAGGCAGCCCTGAAGGCCTGCGACAACCCGAAGGCGGTTGTCGGCGTCCACCTCTTCGGCGCCGCGTTCGACGTCGACGCTGTCGTTCGAATCTGCCGCGACTACTCGGTGCCGCTCATCGAAGACGCCGCGCAGGCGATCGGCGCGCGCCACAACGGACGCATGCTCGGCGGCCACGGCCTCTGCGCTGGATGGTCGACCTTTCCGACCAAGAACTTTGGCGGCCTCGGCGACGGCGGCTTCATGACCACCAACGACACCGAGTTCTACGACCACTGCAAGCTGCTGCGCAACCACGGCATGGCGCAGCAGTACCTACACCACACGATCGGCGGCAACTTCCGCATGGACGCGATGCAGGCCGCTGCGCTGCGAGTGAAGCTCCGCGACATGGACGAGGTCACCGAGATCCGCCGGCAGAACGCCGCCAACTACCGTCGGTTGTTCGAGGAGGCCGACCTGATGGAGTGGGCAGAGTTGCCGACGGACACGGATCGGCACGCGTATCACCAGTTCGTGCTGCACGTGCCAGAGGAGCAACGCGACCCGGCGATCCAGCACCTCCGCGAGCAAGGCGTCGGCTGCGCGATCTACTACCCCGTGCCGTTCCATCGCCAGCCCTGCTTCGAATCCCTGGGCTATAACGCCGCCGACTTCCCGGTCGCCGAGGAGGCGAGCCGTCGTTCGCTGGCGCTGCCGATCTTCCAAGGTCTGACCGAGGCGGAGCAGGTCGACGTGGTCGGAGCGATCAAGCACTTCGTCAAGTAGCGCTTTCGCGTGGCTGGCTAAGGCCGCCGGCGGGTCAGCGAACTTCTTTGTAGCTGCCGTTGGTCAGTTCGGCGATGTCCTTCAGCAGCTGAGAGCGCTTCCCTATCGAGATGCAGTGGATGACGATTTGTCGGGCACGGTTCATCAACCGGATCTGCTCAAGAATCTCCGCCGGCTCCGTAAACCGGCCGGAGGCCGGGTCGCCATCAGTCAGCAGATAGATCGTGTCGACCTCGGGGTCCTGATACGCATATTCGATGGCGTCGAACATGTTGGTCCCGCCCGTCTGCTTGACCGCTTGCACCTCTTCCAGAAGTTCGCGGCGGTTGCTGTTGGTCAGAGGCCTGACCTCTTTCCAGATCGGATCGACGTTGCTCTCGAACAAGATGACGTTGACCTTGTGGGTCTTAGGTAGCGCGGAAAAGACCGAGATCAGCTGCTTCTTGGCGACGTCGAGCCGCGTGCGTTTGCGGTCTGTGCCCACCTTCGCGCCCATCGAGCCGCTGTAGTCGACCACAAAGGCAATGCGAGCGCTGACCAGCGGGATGTCGTAGTAGCTGACGGTCTGGCCGCCGCTGGTCGTGCCTCCGGCCTTGACCGTATTCGGGTGCGGCAGCGCGAAGCCTTCTTTGTTGTTTCGCCACCAGCGGCTCCAGTCACCACGACTCCAGCATCGTTTACCTGTATGGACGAACAACGCCGCGTCGAGCTCATGCTTAAGCCGGCCGTCTTCGACGCCGTAGCGACTGATCAGCGCCGGTATCGAGGTCACGTCGCGGTTTACAGCGAGGTAGCGGAAAGCGAGTGATCGGAGCTCCCAGGCGCGGTTTTTGAGGCACTTCTGAGCGGCGGTGACGGCCGCTGGCGACTTCATCTCAAGCAGCAGCGCCAGCCCGAGCATGCGGCTCTCCAAGTCAGAAGCTGAGACCATCGATGCGAGGTCTTGCACCCACGTCGGGTCCTTGGACAACAGCTCGTGAAGATCCGAAGCAGTGTCGAGCGTCTTCCGACGGCTCCGCTTGAGCCGCTTACGGACCTTCACGACCAGCGGCTGAAGCGCCGCCGCGGAAGCCTGCGACAGCAGGGTCTTCGCGGCCATTCGCTCAGCCATCACTTCTGACTCTAAGCCGTCCTCAATCAAGAAATCGATCAACTCTGGCTGCGTTGCGGCGCTGCCCGCCGCGACCTTGAGCGCCTGCTGCACAGCGCGGCCCCGCACTGCGCCGAAGCGCAGCAGCGCTGGGTAGAAGTCCGCGTCTCCTACGGCTGCGAGGCCGCGGACCAGCTCGGCGGCAGCAAGCGCGTCGGGCACGTCGTAGACGCGTTCGATGACGTCCAGCGTCAGCGTAAGCGCGCGCGGGTTGCTCTGCTCTGCGAGCATCCGCCACGCCGTCGAGGCCCCCAGCAGGTTTCCTTGTTTGACTGCCTTCTCACGGGCTCGATCGATGACAGCGTCACCGACGATGGTCTCAGTGTTCAACAGCATGAAGCGACGGTTCGCGTGCGTGCCGTTATTGGTCAAGCGCGCCAGCTCTCGACGAACCAACTCGGAGTCGCAGCGCGAAAGTCCATTCAACACCCCCTGCCGAACTTTGACGTTCTTGGAATCGCTAGCAATCTCGAGCAACTCTGCCGTCGCCGCCTCACCGAACTCAAACAGCGCCTCTGTCGCTGCGACGCGCACGGTCAAATGTGCGTCTGCGCGCTTGAGCGAACGCATGAGGTCCGCCTTGACCCCGGGCCGCCGGCGCTTGGACATGGCGTCGATCACGAATACGCCCGAGGGATAACGCGAGAGACGTGCCAGCTCGGCCTGGAGATACTTGGTGACCCGAGGGGAGTCGATCTCGCCGATCCACCCGAGCATGCGACGACGCTGCGCCACCTTCGTCTTGTCCTTGCGGATAGCTTCGTAGTCTTTGATCGCTTGGTCGATCTTGACCTTCAACGCCTGCGTCGCCTCATCCTTCGCCGACGCTTCCTGACAGAAGACGCCTGGGGCGAAGAACGCGCTGCTGAGCAGCAGCCTCGCGAGAGTTGGAAAGGATCGTTCCATGACGAAAGAGACGGGATCTATTTTACTCGGATGCGCCGCGACGCCAACGGCCTAAGTCGAGCTGCGACAACACCGATGGAATAGACGTCGATCGCTGGGCAGAGAACACCGCGATCGCCCTACGCCACATCGGAAGCCTAAGCTCGATCCGGCCAGAAACGCCCCCGCCGCAAAGCTCGTCAGACGTCGCCGATGCGGTCTAGACCGAGCGCCAGCATCAACAGCCGGTCGAAGCCGAGCGCGACGCCCGCGCACGGCGGGAAGCCGTCGCGCAGCGCATCGAGCAGCGCATCGTCAATCGGGAGCGCGGCGCGCCCCGACGCAACCCTGGCGCGGTTCGCCTCCTCGAAGCGGTGACGTTGTTCGTCGGCATCAATCAACTCGTGGTAACCGTTGGCGAGCTCCACGCCGCGAAGATATAGCTCGAAGCGATCCGCGGTCGCCGGCTGTTCATCGGTCGGGACGCGGACCTGCGCCAGCGCAGCCTGCGACGGCGGGTAACCATGAACGAACAGCGGCCGCTCAGCGGCGAGCGTCGGCTCGATGTGGCTCACGAGAATCAGATCGAGAGCGTCGTCGACCGTGCCGTCGCCGAAGCCTTGTGGAACGTCCACGCCGAGGGCAGCACACCGCTCACCGATGGCGCCGACCGAAGTCTCAAACGGGTCGATCGACGCGAACTCACGGAACAGTTCGCGATATGTGACGCGATCGAAACGTGCCCCTCCCGTCTCGGGTATGAGCTCCTGAACCAGCGCTTCGACCTCGCTCATTAGCTCGATGTGGTCAAGGCCCGGACGGTACCACTCCAGCATGGTGAACTCGACCGCGTGACGCCGACCCATTTCTCCATCACGAAACGCGTGTGCAAACTGATAGATCGGACCAGAGCCCTGCGCGAGCAGCCGCTTCATAGGGCCTTCTGGAGAGGTCAAGAGGCGGCGCTTAACCGCCGCGCCGGCGCCGACCCTAACCTCGCAAGGGATCGGATCGATGTGCGCTTCAACGACGACTCCGTCGGCGAGCAGCGGCGTGTCGACCTCCATTACGCCGCGCGCTTCGAAGAACCTGCGGGCGCGCCCCACGAGGTCCGCTCGCCTACGTAGACGCTCAATCTTTTCGGCGGTCACGCGACCGTCCGCGCTCAACCCTTGGAGACGCGTTCGACGTATTCGCCGGTGCGCGTATCGACGCGGACGACGTCGTTGTTGTTGATAAAGATCGGCACCATCAGCTCGGCGCCCGTCTCAACGGTCGCTGGCTTCTGGACGTTGCCGGTGGAGTTGCCTTTGGCGCCCGGCTCGGTGTATGTCACCTTCATCTCGACGTGCGCAGGCGGTGTCACCGTGATCGGCGAGCCGTTCCACATGACGACGTCGCACTCCATCTCATCTTTGAGCCACTTCGACGCGTCACCGACCGCGTCCGCGCTCACCTGAAACTGCTCGAAGCTCTCGCCGTCCATGAAGTGGAAGTCCGTTGCGTCCTTGTAGAGGAATTGCATGGTCTTCTCCTCGACGTCCGCGACCTCTAGCGAATCGCCGCTACGATAATTCTTGTCCACGACGCGACCCGTCGTCAGGCTCTTGAGCCGCACGCGATAGACCGCTTGGCCTTTACCCGGCTTCATGAACTCAAGGTCGACCATCAGGTAGGGTTCGTTCTCGATCTGGACTTTGAGGCCCTTTTTAAAATCACTCGTGCCGTAGGAAGCCATAGCGGCGAAAACGAATATCGAAACGAGCCCTCATCCGCCAGTGGAACGCCAAATCCAAGCAGAACTAAACGACGCCGCGCGCACCAACCGCGGCACCTGGCGGGACCAGCTCCGGCGCGCGATCCGAGACCCTGACGAGCTGATCCGGCGGCTGGGCCTGCCCGACCACCTGCGCGCGAACGCGCGCCGCGCGGCCGCCAAGTTCTCGCTGGTTGTGCCGCAGGCGTTCGCCGACCGCATGCGCCCCGGTGACCCCAACGACCCCTTGCTCGCACAGGTGCTACCCACCGCGGACGAGCTCGCGGCCCCCGCCAAAGGCTTCGTCGCCGACCCGTGCGGTGACGGCGACGCGACGCGGGCGCCGGGGCTGCTGCAGAAATACAACGGCCGCGCGCTGCTGATCATCGTGGGAGTTTGCGCAGTCGCGTGCCGCTACTGCTTCCGCCGCGAGTTTCCATACGAGAACAGCCCGGCCGGACTCGCGCAATGGCAACCGGCGCTCGACGAACTTCGCCGCAGCGCCGACGTCGAGGAGGTCTTGTTCTCCGGAGGTGACCCGCTGATGCGGCCCGACCGATGGCTCGCCGAGTTGGTCGAACAGCTCGAGGATATCGAACACCTGCGCCGCCTGCGCATACACACGCGCCTGCCGATCGTAATCCCGGACCGAGTCGACGACGCGCTGCTGGATTGGCTCAGCCAGACTCGCCTCGCGCCGACCGTCGTCGTGCACAGCAACCACCCCAACGAAATCGACGACGCGTGCAGCGCCGCGCTGTTGCGACTGGTCAAGAGCGGCGTTCCGGTCTTGAACCAGACTGTTCTTTTGCGCGGCGTCAATGACGACGCCGACACGCTGACGGAGCTTTCGCGTCGGCTGATGGACGCTCGCGTCATGCCGTACTATCTGCACCAGCTAGATCCAGTGACCGGAGCCCAGCACTGGGAGGTCCCCGTCGCGCGCGGCCAAGAGCTCATCGCCGAGTTGCGCACGAGGCTGCCTGGCTTCGGCGTTCCGCGCTACGTCCGAGAGGTGATCGGCGCCGCCCACAAGGTCGATATCAGCTCAGGACCTGCATAGCGCCGCACCGCAACCGCGCGCGCTCCTATTCGTCGCCCAGATGCTCCGTAGCAGCGGCGCTATTGTCTGATCGGGCGCTGTCCGTGGCGCAATGTCGCGCAGAGAAAGCTATGGCACACGCGGATCAAAGAGACCGCACGGACTCTCCAAGAGGCCGAGTTCCAGAGGTCATGGTCATCGGCGCGGCAAAGTCCGCGACGACTCACCTCTTTCTACAGCTTTGTAGACACCCGAACGTTTTCGATTGGCGCGTCGAACAGCTCCACGGCATCCACAAGGAGCCGTCGCTCTTCTCCTTCGATGACAACTATGCCAAGGGCGTCGACTGGTACAAGCGCCTCTATGCAGGCGCGGGCTCCGACGAACTCTGCGTCGACGCCAGCACGAGCTATAGCCGTTGACCGCAGGTCCCCGACGCTGCAGCGCGCATGGCGCAGCACGCTCCATCCGCCAAGATCGTCTACATCCTTCGACACCCTTGGGAGCGCGCCTACTCGCACTACATACATCGCTATATGCGCGAGCCCTATCCTGGCAAACCTTTCAGCAAGACGTTCGAAGAGCACGTTCAAGAAGATCCGATGTGCATCGAATCGAGCTTGTACATGCGGCAGATCGAGCGATACCTAGATCACGATCCGCGTTCGTCGATGCACGTCTTGCTGACCACCGACTTCAAGCGCAACCCGCTCCAGTCCTTGCGCGACATCTGCACGTTCCTCGAGATCGACTCTGACGCGGCGGAGATCCGAGCGGAGGCGGATAACCGAGCGAACGTCAGCGACCGCCACATCGCTCACCAAATCCGACGACAGATCACAGGGCGCTTCACGGGCATCCCGCTGATCGGACCGCTCATTCAACGCATGCCACGCTCGTGGCGTAATCGTGCCTACAAAGCGCTCGCTGCGACTCGTGTTGGCCGGTCGACGTCCGCGGCGATGCCCCCGACGCCGCTGACGGACAAAGTGCGCGACCGTTACCTCGCGTTCTTCGAAGGCCCCCACCGGGAGTTGGCGCGCTTCCTGGGACGCGACCTCTCGGAGTGGTCACGCAAACCGGAGATTGCGGCCAGCCGGGTGACTTCAGCGTAGGCCCCATAACGCCGGGCTCTCACCCTGCTGACATCGGGCGGTAATTTCGGGTCGACCCCGCGGTTGTCATCGGTAGACTGCTTGCCCGCAAAACGCGCGGAGTTCCCTACTCAAGGCCCCAACCTTTCCAACCAGCCATGGACATTGTTGTCTGTATCAAGCGTGTTCCGGCGACCGACACGGCGATCAAGATCGCCGCAGACGGTAAGTCGATCGAGACCAGCGGCGTGACGTTCGAAATGAACGCTTACGACGAGTTCGCCTTGGAGCAAGCTCGACTGCTCAAAGAGCAGCTTGGCGAAGCTACCGTCACGGCGATCACGATCGGCCCGAAGGAAGCGCAGAAAGAAATGCGCGGCACCCTGGCTCGCGGCGCAGATAAGGCCGTCCTCTTGACCACGGAGCACTGGGTCTACGATGGCGCCTCCACCGCAGAGGCGCTGTCGACTTGGATCAAGGCCAACCCTGCTCAGATCGTGCTGTGCGGGAAGCAGGCCACGGACGCCGACAACAACCAGATGGCTTCGAACCTCGCCGCGCGACTTGGCTATGGCTGCGTAACCGAAGTCAGCAAGCTGGAGTTAGCAGAGGGAACCTTCACGGCCGAGCGTGACATCGAAGGCGCGCGCGAAGTCGTCACCTGTAAGACGCCGGCGGTCATCAGCTGCAACAAAGGCCTCAACGAGCCCAAACCAGCGAACCTCAAGAGCATCATGGCCGCCAAGAAAAAGCCGCTCGAAGAGATGCCCGCCGAGCTGCCTGACGCCGCGATGGAGGTCGTTTCGCTCGAGCTGCCCCCGCCGCGCGCCGAGGGCAAAATCATCGGTGAGGGCGCGGACGCAGTGCCCGCTCTGATCGAGCTCCTCCGCAACGAAGCCAAGGCCATTTGATCAAAGGGAGACCCAATCATGAGCAACATCATCGTCATCGCTGAGGTGCGCGAGGGATCCCTCAAGCGCCCGTCCCTCGAAGCCGTCACCGCCGCCCAACAGCTCGCAAAGGGCTCAGGTGGACACGTCGTCGCGGTCGCTTGCGGCCACGACCTCGACGCGGCGGCAGGAGAACTCGCCGCCAGCGGCGCGAACAAGGTCGTCACAATCGAAGGTGCTACCTTCGCGCACTACTCGGGCGACGCCTACGCCAAGGCCGTCGCCGAACAGGTCCGGACCCACGATGGAGCCGCGGTGCTTATGGCCCACACGGCCATGGGCAAGGACCTGCTCCCGCGCGTCTCCGCGCTGCTTGAGACAGGCGTCATCACCGACGTCGTCGACGTCACGTGTGACGACGGCGTCTTCGGCGCAAAGAAGCCGGTCTTCGCCGGCAAGGCCACGCTGACCGTAAAGGCAACCAAGTCGCCGTTCTGCGCGACAGTTAGGCCCAACAACTTCGCCGTGGCCAGCGGCGGAGACGGGGCAGAGATCGCGAAGGTGGACGCGCCGTCGGGTGACCTGCTCTCGGTCGTAAAGGAGATCATCGCTGCAGGCGGAGACAAGACGCCGCTGCAAGAGGCGAAGGTCGTGGTCTCAGGCGGCCGTGGCCTGAAAGAGCCCGAGAACTTCAAGATCATCGAAGAGCTAGCGGCAGCCTTTGGCCCAGGCGTGGCCGCGGTCGGCGCGTCGCGCGCGGTCGTCGACGCAGGCTGGCGCCCACACAGCGAGCAGGTCGGCCAGACGGGCAAGGTCGTCAGCCCCCCGCTGTACTTCGCCATCGGCATCAGCGGCGCTATCCAGCACCTAGCCGGCATGCGCACAGCCCGCACCATCGTCGCGATCAACAAGGACGCAGACGCGCCAATCTTCAAGGTCGCCGACTACGGCATCGTCGGTGACGCCTTCGAGATCGTGCCGGCGTTGACCAAGGCGATCCAAGAAGTGGTCGCCAGCAACTAATGGTGCTCAAGACAGGAATTGTCGGCTTGCCGAACGTCGGCAAGTCGACCCTGTTTAACGCGATCACGCGCACGCAGAAGGCGGAGGCCGCCAACTATCCGTTCTGCACCATCGACCCGAACGTCGGCGTCGTGACCGTTCCGGACAGCCGCCTCGAGCCGCTGCGCGAGATCGCCAAGACAGACAAGGTGATCCCGGCGACGATCGAGTTCGTCGACATCGCGGGGCTGGTCTCCGGCGCCGCGTCCGGTGAAGGCCTCGGCAATAAGTTCCTAAGCCACATCCGCGAAGTCGACGCCATCGTCCAAGTCGTGCGATGCTTCGAGGACGAGGACGTCCACCACGTTTCAGGGACCGTGGACCCCGTGCGCGACATCGACGTGATCAACACCGAGCTCGTCCTGGCCGACCTCGAGGCCGTCCAGAAGCGCGTCGACAAGCAAGCCAAGCTGCATAAGCGCGGCGACAAAGACGCCGTGGCCGAGATGCCGATCTTGAAGAAGCTAGAGCCGCTGCTCGACGACGGCAAACCGGCGTACCTCTGCGACCTAACCGACGACGAGCACAAGATCGCCAAGCATTTTCAACTGCTGACGATGAAGCCAGTGATCTTCGCGTGCAACGTCAAGGACGACGAGCTGGCGGGGGCTGACGACAACGAATACGTGAAGAGGGTCCGCGACTATGCCGCTCAAACGCTGAACTGTGAGACCGTCGTGATCTCTGCACAGATTGAAGCGGAGCTGACCGACCTCTCTGACGAGGACGCTGCGGCGTTCCTCGCAGACCTGGGCGTCGACGAGAGCGGCACTGGCGCGTTGATCCGGGCGACCTATCACCTGCTGGGCCTACGGACCTACTTCACCGCAGGGGAGATGGAGGTTCGCGCTTGGACGATCCGCGCGGGCGACACTGCGCCGAGGGCTGCAGGTGTAATCCACGGCGACTTTGAGCGCGGCTTCATCAAGGCCGAGACGGTCGCATACGACGACCTGATCGCGTGCGGCAACGTCGCCGCAGCGCGCGACGCGGGCAAATACCGCATCGAAGGCAAGGAATACGTGGTCCAGGACGGTGACGTCCTCCACTTCCGATTCAACGTCTAGCGGCGTCGCAGGACCCGCTAAGCGTCGGTCCTTAGGCGCCGCCTTCTCGCTCGAGACCGAGATCCCCGATCACGCCTGCCCACTCCTCGATGCCGCCGCGGCCGCTAGGCGTTAGCTGGTAGTAACCCTTCTCGACCCGTTCGAACCAACCGTAGTGGTTGTCGCGGAGGATCGGACCCGCGCGATCGACGCCAGTCTGCGCAGCCAACGCGCTCACCTTCGTCACGCCGCCTCGCTTTAGTCCGAGGGCGCATCTAAGCGCGTCCTGCCGATATGCAGTCATCCGCTTCTTGTTTATCGATCCACCGGCGACCGGGTCGCCGATCCGTTCAGCGAACTCCTTGAGCATCCGCGCGCGGCGATCCTTAACCACGCGCGGACGATACGGGCCAGGGTCTAGCACTGCCTCCACCTTCCCGCGCGCCGAGACCGTCAGGAGCCCGAGGCCGAGACGACGCAGCATGCTCTTGACCTGTTTGCCGCGCGCTCGCCATGAGGCGCTGTGTCGCTTGCCGACCCGGAAAGCGACATAAACTCGATCGCTCACCGCAAGCCGGTCCACGGCTTGCAAGATCAACGACAAGTTGAGCTGCAACTTCAGCTCTACAACGACGGGGCCTTCGTCCCCGCGCACAGCGACGATGTCGCAGTCCTCGACCTCGCCTTTGACCTCGTAACCCTGACCCTGGAGGAACTTCTTGATCGGCAGGTAGAGATCCACTTCGGCCATCGGGCGAGCAAGCGTAACGGCAACCATGCCGAGCTTCGACAGCGTCGACGTAGCTCGACGGCGACCTACGCGTGGCGACCTAGCAGCCGGCCGA